>JAQTXN010000208.1 GCA_028688755.1 Methylococcales bacterium | reverse complement strand
CGGTTGAACGATACATGAAAATTATTTTGGGATTTGAAATGTGATATTGAAAATCAGAGAATAAATAATGCCAGCAATTACATTCACAACACCCGCATCGGAATCATTGCCAAAAAACTAAACCCATATTTTGAGTAAAATCCGTTGGGTAGATTTATTACATATCGAAGCGAATGAAATGCAATGAATTTCAAACGCTTCACAACACAGCTCTTATTTTTGATTTTTATACAAATCGATAAAATCTTGCATTCCGAGCGCAGCAATGACGTTTAAATCATCGTCGAGAATTTCATAAAAAACGCCATCATCACCACGAATACTAAATAAAACAACCACATCCATATCACCGCCACCTTCTCGATGCGGTTCAATACTTGGCTGACTAATGGTGTAACTACCAACGGGGCGAATTTCTTTCAACTTACCGTTAGCTTCATAAATATGATGCTCGCCTTGAATCACAAAAAGATGATTAAGCACTTTGTGCCGATGCAAAACAATTTGCTGATTTGCCGCAAATTTAAAAATCACATCAACGATTTTGTTTTGTTCATCAATGTTTAGAATCGAATAGCATAAATGTTCAAAATTTCCGAGAGTTTGCCAGTTGATATTTGCGTCATTAAACATGTGAATTTCCTTTGCCGTGAGTTTGAAAACAGGTTCAGTCTAAAAACAAAGGAAAATTCTGTAATCCGATTTTTGCCCTAAAAATACGGGCATTTTGCCCGACTTCATCGAGCCATCTTGTAACAAAAGAAACCATTGCGAATAATTGGCAACCATTTTTATAAACCAAAGTGTTGCAATGAACCTTAAATTCCATTTTCTATCACAGCTTATAGCCATTGCCTTATTGAGTTTATTCACGACAACGACTTATGTTTTGTATCGCAGTGACCAACAAACACAGCACGCTATGCAAATCACAATGGATTCGCTGAGTAAGCGAATTTCGGTTCAATCACAACTTATTCCAAACCAAGAACCTGATTTTTCGTTGTGGAAACAAACTCATAACAAATCGGGAATATGCGTTAATTTTGTTTCCGATAAAAATAATAAAACGTATGGTTTTTGTAACGGTGAAAAATTTATGGCGTTTGATAACACAAGCCTGTTTGCAAAACTTTATCGTTGGATTTTTAGACCAAATCTTGAAATTTCAAAATCCATCGTCGTTAACAATCAACCTTACGGAACGCTTACTGTTTCGGCGAATCAAGACGTACAAATTGCTCAAGCATGGGAAAACGTTTGTAATTTCATTGGATTAGCAATCGTCACAACGATAGCGATTTCCTTTCTGGTTTTTATGAGCGTGCGTCGAACAGTACGACCAACTTGTGCGATTGTGGACGGATTAGAGCGAATCCGAAAAGGGGATTTAAATTATCGACTGCCATTATTTGATATTGTTGAGTGGCAAATTATCTCGGATGCGGTCAATCATTTAGCCGATAGTCAGCAACAATTATTAGAAGACCGACGACAACTCATCGTAAAACTCATGACGTTGCAAGAAGATGAAAGACGGTATTTATCACGCGAATTACATGATGAATTTGGTCAATGTTTAGCAGGTATTAACGCTATTACCGCATCGGTGAGTTACACCGCCGCCGAAAAATGTCCTGAGTTAATCGATGAAATCAATCAAATTAACCCAATTACAAAACACATGATGGATTCTATTCACAGTTTATTAGCACGTTTGCGACCTGTTGAATTAGATGAATTGGGGCTTTTTGCAAGTTTGAGCGGTTTAGTTTTAGATTGGAATAATCGTAATAGTGGCAAAGTTTCTTATCAGTTAAATATCGACGGCGATTGTAAAAACATTTCTGAAATTCAAGCTGTTGCGCTATTTAGAATCGCGCAAGAATGCTTGACCAATATCGCTAAACATTCCAATGCAACGCAAGTCGATATTTCGTTAAAAAATGAAAATGGCAACATTATTTTCATTATCAAAGACAATGGCATTGCAACAACGCTACCGTTTGCCAATAAATCAGGAATTGGGTTGTTTGGCATTCATGAACGAGTGAGTGCATTGCATGGCGAGGTATCATTTACCATTAACAAGCCTCATGGATTAGTGGTGTCCGTGTCCTTTCCCATAACTGGAGACGAATCATGATTAAAATTTTGTTGGTTGACGACCATGCGATTGTCCGAGAAGGCTATCGTGGATTGATTTCAAAACAATCGGATTTGCAACTGATAGCCGAAGCCGATAATGGCAGTCAAGCGTATGAGCTTTTTAAAGAATGTAATCCTGATGTCATTGTGACGGATATTTCATTGCCAACCATTAGCGGTTTAGAACTTATTGCTCGTATCAAACAACGCTGTAATCAAGCAAAAATTTTAGTATTCAGTATGCACCAAAATTCAAACTTTGCCCTGCAAGCCACTCGTGCTGGAGCATTGGGATACGTCACAAAAAGTAGTTCGCCTTCTTTACTCTTACAAGGAATTCGAGAAGTTTATGCAGGACGTTATTTTTTAAGTCCTGATATAGCGCAGGTTTTGGCATTGGAAAAAATTGACAATGAACGTACCGCGTTAGAATCTTTAACAACTCGTGAGTTTGAAATTTTACGGTTGCTAGTCGAAGCAAAAAATACAGAAGAGATTGCTAAGATTTTAAATATCAGCCAAAAGACGGTTTGTAATTGCCATTATCAAATTAAAAGTAAATTGGGTGTTTCTAATGATATTGAACTCACACGTTTGGCAATTAAATTGAATGTTATTAGTCTGTTAGATGGTGCAACTACTTAAATCACAACAACACCCGATTTGAGGCTGTTTTGTAGCAATTGGTTTGTGGACTTTTGAATTTTCCTATACTAAAAAGTTTAAAAGGCTAGACTTGTGAGGTAGCACAGATTACCTTATCGCACCTGCACTATCTAAGGTTCAGGAAAATCAAATTTTAAATAAAAATACCAACAATTATTCGGATAAGCCGAACATATAATTTCAAAATATAAATATGGCAAAAAAAAATAAATTAGTAGCTCCATTTTTAAAATGGGTAGGCGGTAAAAGGCAGTTGATGCCAGAAATTATGCAGTTGTTTCCAAAAAAGTTTTCAATTTATCATGAGTTTTATACATTTTAGGATTGATTTACCGTTATGAAACAGAATGAAGCAGTTCTTTTAACATTGGAACAGTTAGGCGGCGTTGCAACGCTTGGGCAATTGAATCAAGAGGTTTTCAAAATAAAAGAATGTGCTTGGAAAACTAAAACGCCTTTTGCCAGCATTCGTAGAATTGTGCAGCTAGATAAAAATATTTACAAAATAAGACCTGGACTTTATGGCTTACTAAAATTTAGGCAAGAAATTGAA
>JAQTXN010000063.1 GCA_028688755.1 Methylococcales bacterium | reverse complement strand
TAACAATTATAGCAATCCGACTACACCGACTAATGGCACTGTTTTAATCACCGATTTCACTGCTGGTGCGAATGGTGATCGAATTCAACTTTATGATTTTCTCAACAGCGGTCAAAGCATTGGTTATACCAATAGCACGATTGGTTATTTGCGCTTAATTCAAAATGGCAACGATGCGTTATTTCAATGGGACAAAGACGGAGCATCTAGCAGCACTTATGGCTGGGTGACATTATTAACGCTGCAAAATCTTAATCTTATCAATACGCCGTTAACTGCCGATAATTTTTCACCTAGTTCTTCTATCATTACCACGTTGGGTGGCGCGGAAGATTCAACAATTGCAATCAACCTATCCAGCTCGACAAACATTGCCAGTTTCAAAATTACCAGTTTGCCAAATGGTGCGTTGTATTCAGATTCTGGTTTGACACAAGCGTTAAACGTCAATTCGCTTGTTCCCGCTACGTCGAATGCGGCAACGGTTTATTTCAGACCGACTGCAAATTGGAGTGGCACGACTTCGTTGCAATACTCAACGATTGACGCACAAAGTGTTGAATCGGTTATTGGCACGACAACAACACTCACTGTTTTAGGCGTTGCCGATGCGCCAACGCTTACCGTTTCAAATGTAACAGGCAATGGCTCGATTCCGCTTTCAATTAGTGCTGCGTTAACTGATACTGATGGTTCTGAACTTTTAGACATTACGGTTGCAGGCGTTCCTCAATCTACAGCATCGCTATCAGCAGGAAACTATAACGTTAACAATGATGGTTTATGGCATTTGACATCATCACAATTGGCGAATTTAACGTTAAGTACCTCACAAACAAGCGGTAGCATTGCATTGACGGTGAATGCGGTTTCAAAAGAAATTGCTAATCCTTCTAGCACTGCGATGACGACAAAAACGCTGACCATTTCTTTGGGCGGCGTTGCAAATCAAGCTCCCATTCTGACAACACCTTATTTTGATCAAGGTATTTCTTATGGCAAGCAGTGGAGTTTTCCTTTAGCTAATCATTTTACAGACCCTGATAGTAGCGCACTTACTTACAGCATAGCTAATCATGCGTGGCTAAGTGTTAGTGGCGATACGCTTGTCGGTATTCCACCAAGTAAAGCATTAAATCAAACGATTCCAGTTCAAATCACCGCAACGGATTCAAATTTGAGTGCGACGGCAAATTTCACTGTCACGGTTTTAGATTTTGATGCGGGCAATTTGTTTCTTAGTACATCTGCAACCGAGACGATTACTGGTAGTGCGTCGGGTATTGATACGGTGAGTTATAAAAACTCGTTGAGTAGTGTGTCAGTTTCATTAGCCGCTGGTACGGTTTCAGGCGGCGATGGCAATGACACATTAGTTGGCATTGAAAACGTCATTGGCAGTAATTACGCCGATACGTTCATCGATAACAGTTCTATCAACAACAGCACATTATCAGGCGGTTTAGGCAATGATGTTTATGTGACGGCTAATTCAACAACCAAAATCATTGAAAATTTCAATGGCGGTTTTGACGAAGTGCAAAGTGGCGTTGATTACGACTTATCAAAACTCAAAAACGTTGAAAAGTTAACCTTAACAGGTAATGCAATTAAAGCCGTTGGTGCAAATAAAAACGAATTATTAGTTGGCAATAGCGCAAATAACATTCTCGACGGTCGTGCAAGCGCAGACACCATGCAAGGTGGAGCAGGGAATGATACCTACTATGTTGATAATGTCGGTGATGTAATTTATGAAGATTCTGCACACGGTGGTAGTGGAACAGATACTGTCATTTCCTCAATTACATCATTAAGTGGTTATACCTTACCCATAGGCGTTGAAAATTTAACATTGATTGGCAAAAGTTCGCGTAGCGTGATGCAAGGCTCAGGAAATGAATTAAATAATGTTATTACCGCAAGTGCTGGAGGCGGTACGCTCAATGGTTTCAGTGGCGACGATACGTTAAATGGCGGAAACAAAAACGATAAATTATTCGGCGGTTTAGGTGCTGATTATCTTGTCGGTGGCGCGGGGAAAAATGTTTATATTTACAAATTCGCCAACGACTCAACTGTCAGTTGCCGAGACCAAATTTTCGGTACATTCGATGGCGGAACAGTCGATAAAATTCAATTAGCCTCAACGTTATCGGCTAGCGATTTAAATATCATTTCTGCTCAAAGTGCTGGTGTTGCGGCATCTGGCTTAACCGTTAATGCGTTAAATACATTACTTTCAGGTACAGGGGCAACAAAATTTCAATCATCAAAACTCAACGTTGCCATTTTGAACACAACCGATAGTAAAACGTTTTTTGCTATCGACATTGATGGTGATGGTGCGTTCACTTCGGGCGATATGTTGATGGATGTGACGGGGTCGGCATTAACTTCTGTGACGGCTTCGACGTTTAAAGTGACTGCACCTGTTGTAGCAAATTCACCAACTGCAACCAATCTCACTGCCTCCGAAACTTACATCGAAGACACACCGTTAAATTTAACCGATATTGTTATCACCGACATCGATAGCCAAAATGTGACGGCGACACTCACTCTTTCAAATCCAGCAGCTGGTAGTTTGAATATCACAACATCAAATGCTGTGACTTCAACGTACAACGCGACAACAGGCGTTTGGTCAGCAAGCGGGGCAGTTACGGATGTGAATACGTTGCTTGCAGGTTTGACTTTTACGCCAGCGGCAAATTTCAACGGTAATTTTACAGTTGCAACGAGTGTTTCTGATGGTGTTACAACGGCGATTACGGGAACGAAAAGTTTTACGGGAACGGCGGTAAATGATGCGCCGACTTTTTTCACTGCTAATGCTCTTTCCGTTGCTAACGGCAGCATTATCACGTCAAGTGGTGATGTAACGACTACTCAACCAACTCTTGAAGCGGATGTTTATTGGGATGGCACAGGTGTTAATCCGTTGCTTATTTATAACGGAAATCCAGGTAATTCAGGCTATGGACTTTTGGGAGTAAAAAATGTAACCAATGGCACACTAGAGATTCATTTGCTCATTGGTGGGAAACAAGTTGTTCCAACAGTGCTTGGCACTATTCAGGCAAATAGCTGGACACACATGGGGGTTAGTTTAGCTGCTGACAATACAACTTATAACTATGCAATTGGCTCAACAGTGAGCAGCATTAGTTCGCTGTCACCTAATACGCAAGACAGTACGATTCGATTCGGTGGTATAAATGGGGATTCGTTTTCAGGGCAGGTTGATAACATTGCCGTTTGGAATACTGCTTTAACAGGAGCGGAAATCGCAAGTCATACAGGTACATTGGTTGGTAATGAAGCAAATTTGGCTGGTTTGTGGAAATTTGAAAATAATTTCACGAACAATGTTTCAGGTGGTCATGCCTTTGCTACAACTACGGGTAGCACTTCTTTCACGTCTGCTTTTGCTATTAGTGGCATTGCAATAAAAAATCAAACATTGACTGTCGATACCAGCAGCATTCACGATGCTGACGGTTTGGGTTCTGGTGGTTTTAATTATCAATGGAAAAAAACTATCAATGGCACAACAACCGATATTGTTTTACAACAAAATCAAAGCTCGTTGCCTCTTACAGATGCTGAAGTAGGAGCGCAAATTTCAGTGGTTGTGACTTACACCGATAGTGGGGGAACACTTGAAACGTTGACAACGCCACTAACTAGCATTGTACAGTCCACAACTGTTGCTGTAACCGCCGCTAACGTTTCTCCATACTACGATGCAAGTGTTGGCAATATCCAATTCAATTTCACTTCTGGCACAAGTGATTACACTTACACCATCGCAAACTTTGGCGCAGGCGACGTGCTTACTGTCCCTGTTGGTAATGAGCCAACGATTACTAATTCTAGTGGGAGCGACGGTATTGTTGATTTCAGTTATGCGCTAAATTCCCAAGTTATTACTGTACATTTAACAGGCTTAACGGCGCAGCAAGATGCAGCGATATTTAGTTTGAGTTCATTTAGAACTGTGTTTGGTGCAAATAGTGTGACGGCACCTTTATTATCTATGGGGACGACGAGTTTCGATTTCTCTACAGACCCAGCCGCAAATTTTTCAAAATCAGGCAGTGCGTTTAGCTGGTCAAGTGTAAATGGTGAGGTAACAATTCCAAGTCCATCAGATGAAATCTGGACACTCAACCAAGCTGCCCCCGTCACTGTTAATAATGACACGTACACCGTTTCGGCATTTATTTACAACGGTAGTGGCAATAGTGGTTATGCCGCTTTAGGGTTTAGTACGAATAGCATCAATAGCAGTACAAATAACGGTGTTATCGGAAGTTCTGCGTCACCCGTTGCCAACAGCTTTTTAGGTGTTTCATTTCACGGTGGTAGTGGCAATTTTTTGAATGATGGAATTGATGCAACAAACCTGAATCATGCACAATTATCAGCTAATGCTTGGTATAAAGTTGTGTTTAGTGCGAGGGAAACGAGCAGTACAACATTTGATTTAACGCTTGATATTTATGACGCTAGCTCATCATCTGTAGCGGGTTCTTCTCGCTATCATACAACCATGGCTGTGACCAACAGTAATATCGCTAGTTCTGCTGGTTTGTATCCCTATTTTGCAAATGAAGGAAGTCGATTAGATTCAATTGATAATTTTGAAGTTGTTTTAAGTTATACCATTACCAATTTCCTCACTGCTGCCGCTGGTTTGGCGAATGGAAGTGCAACAGTTGATGTAACAGGTGCAACATCACAGCAGATAACAGACTTGATTTCTAACATATCAAAGGTTTCGACGGGCGGGCTTACAGGTTCAATTAGTTTAACGGCGGCTCAATTTACAGCATTAGAGGCGGCATTGAATTCATCTGCAACATTGACTGTCACTGATACGTCAATAGCGGCAACGGCTTTAATTGCGATGGATGCTAAATCGCTCAATCCTGTCAATGCTACAGCGGTAACAACGATTACAGGCTTAGTTGGTGACATTGCATCTATGACTGATGCAATGGGGAATGCAGGCAATAAAATTTTACTTCCTAGTTTGACGACTTTGAATCCAACTGATGCAATCATTGCTACTACGTTTGATAACACGGTATTCACACAAAGCCCTGTAACAATCAATTTAGCTAACGTTGCAAATAATGCACTCACTATCGCTTCAGCAACAATAGGTGCAGGTAATACCTTAAACGTGATTGGCTCGGCGTTGACGGGTACAAATGCCTTAACTTTTAATGGTTCAGCCGAAACTGATGGTAAATTTAGCATTGTTGGTGGTGCTAGTACTGACACTATTACAGGTGGCGCAGGTTCAGATACCATTACAGGCGGCTTAGGTTCTGATGTGTTCAAATTCCTTACTGCGCCCACTAACGGCAAAGACACCATTACTGATTTTGTCTCAGGTATTGGTGGCGACGTTTTAGACGTGACGGCGTTTGATCCAACAGCACACTTTAATTTGTACTCATGGTATCCTGGTAACATTGCACTCATAACAGTGAACACAGATGGAACAATTGATTCTAATACTGATTTAGCGGCGACTGGTTCGGCTATTTTAACGCCTAGACAACCATACAACCATTCAATTACCGTCGTAAATGTGGTTGGGACTGCAATTGCTGCAAAAGATTACAGTGCGGCAAATTTTGGCGATATTTTTGGCTCGTCAGCGAAAGCATTTAGTACGACCGCTCAAACAGCAGGTGGTAATGATAAAGCTGTAATTTTGGTTGAAGGAACAGACCAAACGCAGGTTTATTTTGCTCAAGATACCCACACAAACGGCACATGGGAAGCCTCTGATTTAACATTGGTCGCCGTGTTGACGGGAACGAATAACACGGGAGCAACGTGGAATGCGACGAATTTTTTACCAAATGTAATTGGTTAATCTTTCAGTGCGACAACACCACAAGCCCCGCAGCTCTCCCTGTTGCTAAACAGGCGGTGAGCAAATAACCGCCTGTCGGGGCTTCCCAATCGAGCATTTCCCCCGCACAAAAAACGTTGGGCAATTTTTTGAGCATCAAATCAGGTGAAAGTTCTGAAAAATTCACACCACCTGCACTGCTAATGGCTTCATCAATTGGACGTGGCGCGATGGCAGTGAGTGGCAAATTTTTCAACATGTCAGTTACTTTTTCAGGTGAATTCAAAAACTCAGCGGATAAAAATTCGCGTACCAATCCCGCTTTCACGCCTTCTAAACCGATTTGTTTGCGCCAAAATTGTGCGTTCGATAATTTGCTGCGAGGTTTGCTCAATTTTTGCAAAAGTTGCCCGTGTGTTTTATCGGGAAATAAATCGAGGTAAAAGGTTGCCGTACCATTTTTCTCGATTTCATCACGCAATAATGCAGAAGCCGCGTAAATCAAACCACCTTCTACGCCATTTTCGGTGAGCATCAAGTCGCCTTTTTGTGAAAAATTACCGACTTTCAAACTGACATTTTTGAGCGGCTGAAAGGCAAACCGATTTTTAAAAAATTCGCCAAATTCAACATCAAAACCGCAATTGCTTGGTTTCAAGGTTTCGACTTGTACGCCTTCGGCTTGTAAAATGTCTACCCACGCACCTGTTGAACCGAGTTTTGCCCAACTTGCACCGCCTAACGCCAAAATCACCACGTCTGCGGTGACGATTTTTTCACCCGTCGGCGTGTCGAAAATCAATTTTTGCGTGTCGTGATTTTGCCAACCTAGCCAACGATGACGCATTGCAAATTGCACACCGCGTGAGCGCAAACGATGCAGCCATGCACGAAGCAATGGTGCAGCTTTCATTTCTTTTGGGAAAATCCGCCCCGATGTGCCAACAAACGTTTCAATGCCCAATTCTGACAAAAATGCGCGTAAATCGGTTGGCGTGAAGGCGGTTAAAAATGGTTCAAGTTGCGCTTGTTTTGTGCCGTAGCGGGTGACAAATTTTTCAAAATTCTCAGCGTGCGAAATGTTCATTCCGCCTTTGCCAGCCATTAAGAATTTGCGCCCCGTTGACGGCATTGAATCATAAACCGTGACGCGAACATCGGCGGCTTGTGACAGCATTTCTGCTGCCATCAACCCCGCCGCGCCCGCACCAATAATGGCAACCTGTTTCAAGTAATCACCGTCGGTGCAGTGCGACCTGTGCGCGATTTTACGCCACAGAATTTTTCGGCGAGTTCAATCAATTCCGCCAGCGCAACTTGTGGGTCTTGATTGTGTTTATCCGCATCAGGTTCAAAACGTTCAATGTAAATGCGTAATGTTGCGCCAACCGTTCCCGTGCCAGATAAACGAAATACGATGCGTGAACCATTTTCAAAACCAATTCTAAAGCCTTGATTTGCACTCGTTGAGCCATCGACAGAATCGTGATAACAAAACTCATCGGCGTATTTCACAACGTAATCACCAAATTGTTGTCCTGCCAGCGTGGTAATTTGTTCACGCAAACTGGTCATGATTTCGTTTGCGATATTTGAATCAACCGCTTCGTAATCATGACGACTGTAAATATCGCGTCCAAATTTTTGCCAATGTTCATGCACAATGTCGGCAACGCTTTGACGACGACGAGCAATTAAATTGAGCCAAAACAACACCGCCCAAAGTCCGTCTTTTTCACGAACGTGTTGCGAACCCGTACCGAAACTTTCTTCACCGCACAGCGTAATTTTGTCGGCATCAAGCAAATTGCCAAAAAATTTCCAACCTGTTGGCGTTTCGTAGCAAGGAATGTTGTGGCTTGCTGCCACTCTATCAACCGCTTGACTGGTTGGCATCGAACGCGCCACACCTTTTAGACCGTCTTTATAAGCAGGAATTAACGTTGCGTTTGCTGCCAAAATTGCAAGGCTGTCGCTGGGCGTTACAAAAATACCTTTGCCCATAATCATATTTCTATCGCCGTCACCGTCTGACGCTGCGCCAAATGTCGTGGCATTTTCGCTAAACATAAAATCGGCAAGTTCGTGTGCATGAATTAAATTTGGGTCGGGATGATGCCCACCAAAATCTTCAAGAGGCGTACCATTTCGCACCGAATCAGCAGGCGCACCAAGCATATCAACCAGAATGCGTTTCGCGTAATTGCCTGTCACCGCGCTCATCGCATCAAAAGTAAGCGTAATAAAACCGTTTTGAATGCTTTGTTTGAGTAAATCGAAATCAAAAATTGATTTCATCAACTGGGCGTAATCTTCGACCGAATCGATAATCGTAATTTTCAAGCCGTCAATGTCCTGCGTGCCAATTTCGTCTAAATTGATGTCAGGCAAATCCGCGAGTTTGTAGCTTTCAATTTCTTTGCTACACGAAAAAAAAGCGAGTGTGTCTTTTTCAGGTGCAGGGCCGCCGTTGCTGACGTTGTATTTGATGCCAAAATCTTCGGTTTCGCCTGCGGGATTGTGGCTTGCAGACAAAATCAACCCACCAAATGCGCCGTATTTGCGAATAATGTGCGATGCGGCTGGCGTTGAAAGAATGCCATTTTGCCCAATAATGAGTTCACCAAAACCGTTTGCCGCAGCGATTTTGATAATAATTTGAATTGCTTCGCGGTTGAAATAACGACCATCGCCGCCGATGACCAGCGATTTACCTTGAAAATCAGGCAACACATCAAAGATTGATTGCACAAAATTTTCCAAATAATGCCGCTGTTTGAACACGCGAACCTTTTTACGCAATCCCGAGGTACCAGGATTTTGGTCTTGATAAGTTTGAGTAACAATCGTTTTTATGTGCATAATAATCCTCGAAAAGTTGGTATGGGTGTTGCTGGTTAAAAAGTACACCAAAACGTTTTTAAAGTGTAGAGGAAATATGTTACGCGCTTATTTATTATTGTTAATTAGTTTATTTGCCACGTCGTCTGTCATGGCGGCAACTGAATCCGTCCATCCAAATGATGTGTGGTTGCTGGTTGATACGAAAGCAAAAAAAATCGAAGTCAAAAAAGGCGAACAAACGGTTGAAACGCTTGAACACGTTGCAATCGGTCGCGGTGGTGCGGGTTTGAAAACGCATCGGGGCGACAATATCACACCGCATGGCGAATATAAAATTGGCTGGATTGGTGATAAAAGCATGTTCAAACGCTTTTTGGGTTTAACGTATCCATCGGTGCAAGATGCTGAAAATGCGTTTCAAAAGGGTATTATTGATGAGCGGCAATATCAGCGTATTGCGAAGGCTCATGCTTTGGGGCAAATTCCACCACAAGACACCCCGCTCGGTGGGCAAATTGGTATTCATGGGTTAGGTAGCGGAGATGCGCGAATTCATGAAGTGTTTGATTGGACACATGGCTGTATTGCTTTAACTAACACGCAAATTGACCATTTAAGTCAACTCGTTGATACGGGAACCGTTGTTAAAATAAAATAAAACTGGAAAATGTGACGTTATCTAGTTAGAATTACGCTTAACTATAAGTCGTTATAGGTTGTTTTTGTAGTAAAAATTCTCGTTAAAACTCTCTTTAATTAAAAGGTAAATATCATGAAAAAATTCATTAAATTATCAATGGTTGCTTTAGTAGCTAGCGTTGTTGTTGGTTGTGCAAGCACAGACGACATCACTCACTTACAATCACAAATCGACACATTGAAAACATCTGTTGCTCAAGCATCTGCTGACGCTCACAGCGCACAAAATGCTGCTGCTGACGCTGCTTCACGCGCTGCTGCTGCTGAATCAGCTGCAAACCGTGCAGCTCAATATGCACAAGACACAAACAGCAAATTGGACAGCTTGTTCAAAAAATCAATGTTGAAATAATTCATTCATTGAATGCTGTTAAAAACCCTGTGAGCTTCATGCTCACAGGGTTTTTTTTTAACTCCACTTTCTTAACAATTAAATAATAATGCGTTTAATTCGAGGTTTTTCAAATTTACCAGCCTTTCCAAAGGGTTGCATTTTGACAATTGGTAATTTTGACGGCGTGCATTTAGGACATCGTGCAGTCATTGAAAATTTAGCAATGCGTGGGCGAGAATTGAATTTACCGACCGCTATTATGCTGTTTGAACCGCAACCGCTTGAATACTTTTTAGCCGACAACGCACCGTCACGCTTAATGCGCTTGCGTGAAAAAATACTCGCGTTAAATGAATTACCGATTGATAACGTAGTGATTGTTCGTTTCAATCGCATGCTAGCAAATTACGAACCTGAAGAATTTATCGACGCTATTTTAGTAAAAAAATTAAACGTAAAGCATTTAGTGATTGGCGACGATTTTCACTTTGGTAAAGCGCGACGCGGCAATTTTAATTTGCTAAAAGAGCAGGGTACACAGCTCGGTTTTACGATTGAAAAATCGACTTCTTATCGTTTAGGTGATTTGCGAGTGAGTAGCACGCGCATTCGTGATGCGTTGAATGCTGATGATTTAACGCAAGCAAAGCAATTTTTAGGTCAAGATTATTCGATTTGTGGACGTGTCGCACAAGGCGATAAACTAGGGCGAACGCTCGGATTTCCGACGGCAAATATCAAACTCTTGCGCCGAAATACGCCTATTCGCGGTGTGTTTGCGGTAACGATGACGGGCATCGATAATCGAAAATTTGAGGGCGTTGCCAATGTGGGCATTCGTCCGACTATTGAAGGCTCACATAAAGTCATTTTAGAAACGCATTTGTTTGATTTTAATCAAGATATTTACGGTCGTTACGTTAGCGTGCAATTTAAACAAAAGTTGCGTCACGAAATGCGCTTTGCTTCACTCGAACAGTTGCAGGCGCAGATTAAATTAGACGTTGATGCGGCGAAGGCATTTTTTAAACATGAAAAATAATTTTGTTCACTGGTTTCGCGGTTCATCGCCTTACATTCAAGCGCATCGAAATAAAACGTTCGTCATCAATTTCGGTGGTGAAGCGTTACAAGATGAAAATTTTCAGAACTTAATTCACGATTTTGCCTTGCTAACCAGTTTGGGCATTCGGTTGGTTTTAGTTCACGGCATTCGCCCGCAAATCGATGCTAGGTTGCAAAATTTAACTCATCCTGCCCGTTTTCATGACGGTTTGCGAATCACGGATGACGTGGCATTGCAATGTGTCAAAGAGGCAGCGGGGTTTGTGCGGGTTGAAATTGAAGCCTTGCTTTCAATGGGACTTTTAAATTCGCCGATGGCAAATGCAGAGCTTAAAGTGGCTTCGGGAAATTTTGTGATTGCCAAACCAATTGGCGTGATTGATGGTATCGATTATGCGAATACAGGTGCCGTTCGGCGCATCAACAGCGCGGCAATTCATAACCAACTTGCTCAACATACTTTGGTGTTAATTTCGCCAGTTGGCTATTCGCCCAGCGGCGATGTATTTAATTTGTCTGCCGAGCAAGTGGCAACGGCTGTGGCGATTGCGCTCAATGCCGATAAATTGATTTTTTTAACTGAGCAAAGTTGCCTTGATGAAAAGGGCGATTTGATTGCTCAACTCACAACCGATGAATTAAAGCACATCCCGCCCGTCCCACTTCAAAGAGGCGTATTTAATGCGGCAATCGAAAGTTGCGAAGCGGGTATTTCGCGTGTGCATTTAATCAATCGCCACATCGATGGGGCATTGTTGCAAGAACTTTTTACTCGTGACGGGGTTGGAACGTTAATTAGCACCGCACCTTATGAAACGTGCCGTAGCGCAACATTAAACGACATCGGTGGCATTTTAGAATTGATAAAACCGCTTGAACAACAAGGCATTTTGGCAAAACGTTCCCGCGAAAAAATCGAAATGGAAATTGCTGATTATTTTGTCATTGAACGAGACGGGTTAATTATCGGTTGTGCGGCGTTGCATCTTGGTGAATTTGCCGTATTAGCGTGTCTTGCGGTGCATTCCGATTATCGTGGTGGCGCACGCGGTCAACGCCTTTTTACTCGCGCGTTAGAAAAAGCCAAACAAAGTCATGTCAAAAAAGTTTTTGTGTTATCAACACAAACGGTGCAATGGTTTGTCGAACGTGGTTTTGAACCGTGTGAAATTGAAAATATCCCCGATGCGCTAAAGGTTCTTTATAATCCAAAACGAAATTCTAAAATTCTTTTTAAAAACATTGAGTAATTGTTAAATGAACATTCCCCATTTGTCTGTTTTACAACTTTCTGATTTACACGTTTTGCCTACACCCGAAGATAAATTACTCGGCGTAGCCACAGAATCTTATTTTCACGCCGTTTTGCATCATGCTTTTACACAACATAAAAATTACGATTTATTACTTCTTAGCGGTGATTTGGCGCAATCGCCTTGCGAAAAAAGTTACATGCGAATTTTGCAAAAAGTGCAGCAATATGATGTACCAACACGTTGTTTAGCGGGAAATCACGATGATTTTGCGTTGATGCAGAAAATTTTTAATACGCAAAAAGTGACTTGTGAAAAACAAACGATTTTTGGCAACTGGCAAATTGTGATGCTTAACAGCCAAATTTTGGGTAGTGAAAAAGGTCATTTAGCGCAAAGTGAATTAAATTTTTTAGAAAAGGCATTAAGCGAAAATACAGATTTATTCACGCTGATTGCGGTGCATCACAATTGTTTGCCGACGGAAAGTGCGTGGCTTGACACGATGACGATTCAAAATAGCGACGAGTTTTTAGAAATTGTAGCAAGGCATAAAAATGTAAAAGTGATTACCACGGGTCACATTCATCAAGAATTAAACAAACAATTTGGTGATGTTTTGGTGTTGGGTACGCCATCAACGTGTTTTCAATTCACGCCAAATAGCGAGCATTTCAGCATGGATAGAACACCAGCGGGGTATCGCATTTTAGATTTATATGAAGATGGCTCTGTGTCAACAACCGTGTATCGTTTGGATACATCGTTGCAAGAATTAGAACTCGACGCGGCAGGTTATTAGTTTTTTTAAATTTTTTTGTCAGTTTTTTGGCGATTATTTTTTAACTAATTGAAGTTTAAAAGAATTATTTTCTGGCATTTATATTGCTGAGACTTTTGCATTACATCAGTTGAATGGCTGATTTTTAGTTCACGCTAACAATGTTTAAGCTCACATTATGAAAAAAAATAACGTACGTTTTTTGACAACGACTTTAGCCGCTGCCTCACTTTTAGTGAGTTCATCAGGTTACGCGTTGGGCATTGGCGAAATGAAGTTGAAATCGGCGTTAAATCAAAACCTGCAAGCAGAAATTGGTTTGGTTTTGGCTGACGGCGAAAATGCAAATGACTTTAAAGTGAATTTAGCACCGAATGAGAAATTTGACGAAGCTGGCATTCCTTGGTCGTTATTTTTATCGAAAATTAAATTTAAAATCGTTCAAAAAAATGGCAAATCCGTGATTGAATTGTCATCGAGCGAAGTGTTAAAAGAGCCATTTTTAGACTTTTTAATTGAAGTAAAATCTGCGAAAGGCAATTTATATCGTGAATTTACGGTTTTAATTGACCCACCATCGGCTTATCAAGCAACTAATCCCACGCCTGTCACGACGCAATCGTCTGACCCATTACACTTTGTTACGCCACCTGCAAGTCAAACTTCTGGCACTTATCTCACTCACGAAAACGAAACGCTTTGGAAAATTGCCGCGCAATTTAATAAACAAAATAATGTGTCTGTGCATCGCATGGTGGCAGCCATTTTTGTTGCTAATCCTGATGCGTTTCAAAACAGTAATGAACACACGTTGCTGCCGAATAAAACGTTAAAAATTCCGAGTGTTAGCGAATCGCCTGAATTGTTCATTGCTGTTGAGAAAACGGTTCAAAAACGTCCCCCCATTAAAAAAATCGCTAAACCAGTCAAAGATAAGCCTGCTGTTTCTGATGAAAATCTAGCGAGCAAAGAGCCAAAAACACAGGCAGTAGATAAAAAGATTACCGAGCAAAAACTTTCTGATGAAACGCAACAACGTTTCGCTGAATTGGAAAAACAACTCGCTGCCATGCAAAAAGCAATTGCCGATAAAGATTTAGAAATGGCGACGTTAAAAGCGGCAGAACAAGCCGCACCAATCGTTGCAACTTCACCTGTTGTAACATCGCCTGTTGTAGTCGC
>JAQTXN010000062.1 GCA_028688755.1 Methylococcales bacterium | reverse complement strand
TTGTTCCTTATCCCGTGACTTCCGTTACCGCACAAGCTCTCATGCCTTTGAATTCGGGTTATTTGTGTGGCGCAACGGCGATTACAACGGCTCCGAGCATTATACTCGCCGTATCTCGTGTCTTTTTACAACGGTTAAGCCAACAAAAATATCGCTACACCGCTGGGACTGAATTTGTAAAAAGTGGTCTGCCGCGTTCATTACCCAATAATCGTTTTTATGCCGATTTCGCTCACGCTTATCAAGACAATAAATTGAGCTTGCCGAGTTTACCGCAAGTGGCTTTACGCCTTAAAAAAGCGGTTGAAGAACCTGAGGTAACGATTGCAGAGATTGTAAATATCGTGCAGTTTGACGCAGCGATTGTGGCGAAATTGATAAAAGTCGCTAACAGCGTTTTTTATGCCGCCGAAGTGCCGATTACTAATTGCCATAATGCCGTAATTCGTTTAGGTCTTGATGGTACACGCCGTGTGGTGATGGGGATTAGCGTTAAACAATTATTTCATTGCCAAAATCATCAATTAAAAACGTTGATGGAAGCAAATTGGCGCAACAGTATTTATTTATCGAGTTTGTGTTTTATTTTGGCAAAAGAAAGTAAAACCGTCAGTCCAGAAGATGCGCTGCTTGCAGGCTTGATTTGTGATATTGGTAAAGTACCTGTGTTTAATTTTGCTGAACAGCTAAACACACCCCCTGATATGCGCGAATTAAAAGCCGCAATGCCTTTTTTAAGTCCCTCTGTTGGCACGTTAATGTTGCACAATTTGCATTTTCCACCTGAGTTAGTGAATATCCCTAGATTTGCCGAAGATTGGTTTTACGAAAGTGGCGAAGAAAAGTTAACGCTCATTGATATTGTCATTTTGGCAAAACTGCACAGCCATTTTGGTTCAAAAAAAGCAAAGTATTTGCCGTTTTTAAACACAATTCCTGCTTACGTTAAACTCAATGAAGGAAAATTAAGCGGTGATTTTTCGCTAAATATCCTGCACAAAGCGCAAGAGCGCATTTACGAAGCAATGACCTTTTTTACTTAAACGAGATTTTAAAATGCACTCTTATCAACATGAATTTATTGAATACGCGCTGGCTTGCGATGTTTTAAAGTTTGGCGAATTTGAATTGAAATCGGGGCGAATTAGCCCTTATTTTTTCAATACAGGTTTGTTTAATACAGGCGCACAGTTGCAAAAATTAGGTAAATTTTATGCTCAAGCCTTAATCGCTGCGAAAATTGAAGTCGATATTTTTTATGGCCCAGCTTATAAAGGCATTCCGCTCGCCGTTGCCACCGCGATGGCTTACGCAGAAATCACAGGCGGTGATATGCCGTTTGCATTCAATCGTAAAGAAGCCAAAGATCACGGTGAAGGAGGCTTGTTAGTCGGTGCGCCGCTCAATGGTCGTGTGTTAATCATTGACGACGTGATTACCGCTGGCACATCAGTGCGTGAATCGGTTGAAATTATTAACGCAGCAAATGCTACACCTGCTGCTGTTTTAATCGCGCTTGACCGTCAAGAAAAAGGACAAGGCGAAACCACCGCTATTCAAGAAGTAAATACGCGTTTTGGTTTGCCTGTAACGGCAATTATTAACGTCACACATATCATGGATTATTTAAAATCGAAAGGTGAACTCGCGCAACTTGCTGCAATCGAAGATTATCAAGCGCGTTGGTGCGTTAAATTTTAATGTTGCCACTGAGTTTATACGTTCACATTCCGTGGTGTTTGAAAAAATGCCCGTATTGCGATTTTAATTCGCACGCTGTTAAAGACAAACTTCCTGAAAATCGCTACGTTGATTTACTACTTGCTGATTTAGCCAGAGACGTAGCGCGTTATCAAATCGACCGTCCGTTGCACAGTATTTTTATTGGTGGCGGAACACCGAGTTTATTTTCTCCCGACGCGCTTGATAAATTATTGCGAGGTATCAAGGCGCAAATCCCCTTCGTTTCAGATATTGAAATCACCTTAGAAGCCAATCCCAGTACATTTGAATTTGAAAAATTTGCAGAATTCCGTGAAATTGGAATCAATCGCTTGTCGATTGGAGTACAGAGTTTTGATGAATCGCTTTTGCAAGAATTAGGGCGCGTGCATTCGGGCAAAGAAGCAATTTTGGCGGCTGAAATGGCGCACAAAGTTGGTTTTGAAAATTTCAATTTAGATTTGATGTTTGGTTTGCCAAAATCCACGCTCGCACATACTGAAAAGGATATTCGCACCGCGATTGCGCTGGAACCGACACATTTGTCGTTTTACCAACTCACGCTTGAACCAAATACTTATTTTTACCGTTATCCGCCTGTTTTGCCTTCTGATGAGTTGATTTTTAATATCCAACAACATTGCCAGAGTATTCTCGCAAAGCACGACTACGCGCAATATGAAGTGTCTGCGTACAGTTTGGCAGGGAGACAATGCCGACATAATTTAAATTATTGGCAATTTGGTGATTATTTAGGCATTGGTGCAGGCGCACACGGAAAAATTCGTTTGCCGTCAAAAATGATTCGTACGCAAAAACATAAACATCCTGACCGTTACGAAAACGAATTTGAAACCATTGAAAACGTGATTGAGCAAGCAGAAATTCCGCTTGAATTTGTAATGAACCAATTGCGTTTAAAAACAGGTTTTTCGTTCACACATTATGAAAATGCAACAGGCTTGAATGCGAAAACGCTCGAACCTGCTTTAACAAAATGTGTGCAAGCAGGTTTGATTTTGGAACGAAATGGAAATTATCGTTGTAGCGAAAAAGGTTGGGATTTTTTAGACAGCGTATTACAAGAATTTATTTAATCGTCGTCTTCATCTTCAAAATCATCGAAATCTTCATCAAAGTCGTCTTTGTCTTCCGTTACATGATTTTGAAAATCGTCCTCGTCAAATTCTTCTTCAATTTCAAACAAGGCTTTAAGTTCACGATAAATCAAACGTGAGGATTTAGGTGGCTTGCCTGCCCCAAATTCTTTCTGTGCATTCCGCATTAACTGGCGTAAATGTTGTGAATCAGCGTGCGGATATTCGTCTAATAATTCGGTTAATGCGCTCTGCCCTTCTTTTAATAAACGGTCACGCCATTTTTCAATCAAATGATGTTCACGCACGGCGTGTGAACTTTTATTTTTAAATTTGGCAACTTTTTCAAAAATGGGTTCGACTTCACTTTCCATTTTGTAAAACTGTTGTGCAATGAATTTTAATTGCCGTTTGCGTGCGCTTTTATGCGGCATCTTGGCAATTTCACGAATCGCATTTTCTAATTTTTCGGGCAAGCCTAA
The DNA here is from genome assembly GCA_028688755.1 of Methylococcales bacterium. Taxonomy (GTDB): domain Bacteria; phylum Pseudomonadota; class Gammaproteobacteria; order Methylococcales; family Methylomonadaceae; genus UBA10906. The sequence continues at coordinate 10,807 of JAQTXN010000062.1, read as the reverse complement.
TGAGGTAATTTGCGTTGATTGCAATGTTGAAATTTCTTCACCCAGTGCATTGAGTAACGCAATTTCTTTTTTGATTTGAGTTTTATTCGGTCGGACGGCGTAATAAACGATATTTCCTTCATCGTCGTATTCATATTCGTAATCGTCGTCTTCTTGTTGGTGCGGTTTTTTGGTGATGTATTTGGACATTTTTGGCGGGTTAAAAGTATGTTGTTGCCAAAAAGATAACATATTTGCGGCAATTTACCGAATTGAAAACCAAAGAAAATGCCGTTGAAAAACAGTCAATTTTTCAACGGCAACGATTTGTTAGCGTTTCACAGCAAAACGAAGCTCTAAGGCTTGCAACGCATTCACGCATTCAGATGTGTTTTGCAATTCAACATTACTTGGATCTGCGCGGCATTCTTTATTTTTAGCTTCTGCATCTTTGATATTGGCAACATACCATGCCATCGTTTTGCTCTCTGACGAACTCTGTGCATTGGTCGTCTGAAGTGCCATCACGGCAACTAATGCAGAAATAGCCGCAATAAAAATAGCGGTGCGTTTTTGTGTTTTATTCAAATTTGGCATTGTTTTCTCCCAGTTAAAATACTGACCTTGTGTGAAGCCTTACGAGCCGACAAACTCATAAGTTGGAAATAGTCTAATCGTGATTTAACTGTTTGAAAATGTGACAAATCGTCGCGCGACAATGTGTCGCGCGTCATTTTGTCGCAGTATTTATTTGAGAAAATAATAATTCATAAATTCTCTCCGTCGCGCCTTGATTTTGAGCAATAAAATGTTTTGCATTTGAAACTAGTAAATTTCGTAATTCGGGCTGGTGATAAAGTTCAAGAATTGCAGATTCTAATTTTTCGACATTTTCACATTGAATGGCAGCATTTTCAGCAAGCATTTTTTCTGCAATAAAGGCGAAATTTTGCATTTCTAAACCGAATAAAACTGGCACGCCAACAGCGGCGGGTTCTAACACATTATGCCCACCAATTGGCACAAAACTTCCGCCTACAAATGCCAAATCTGCTGTTGCGTAAAATAATTTCAATTCACCAAGCGTATCAATCAAAAATACATCTGTATCAGGCTGGCAAATTTGGTTTGACGTGCGGGTGATTGTTTTCAAATTCGCTTGATTTGCTAAATTTTCAACGTGGTTAAATCGTTCAGGATGACGTGGCGCAATGGCTAACAATAATTCGGGAATCTGCTTTTTTAAATTTTTATACGCATTGAGTAATAAAATTTCTTCGCCCTCATGCGTACTTGCCGCTAAAAAAACAAAACGATGTTTACAAAGCTGATTTTTTAAACGCTGACCTTGCGACAAAACCTCATCTGCAATGGTTACGTCAAATTTTATATTGCCTAAATTTTGAACGTTTTCAGACTTTGCCCCTATTTGAATAAAACGGGGTTTATCCGCTTCCGTTTGCGTGGCAATTTTCGTAATCGCCGTTAACGCAGGCAAAACTAATGCAGGAATTTTTTGATAACCTCGCACCGATTTTTCAGATAAACGAGCATTGATTAAATACAACGGAATCTGCTTTTTAGCACAAGCGTGATAAAGATTTGCCCAGATTTCGGTTTCGACGATGACCGCTATTTTAGGTTTAAAAGCATTCAAAAATCGCGCAACAACATCAGGTAAATCATAAGGTAAATAAACGTGTTGCACGCTATCACCTAGAACGGCTCTAACTCTTGCAGAACCTGTTGGTGTTGTTGTGGTAATTAGAATTTGAAGTTGTGGATGGCGCGTTTGAATCAAGCGAATTAACGGGAAAAGAGCTTCACTTTCTCCAACTGAAACGGCGTGAAACCAAATTACATTTTGAAAATAATTTTTTTGATAAAAGCCAAAGCGTTCAAAAATGCGGTGGCGATAAGCGGGATTTTTAAGACTACGCCATAAAAGACGTGAAATGATAAGAGGAATTGCGCTATAGAAAAGGAACGAATAAAAATATCGCATAAAATGTCAGGCGCAAAGTGTTACTTTGCGCCTTCCGAGTCGTAAATTACGCCTCAGCAGTGATTTTAACTGCACAAACCGCATTAACGTCAGCGTGCAAATGTACATGAACTTCAAAATCACCTAAGTGACGAATCGTGCCGTGCGGCAAACGAATTTCACTTTTATCAACAGCAACGCCAGCAGCTGTGATTGCATCGGCAATCGCATGTGTGCCAACTGAACCAAATAAACGACCTTCGTCGCCTGCTTTGTGAGCAATTGCAATATGCAATTTGCTTAACGCTTCAGCGCGAGCTTGTGCAGCCGCTAATTTTGCCGCAGCGGCTTTTTCTAATTCAGCGCGACGTGCTTCAAATTCTTCAATTTTTTTCGCTGTTGCAACAACTGCTTTATTTTGTGGGATTAAAAAGTTTCGTGCGTAACCATTTTTTACGCTAACTTTGTCGCCCAAACTGCCTAAATTTGCAATTTTCTCAAGAAGAATAATTTCCATTGTGACCATCCTCGTGGTTTTTGTATAAGATTTTGCGTCACTTCGACGCACTTGTATTTGTTTGGTTTAACAGTCTTCGGTTATTTGATTTTGAGCTTGTGGCGTAAGTTAAACCACGCATCGACAACACCGATAGTTGCAACTGGAATTAGCAAGTGAGGAATTAAAAACACTGTAACGTAAAAACCAATCACCAAATAACGACCTTGATTTAGCGGTGTAAGCAAACTGTGGCAAACAGACGTGCCAACAAAGACATAAAGTACAACCACTAAAATGCTTAAATTTGTCGCTAACTCTGCAATTCCGCCTGAACTTAATGCCGCTATGGCAATTAAACTCAAACTACCTAACGCGAAACGTTTGGACGTTGATAGTCCTAAGTATTCGGTTCTAAAACCATCGGGATTATAAAGTTGTGCTTGCCACCAACGAGCCAGAAATAAGGCAAATATCCAGCCAAAAATCGTACCCGCTGCGATAATTCCCGTCATGTACTGTGCGAGAATTTCAATTTGCGGCTGTACGTCTAACGCCGCATTAGGCGGAGACATTTGCATCAATAAGTTTTTCCACATTTCGCTCGAATTGGGTTTGAGCAAAGAAAAACTCACAATACCTGCGCCGCCTAGTAATACGGCACTTTCAATCGCTAACGCTAATTGGCGACCTGCTCGCAATAAAATGGCAAGAACCCAAATCGGCAACCATAAAACAACGCCGTAAAGCAGTGCAAATTCAACATTGCCTGAAACTACGCCAAGCGTTCCGAGTGTTGCAAGAGAAATACCGAAAACCGTTAAACCTTCATAAGCTCCAAGGCGTAGCGTAACTAACGCGACCGCCGCAGAGCTAACAATACTAATGGGCGGCATAAACAACGACAAAAATGCTAAACCAATAGCAATCCCAGAGGCTTGCCAGCGTCCACGCATTATTTGAGTTGCTAAGAATCCCATCAGATTATGATTTATTCGTGTGCGTCGCAGTAAGGCAATAACGCGATATAACGTGCGCGTTTAATTGCAGTACAAATTTGTCTTTGATATTTCGCAGGAGTACCTGTGATACGACTTGGGACGATTTTACCTGTTTCAGTAATGTAATCACCGAGTAAAGCCAAATCTTTATAATCAATTTGAACACTGTTTTCTGCTGTGAAAGAGCAGAATTTTTTGCGTCTAATGTTGCGTGCCATGTTTAATTCCGTAGTGAATAGTGAAATAAATTATTCTGCTGAATCATCAGCATCAAAGTCTTCGTCTGCATCATCTTCGATTTCAGCAGCAGCTAACGCAGCGGCAGCTTCACGAGCCGCAGCATCTTTTGCGCGTAATTCAGCCGCTTTTGCTTCTTCAGCCGTTGTTGTCGAAATGATTGAAGGCTCAGTAATTGCTTCTTCTTGCACTAAAATTAAATTACGCAAAATCGCATCGTTAAAACGGAATCCTGTTTCAAGTTCATTTAACGCAACTTGATCACATTCAACGTTCATTAAAACGTAGTGAGCTTTGTGAAGTTTTTTGATTGGGTACGCTAATTGACGACGACCCCAATCTTCTAAACGGTGAATTTTTCCTGAAGTAGCTTCAATAATTGATTTATAACGATCAATCATTGCAGGCACTTGGCTGCTTTGATCAGGGTGTACTAAAAAGACAATTTCGTAATGACGCATTGTGTTTCCTTGTGGGTTAAGCCTTCCATCACACATATTCAAAATGGTAAAGCAAGGAGGAGCGAAATGCTCGGTAAAAGAGCGGTAATTATAGAGATTTTTCAGTGAATTGCAAAAACCATGTACTGAAAAATTTAACTTACCGCTCAAACTGATTTGATAAAAAATTTTTATTTGATTTTGAAATTTGCCATTTCAAGTGCCAAACTGCGCGTTTGATCACTTAATGATTCAGCGGCAGCGGCTGCTTCTTCAACTAACGCTGCATTTTGGTGTGTCACTTCATCCATTTTCGTTACTGCCTGATGAATTTGTTCAATACCATAATTTTGTTCATCAGAAGCCTTTGTAATATCAGACATAATTTGAGTGACGTTTTCAATCGCGCCCACAATGTCTTCCATTGTTTTACCCGCTTGTTCAACTTGTTTGCCGCCACCTGAAATTCTATCAACGGAATCACTAATCAAGCGTTTAATTTCGCCCGCTGCACTCGCTGCGCGTTGTGCTAAATTACGAACTTCGACCGCAACAACAGCAAAACCCTTGCCTTGATCACCTGCACGCGCTGCTTCAACAGCGGCATTTAATGCCAAAATGTTTGTTTGGAATGCAATGTCATCAATAACGCTAATAATATCAACAATTTGATGTGACGATTCGTTGATATTTGCCATTGTCTCAACCACTTCATCAACAACTGCAACCCCTTTTTTCGCGGTTTTAGCGGCACCAACGGCTAACTCATTTGCGTATTTGGCATTGGAAGTATTTTGTTGAACCGTCGCACTTAATTCTTCCATGCTGGATGCGGTTTCTTGCAAACTTGCCGCTTGTTCTTCTGTCCGATGAGACAAATCATTATTTCCAGCAGAAATTTCATTTGCCGCTGACGCAATAATTTCACTGCTAGTTTTAATTTCACCGATTAACGATTTTAAATTATCAACGGTATTGTTCAAACTTGTCGTAACGTTGCCAAAAACACCAGGATATTGCGTTGTAATAGTTCGAGTTAAATCGCCATGTGCAAGAGCTGCAACGACACCTTCAATTTCATTTAAACTTTCTAAGGCAATTAAGGTGTTATTGATATTATTTTTCAACGCCAATAATTCGCCACGACCTTCAGCGGTTATTCGATGATTGATGTCACCCACAGCAACATGTTCCATGACCTGCCCAACGTCTTTTAGCATTTCACGCAATGCGCCTTGTGATTGAATTGCTTTATCAAGCGTTTCTTGGAATTTACCATGAACATGCCCTGAAATGACTTTAGAAAAATCCGCGTTATAAATGGCATACATCACATCATTAAGTGCAAATAACGTGACTCGCAATTGAACAATGGTTTCATTGATACTTTGTTTTAGCTGAATGAAATCACCTTCTACTACCACTTCCAATTGTGTGCCTAATTCGCCAAGCGATACATCTTTCATCACAACACTTGTGCTAGTGATAATGTTTGATAATGTTTGACGCATGGTATCAATCGAATAAAGCAAACTGCTTTTGTCGTCTTTTTCTATCACAACATGGGTTGATAATTCACCATGAGCAATTTTTCTTACAATTTCAGCCGCATAACTAGGTTCACCGCCTAATTCTGCTAATAATCGACTAACAATGCGTAAGCCAAAAAATAAAGAAATGGCAATACCGAAAAGTTGTAGCACGATTGAACCGATTAACATGAAATGAAAACGACTTTGTGATACATTAAACTCTTCTTTTGCAACGTTTTTTTGTAACTGCACTAATGCGTCAATGCCTTCCGCTGCAGGTGTGTACAAAGATCGGACGGTTTCAAAATAGAATTTTCTAGCGTCATCTACTTTGCCTTCACGCTGCATTTCCATTGCCTTTACTAAGCTATTTTCAAAAGACTTGCGAACACTCTGAAACTTTTCTGCAAGAATTTTTTCTTCAGGGGTTAAGTAAGTCAACATGTATGCGTCCCACAACTTTGCTATTGCGGCGATATTTGCTTCAATTTTTTTATGTTGTCCTGACATTTCCTCTGGAAAAGCAAATCCTGTCACAATCGCTGTGCGCTCATGCAACAGTATCGTTTTGATTTCAGAAAGATCCGCAAGCGGTAACGTTCTATCTGCATAAATCGTTTGCAATCCTTGATTAGTTTTATTGAGTGCATAAAGATTCACTCCCGTGAGCGTCAACATAATGACGGACATCAAACCTATCAGAAATAACAATTTAGCTTTAACAGTAAGATTTTTGAGCATGGTAGACCTGCGAACATTTTAAAATTTCATTTTATTTTTGACTTCAGCAAATGACATGCCATAGATAATGACCAATCATGCTTTCGTAAATAAACTAAATGAATGTACTTGCTGTCACGCCAGATAAAACAGAACCTGTTACTTCAATCAAATAATCACCTGAAGTAAAAAAGCCCGACCCATCAGCATCAACAGCAATGAATGTTTTGTTATCTGCTGTTGAAAAAATGCCCGCACTAACCGTTCCCGATACGAATTTATTCGTAAATGTAGAGGTAAATAACGCATTCACCGTGGCAACATTTAAATCTGTTGAAGCCTGCAACGTTATTTGAGTATCGATAACATTCGTCACTATTGCGGAGGTGTCAATTTTATCGACAGGTGTTGCATAAAAAGAACCCACAACTAAGTCCACGCTGCCAATAAACGAATTTGTCGCTAAAACAAAAATATCATTTCCTTCGCCGCCGATAAGCGTATCTGAACCCGTTCCTGCAACAAGTGTGTCATTACCTAACCCGCCAATAAGGTAATCACTGCCACCGCCACCATTTAGAGAATCATTGCCTGAATTACCTGTTAACGTATCGGCAAAAATAGAACCTGTTAAACTTGAGCCATCAACGTTTGTGGTAGATAAATTCCACCCAGCACTGCCCAAAACATATTCCACGCTTATTGCGCCTGTGCCAGCAGTTATAATGCTTACCGAGCCATTATTGAAACTTGCCGAAGTCGCCATCCATGCACCATTAGCAGTGATACTCGCACTCGCCCCTAATGCAATTTGCACAACATCTGCTTCACTATTTAGACCTAAATCTGTAATTGTGTCTTGCCCTGCATTCACCATAAACGTATCAATGCCTGCGCCGCCTGTTAGTGTGTCGTTGCCATAATTGCCTGCCAAAATATCATTTCCGCTGCCGCCAACAATTACGTCATCGCCTAAGCCGCCATCAATAGTGTCATTAACAGAACTGCCCGTAATCGTTTGATTTCCAGTCCCAGCTAAAATACCTGCTGCCGTTGAACTAGGTGCATTCACAACAAGTGACGTTTCAATACCATTTGTCCCTTGTGTGAGTAAGCTATATTTACGATTGAGTAGCCAATTTGCCTGCTCGGCGTTCATGCTATCGACTTGGTCAGGCGTAAAGGCTTCCATTTGCGCCGTACTTAACAAGGTTAATTGCGCTGTTGATAAAATTGGAATTAGTGACGTTTTGTCTAAATTTGGAATCGCTAACGTGTTCAACCCTTTCAACGCAGCGGCGGATAAGTTACTAAATTGGTCTGCTGTCAACGTTCCAAGTTGCGTAGGCGTTAGTGCGCTGACTTGTTTAGACTGCATTTTGGCAAACTGCTCAGGTAGCATCGCGTTAATTTGCGAAATAGATAACGCTTGCAAATTCAAACTGGGCATTGCAGCTGGATTTAACGCCGCAATCGCATTTGCAGGCAATGCGGCAATTTGGGTTGAGTTTAATGCTGCAATTTGTGCGTTTTGCAATGCTTCAGCATTTTCAACACTAAATTGATTCAATTGCAGCGTTGATAATTGCGAAATTTGTTTTGTCGATAATGTGGCAATATGGCTCGATGTGAGTTCGGTAACATCAAGTTGAGGTACTGTTTTTGTGACTCCTCGAATCGCCAACGCAGACAAATTTCCTTGTAGATTTAAATCATCCAACACTTTCATTTGTGTCGAAGTTAATGCGCTAACTTGCATTGAAGACAGTTGCGCGATTTGTTCTTCGCTTAATGCGCTAAGTTGTTCTGTTGACAACAAACTAATAATTTTTGATGTCATCCCCTGAATTGCCTCATTGGGTAACGCGCTAATCACATCTGCATTTAAATACGGAATTTGAGTATTTTTAATTGCTGCAACTTGTGTTGCCGATAAAAATGGAGCTTGTTCAGCAGTTAGTGCTTGAATTTGCGAGCTATTTAAAAGACCGATTTGCGTGGTGGTAATTGACTTAATTTGTGTATCGCTCAGTAGCTCAATCGGCAATCCTGCGATATTTTTTCTGTTAAACGCGGTTAAGGCTGAACCTGTTAAGGCTTGAATTGCCTCTTCTTGCAACGCGGCAATTTGCGATGAACTTAATACGCTAATTTGTGTTGCATTAAGTTTTGCAACTTGCTCAGACGTAAAAACCTGTATTTGTTCAGTCGTTAAGCCTTTGATGTTTTTGGTAGTTAAGCCACTAATAGCGCGTAAATCAATCGCTGAAATGGCATCCGTTGACAAAAGTTTGACTTGTGCAGAAGTTAACGCACTAATTTGCGACGCGCTAAACGCGAGCATTTGCGAATCACTTATCACGGGAATTTGCGCTTTTGTCAGCTTACTTATTTGCGTGGTAGTCAAGCCTGTTATTTGTTCAGGCAATAACGCACTCAACGTTTCAGTTGGAAGATATTGAATTTTTAATCCAGAAATAGAACGCACATTCAACGCGTTAAGCATTTCTTCGCTCACAATCCTTGTTTGCGCCAATGTCATTTTGGCAACTTGAGCAGCCGTTAAAGCGGATTCTTGTTCAGTTGTCAGCGCATCGAATTGTTCAGTGTTGAGTTTTTCAATCGGTAATGCACTGATAACTTTCAAACTAATTGCCGAAATAGAATCAGCAGGTACACGATAAAAAGGCAATGAAGTCACTTCGGTACGAGTTAGACTCGCAATTTGCTCGGTATCGGAAAAATCTGTAATCATTTCGGCATTCTCAAAAGGTTGAATTTAGATAAAGGTGGCAGGCGTAATCTCAGTAGCAGTCAAGCCCGTTGAACCAGTGATTTCAATTAAATAATCCGTTGCAGTAAACGTGCCAGAATGGTCAGCATCGATAGCAATCGCCGTTCTGGTATCAGTCGTAGTTAATATCGCGGCATCTACCGTTGTTCCCGTCAATTTCGTTCCTGTTCCAGTCGTACTATTTAGCAAACTATTTAACGCATCGACGGTTAAGCCCGCAAAAGTCAAACCTGAACTTTGTGATGCAATGACATTTGCGACTGTGGCGGATGTATCAATTTTGTCAATTGAACTACCGTTAAATGTACCGATTACAACATCAACATGACCCACTATCGATGTTGCCGCTAACACAAACGTATCGCTTCCTGCGCCACCTGTTAACGTATCAGTCCCCGCGCTACCCGTTAAGGTATCTGCGTTATTTGAACCCGTTAAACTTGTGCCTGTCGCGTTTGTTGTCGTTAAACTCCAACCACTCGAACCTGTTGCAGCCGCAACATTTATTGCCCCCGTTCCAGCCGTTGAAATGGTTGCAACACCTGAATTTGAACTTGCAGAGGTTGCCGTCCATGCGCCCGTCGCAGTGATACTAGCCGTTGCACCTGTTGAAATTTGTAAAATATCAACTTCATTATTGACACCTAAATCCGTAATCGTATCTTGCCCAGAACTGACTAAGAATGTGTCAATCCCCGTGCCACCCGTAAGCATGTCATCACCCAAACCGCCATCAAGTGTGTCATTGACTGAACTACCTGTGATGGTTTGATTGCCTAAACCACCCAATATTTTTGTGGCTGTTGCACTAGGCGCGGTAACAGTCAACGACGTTTCAATGCCATTTGTGCCAGCGGTTAACAGAGAATATTTTCGACTTAGCAATAACGATGTTTGTTCTTCCGTCATGTTACTAACTTGAGCTGGTGTAAAGGCTTCAAGTTGCGTGGTATCAAATTGTGTTAATTGTTTCGTCGAAATAGCAGGAACAAGAGAAGTCGAATTTAAATTGACGATATTTGCCGCACTCAATCCTTTCAACGCCGCAGCCGTCAGTGCATCAAATTGATCGATGGTTAATGCTGATACTTGTGTTGCTAATAATTGCGAAAGTTGTTTTGACGATAAAACAGCAATTTGTTCAGGTGTTAATTTTCCAAAATCAAGTTGAGGCATCGTACTTCCAAAACCTTTGATAGCGTTTGGTGTTAACTCACCAATCAAATTTGCGTTATCCAACGCAACAATTTGCTCTGCTTTTAACGCCGCAATTTGTTTGCTGCTAAATTCGACGACTTGTTCTGCGGTTAATGCGCCAATTTGAGCTGGTGTTAAACCGCTAATGTTTTTTGTCGTCAAACCTTTAATTGCGTTAGCCGCCAAAACAGAAATTGCATCTGTCGACAAATAAGGTATTTGCGTTGCTTTTAATGCGCCAAGTTGTGAGGCTGTGAAGGCTTGCGCTTGCTCACCAGTCAACACGGTGAGTTGCTCGGACGACAATAATCCGATTTGAGCATTAGACAACGCATCAAATTGTTCAGGCGTTAAAATTCCTACGCGCAACCCCATAATGTTGGCTTTATTGAACCCTGACATCGCTTTTGGCACTATCGATTGAATA
>JAQTXN010000207.1 GCA_028688755.1 Methylococcales bacterium | reverse complement strand
TGGCTCCTGATTTATTAGGGGCAATTGCCGTTGCGGCTTACTCTTATATGGCGTTGGTGCCGTTGATTCAACCACCCATTATGCGAGCTTTAACAACGGAAGCGGAACGCAAAATTGAAATGCAACAACTTCGTCATGTGAGCAAAACAGAAAAAATGGTCTTTCCATTGATGCTTTTGGTGTTGTCGATTTTGTTATTGCCTTCTGCAACGCCTTTAGTTGGTGCGTTTGCCTTTGGTAATTTGATGAATACTTGCGGTGTGGTCGATCGTTTAAGTCAAACCGCGCAAAATGAACTGATTAACATTGTGACGATTTTCTTAGGTTTATCGGTCGGTTCAAAACTGAGTGCAGACGCATTTTTGCAACTCAAAACATTAGGGATTTTAGGATTAGGCGCAATTGCTTTTGCAATTGGCACGGCATCTGGCGTTTTGATGGCAAAACTCATGAATCGCTTCAGCGATACGCCGATCAACCCGTTAATTGGTGCGGCAGGCGTTTCAGCCGTGCCAATGGCAGCGCGAGTTGCTAATAAAATTGGTTTAGAAAGTAATCCACATAATTTCTTATTGATGCACGCGATGGGGCCAAATGTTGCGGGCGTAATTGGTTCAGCGGTTGCGGCAGGTGTTTTGCTAAGTTTGATTCGATAAGTTTCACTCGCTCAAAATGAAAAAAGCCAAACTCATAATGAGTTTGGCTTTTTTGTGTGCGTGAAAATTGAAGGCTTACAAATGTGCGTTGATAAATTCAACTAATTGCACTTTGCTCAATGCGCCAACTTTCGTCGCTTCAATTTCACCGTTTTTGAATAACATCAATGTTGGAATACCACGCACACCGTATTTTTGTGGCGTAGCAGGACTTTCGTCGATGTTTAATTTTGCAACGGTTAATTTACCTGCAAATTCTTCTGAAATTGCGTCTAAAAGAGGCGCAATCATTTTGCAAGGTCCACACCATTCTGCCCAAAAATCAAGCAATACAGGCAACTGCGCTTCTAAAACTTGTTCATTAAAATCATTGTCATTGACATAAACTACAGCATCACTCACGTTCTTCTCCAGATGTGAAAAGTAAAAATTTAAGGTGTAACTATACCAGAATTGCCGATTTTTCGCGTGTTGGCACTCACAAAAAATGGGGCTGCTAAAACAGCCAAACTCGCAAGCCAAATCAATAATTGTGTATTTGCCACGGTAAATAAAATTGCCGTTTGCAAACGTTCGCTGATTAGTGGATACGCCATAATAAAATCACGGCTCACCATAAACGCATAACTTTCGCCAATTAACAACGCAACACTTAATCCCATTAAACAATACGCCACAAGCGGAATATGACTAGGTTTGCGTGGAATGTAATCAAACAACGTCGTTAAATGTATTTGGTCAGAAAATGACATTTTTTCACTGAATACGTTGATTAAGAATAGCGAAATTAAGCCAAAAACTTCCAATTGCGTCACGATATTTGGAAACGTAACGTAACGCCCATTCCATGCCAAAATTACGGTTTTAATCATCGCGTAAGTAATCACGATTAACAAACCGTAATAAAGACATTTGGTATTTTTTTGTGAGGCGGTTTGTTTGTTCAAAACCTCATTCACTCGTTGCAATAGAAAACTTCCCCACGCGCAATTAAAACCAACAATCAACAATGTTTGTAGACGTTGAAAATCGGTGTAACTGGTTTGCCAAAGCGTGACGATTTGCGACACAAATAATGCCGCTAAAATTTGTGCAATTACTAGAAAACTGACTAAACGCACGTTGTTTAAATTCGTTAATTTTCTTTTGAAGATAAGAACGATTACGACCATTAAGTCAATGGAAGCAAACAATTTTTCTAGCCAATTTTTATCTTCAACTACTTTGCCCGTTAAAGGAAAAACTTGCTGACGTGAACTGTCATACAAGCCCCATTTTGCACCGATAATGCCTTCAAACGCCGCTTTCCAAGGCTGGTTAAACGCTTCAACAATGTTGTAATCAAAGCCGTTTTTATTCGCCACTTTGATGAAATCACGAATAAATTTTGCTTCATTCACCACGCTAGGAATGGCAACACCACGCTGTTTGCCACCGCTAGGCCAACCTGATTCACCAATTAAAATGGGTTTGTCTACGCCCATTGATTTCGCTTCTTGCTGAACTTGTTTGTAAATACGTTCGATATGCGCGGGCGCATCGTCAACAGAAATAGGTTCATCTTCCCAATAAGGCAAAATATGAATTGTAATAAAATCGACTTCGTTAATCAGTTGCGGATGTTTCATGTATTCTGACCACACGTCAGCATACGAAACAGGTTGTTTCACGGCTTGTTTGACTTTGCGAATGTATTCAATCAATTCTTCAGGTTCTAAATCACCACGCAATAACACTTCATTACCAACGATTACCCGCGTTACAACGTCTGAATGCTCATTTGCTGAGTGAATTAACTCTGCCATTTCCAAATCATTTTTGGCTTTTAATTCGGCAGTTTCTTCAGCGGTATCTGCTTTGTAAGAACCCAACCAGCCGCCTTGCAACATTGTCAAACCGTACTTTTTTGCCAACGGTGGAATCAGCGGCATCGTGCCTTCAGCACTGGCGTAAGTACGAATGTTATGCGTGACTTGCCCCATTAACGCTAAATCTTCTTCAAGCTGTTTAACGTTTGGGAAAAGCTCCAGCATCGGATCGTGACCTTCTCGAAAAGGCGCGAAAGATAAACTACTGAGTTTTCCTGCTGGTACATCGTCGCCCACATTTTGTGGTTGATTTGTTGCCCAACTAAAAATTACGTTGAGCAAAATGACTAAGGCTAGCCATGAAAAAATCTTCATAAACTTTTACTCGCAAGTTCAAATACGTCGTTAGAAATACCTTTTGTGTCGATGATACGTTGCAACTGCGCTTTCATGAGCTGTTGACGCGCTTCATCGACTTTTCGCCACGCGGTCAAAGGCGTAAGCATTCGTGAGGCGACTTGTGGATTGATTGCGTTCAATTCCAAAATCGCATCTCCTAAAAACGCATAACCTTCACCATTTTTAGCATGGAAATGAACAGGATTTGTTTGTGAAAATGCGCCAATTAACGAGCGTACGCGATTTGGATTTTTTATGTCAAATGCAACGTGTGAATGTAACGATTGCAACGTTTCAAACGCATCTGCCGCTGGGCTACTCGCTTGCAAGGCAAACCATTTATCAATCACTAACGGTTCAGATTCCCATTGTTGATAGAATTTTTCCAAGCTGGCTTCTTTTGCTGGGTGATTATTGTGAACAATCGCACTCAACGCCGCCATTTGGTCAGTCATGTTTTTGGCATTTTCAAATTGCGCTTGTGCGAGGTCATGAATTTGTGTGGAATCTAATTTGCTCAAGAATGCTAAACACGCATTTTTCACGCGGCGACGACCAATC
>JAQTXN010000061.1 GCA_028688755.1 Methylococcales bacterium | reverse complement strand
ACCAGCAGCACTAATTGCTGTATTACCTGTTGGATCGAAATACAACACTTTAGCAACTGTATCGTAAATAAATCTAGCATTGCCAGTTGTGTTTGCAGCAACAGCATCTGTTCCAAAAGCAACGCTCACAAAATCATCTGCTTCAAGCAACACAGAATTAGTTGTATAAGGCGTGCCGTTGGTTGGAACTAAGGTTGACGCTGATGCCGCACCCAACGCTACAGGCAATGCTATTTTATCAACGCCTGTTGTGAAGTCAGTAATCGTATCAACAGTGGTTGCAACGGGAAGTGTCGTTGCAGATGCACCAACCGCTGAACCTGATTCAGTAGTTGAAATCGCAGTGTAGATAAACGTATCAGCACCGCCACCTGCTGTGATGGCATCAGCACCATTATTGCCAGTGATAGAGGTTGCTCCTGTGTAGTTAGTCAAAACAACGGTATCTGCTGTTGCATCACCTGCAATCGTCAACGTACCTGTTACTTTTGCAGTTAAAGTTGCTTTTGTTACTCCAGTAAATGCTGCCGTAACACCTGCACCTGCTAAATCAACACTTAAATGACTTAAACCACCTGCTGCAATTTTTGCAAGGTTTGCATCGGTAAGTAAGATAACTTGATTTGCCGCACTCGCCCCCGTCGCATCAACGGTTGCAGCACCAGTACCTAATGCAGTAATGACACCCGTTGCAGCAAATTGAACTTCATCAAGCGTTGCATTCGTCAATGCACCTGCACCGATTTTGGCAGCATTGGTAACAATGTTAGCAATTTGGCTTGAATTCATCCCGAGTGCATTAACCGTGGCTGTTGCGCCTGAATACTTACCAAATAGGTTAGTAATACTATCAGCTGCAACACCTGCTGTAATAGGTAAAGTCCCACCAATTCCAGCTGCTGCGATATTGCCAATGTACTGTGCAAAAGAGGCAACTTCATTCACAGAATCAGTTGCATCAACAGTAACCAATGCCCCAGTTGATTTGCTTAATAGATTTGCAGTTTGAGTATCGTTCAAATCCGCTGCAACTAATGTCATATTGCTAATACCGCCCGTTGCAATTTTGCCTGTTTGTGCTGCTAAGGTTTTCAATTGAGCAGAAGTAGTCCCTTCCATACCCGTAGCATTAACAGTTGCAACACCGTCTGCATATTTGCCAAACAAAGTCGTAATATCAGCAGCGGCAACAGCAGAAGTCACGGGCAATACACCCGTAATGCCGTTAGGATCGATTTGCCCAATTCGTGTCACTAACGACGCAACTTCAGTTGCTGTTGCACCTGTTGCAACGACTTTTGCTTTTGCGGCTTCCGATTTGCTTAACAACATATCGGTTTCAGCATCCGTTTGATTCGCAGCGGTTACGACCAAATTTTTGATGGTATCGACTTTCGTGTTGTTGGTCGAAAGAACCGTCAATTCCCCAGTTGTCGCACCAGCTGCGTTGACGGTAACCGTTGCAGCAGCAGCTAATCTTGAATGTAGCGTCGCAAATTGCGTATCGGTGACCGCTAACGTTCCTGTAATACCATCAACGGCAATTTTGTTTGCATAAGTCGTCAATGATGCAATTTCAGCATCACTTGCACCTGTTGCTTCAACGGTTGCCGTAGCATTTACCGCCTTACTTAATAAATTCGCAGTAACGGTATCTGTGATAGTTGCAACACCTAATGAAGATGTTCCTGACGCGGTTGTTAATGCCAAATTTGAAATTGAACCCACGTGAGAAATGTTGTTACTCATCGTTACTAAATCTGCTGCAGCCGCACTAGTTGCATCAACAGTCGTTGTTACGCCAGTACCAAATTTTGTTGCCAAGGTTGAGAACTGCACTTCATCCATTGCATAGCCACTACCTGTTAAACCAGCCGTTGCGAGTTTGGTTGATGCAGCAGCTAACGCGATAATTTGCGCTGAACTTGGCGAAATCAAATCAGCATGAGCGGTACCAGCACTAACTTTACCTAATAATGCTGTCATTTCAGTATCAGATTGGCTAACACTCAAGGTCAAATTCGTAATAGCAGAAGCTTTCGCATCAGCACTTAACAAGCTCAATTGCGTTGCATTTGCACCTGTTGCATCAACGGTGGCATTGCCAGTCAATTTTGCGGTGATTGCTGTAAATTGAGTTGGCGTAACGGTTAATGTTGCTGCTGCTCCCGTCACACCACCTGCTGCAATTTTTCCAATATGCGTTGCAATAGAATTGGCTTGCGTGGCACTTGCACCGTTTGCATTGATAACTGCATCCAAACCGTAAGATTTGCTGAGTAGATTTTCTACTTCTGTATCAGTTTGCGTTGCAGCAACGATGCTTGCATTTTTAACAAGTCCGATACGCGCAATGTTTGAACTAATTGCTGCTAATTCACTTGTTGTTGCACTGGCTGCATCAACAATCACATCTGTCACAGAACTTGCAAATTTGGTCGCTAATGCGGCAAATTGAGTACCTGTGAGTGATAAGTTAGACCCCGTTAAACCGCCTGTTGCAAATTTTGCCGCATTTGTCACTAACGTTGCCGTGTAATCAGTACCGTTAATGTTATTTGCACCTGTGATATTCGTCGTCACACTGTTGTTTGCAGCTTTGCTCAATAGACTATTCGCTTCTGCCACAGATTGTGCGCCTAATGACAATGTCAAATTAGTAATCGACCCCACTTTCGTTGAACCGCCTGCAATATCAGCGGCAATCAAGCTCAATTGCGAAGCGGTTGCCCCTGTTGCATCAATCACTGTGCCTGTTGGCAACGTTGATTGTAATGTTACAAATTGCGAAGCACTGACAACAAAGTCAGAGTTTGACAACGATGAAACATTCGCAATGTGCGTGAAGAGTGAACTCAATTCTGCTGTTGTTGCACCAGCTGCATTCACAGATGCGCCCGTTGCTTTACTGAGTAAGTTTTCAGTAATGGTATTGTTTTCAGTTGCTGTACCTCCTGATTTAACATCAGTACCTAATGCTAATGACAAACCTGTAATTGAAGCCACTTTGCTGATGTTATTACTCAAATTTTCAAGGTCAGCAAAACTTGAACCTGAAGCATTTACCGTAACGGTTACGCTTGAATCTAACAAACTGTCTAAAACGTTAAATTGTGCAGCAGTCAACGTAATGCCTGTGCCTTTAACACCATTACTCGCAGCTATTTTTGCCACATTCGCCGCGGTTGTCATGGTTGCAATTTCACTCGCTGAAGCACCAGAGGCATCAACAATGGCAGTGACATGAGCGGAATCAAGTTTGTTTACCAATGTCGCAAATTGAGTTGCTGTCAATGGTATCGTGGTTGAACCAGTTGTTTTTGTAATGCCGCCTGTAGCAATTTTTGTTGCCGCCGTATTGATAGCCGTAATTTGTGCTGCATCAAAATTAGTAGGATCGACAGTCACTGAACCTGTTGCCGCTTTGCCTAACAAAAGTCCGATGTTCGTAGCACTTTGAGCAACATCGAGTGATAGATTAGTTACAGCAGCAATTTTGCCGATGTTAGCCGTCACAGCAGCAAGTTCATCAACCGTCGCACTTGCAACATTAACTGTAATGACTGTTCCCATGCCTGATGCTAATTTACCTTGCAAGGCTTTGAATTGCGTATCGGTCACTGACAAAGTGCCACTCACGTTAATTGTGCCAATTCTATCAATACCCGTTACTAATGCGTCTACATCAGTTGAAGTCGCTGAACTTGCATCAACAGTTACATCAATAATGTCGGCCGATAATTTCGCTCTTAATGCACTAAATTGGACTTCATCAAGCGATAAGCCCGTTCCTGTGATTCCATTAGCAGCAATTTTTGCAACGTTAGTCACTAAACCTGGAATTTGTGCTGATTCTGAACCAGAAGCATAAGAAACTGTCGCAACACCTGTTCCTAAAGCCGCAGCTACAGTTGTTGTATTAAGCTGTGTTGCGGTTAATGCTAAAGCGCCACCACTGCCCAAAGTCACACCACCTGCTGCAATTTTTGTTGGCGAAGCGAGTAACGCAGTAATAAATCCGCTTTCGTCACCATTGCTTGCGGTAGTTAATGCAACAGTTGCTTTTCCTGCTGCTAATCCTGTTGTCCCGCCACTTGTGGCGAACTGTGCGGCGGTTAGTGGAATAGATGAACCAGAAGTCAGACCACTTGCTGCAATTTTGGCGGCATTTGCAACAATTGCAGTTGTTTCAGCAGCACTCGCCCCAGATGCGTCTACAGAGTTAACTGTAACAGAGCCAAGTTTAGACGCAATTTCTGTAAATTGCGTATCTGTTAACGATGCAATAGTTCCCGTAACACTCGCAAGTTTTGCTACATTTGACGTAGTTGTTAAGGTTGTGATTTCTCCAGCACTTGCAGCCGTTGTGACATTGACTGTTGCAGAGCCATTTGCCAATGCTGCAATAACACCTGATGTATTGAATTCAGTTGGGGTTAATGTAATTGAGCCTGTAAGTCCACCAGCAGCAATTTTACCTGCACCAGCAACTAAAGATGCGACGTTTGTACCATCTGCAACAACAGTAGCCGTCGTATTGGCTAATGCAGTTGTAACACCAGTTGTAGCAAATTGAGCAGGTGTTAATGCAACCGTACCTGTAAGACCACCCGCAGCAATTTTTGCGGCATTTGCAACTAAAGTCGGAACGTTAGTGCCGTCAGCAACAACAGTTGCCGTCGCATCAGCTAATTTAGTGACCACACTAGCGGTTGCAAATTGAGCAGGTGTTAAAACGAAGGTTCCTGTAACACCCGCATCTTTGATTTTTGCAATGTCAGTCACTAATGCTGAAACTTCACCAGCCGTTGCTGTGTTTGAGGCAAGAACGGTTGTTGAACCATTGACTAATACATTAGGTACACCAGCGGTTGCAAATTGCGTTGGAGTTAACACAATCGGATTGTCATCGCTTGCAATGATGCCGTCGATTTTTGCAATGTTTGTCACTAATGTGGCAGCTGCTGCGTTGATATTAGCAGCTGTATCAACGATATAAACGGTATTAGCAGCTGTTAAGTTTGTTCCACCATTGAACGTAGCAACGGTATAAGAACCTACCGAAGTGATGTTGCCGTCTTGAACACCTAAACTGGTACCCGTTACGCCAGATAATTTAATCAATGTGTCGTTTGACGTAACACCATCGTTTGCATCAGAAACAAACACATACGAATCTGAACCATAATTAAATAACGCAGATTTACCAGCTGTAGCTGTTGTAGCAGGTGAAAGCGCAGCTTCTGTTGCAACAATTCTTTCCTGTAATGTGTCATCAGCTTCAACGAAAACAGCGCGACCTGTTGGTAAAATTTGCGCTGTACCTGTTGCTGCAGCAGCACTTGTTGCAGTAATAGAAAGTGCGACATCGGTAAAATCAATGGTATCTGTGTTGCTGACAAAATCGGTGACAGTATCAAAAACCGTTGAACTGGGAGTACCGCCACTTGAGCCTGCTGTAAATTTAAAGGTATCTGCATCTGCGCCACCTTTAATAGTGTCCATACCCGCACCAGCAGTAATCTCATCGCTACCTGCACCGCCATCGATAGAATCTGCGCCTGATCCTGTGATAATAACGTTTGAGCCTGTTGTGGCAGTCACAATCAAATCACCTGTATAACCACTTGCTGTTAAATCACCAGCTACCAGAGATACGGCTAAATTATCAACAGAACCTGTGAGTGTTAGCACTTTCGTGTCAGCAAGTGCATCTAAATTCAAAGAGGCAAATGCGTTATTTGTCCCCGCCCCAACATCAAATGTTTGTGTGGTTGTACCTGTTAACTTTAAATTTTCAAAATTTGAAATGCGTGTTAAATCACTTCCAACAAACGCTGCTGCACCGTCGAAAATTAACGTATCTGTACCTGTACCACCGTCGATTGTATGAGCATGACCAGTTGCTGCAGCGGTAATTGTTACCGTATCGTTACCTGCACCAGAGCTAATACTGTCGCCTGCTGTGCCGCCTGTTGAAATGATGTCATTGCCTGCACCAGCGGTAATTGTTTCAGCAACCGCCTCCCCTGCAACAGTACCTGATACTTCAATACCACCTGTACCCACAGTATTTGCTTCCGCACTTTTGATAATGGCGTATTTTTTCGAAAGCAACCAGTCCGTAACTTCTGTTGATAATTGAGCCGCTTGCGCTGGTGTAAAACTTTCGAGTTGTGTTGCGGTAAATTTATTCAATTGCTTTGTCACAATTGAACCGACAGCATCAGCTGAAAGTGCAGAAATCGAGGCATCTTTTAAACTTGCCAAAATAGCTGGTTTCATAAGAGCAAGGTTCGAACCTGTTAATTTTGCAGCTTGAGCGGTTGTTAAACTTGCAATGTGTACTTCGCTTAAATTTGAAACTTGCGCTTCAGATAAGGAGGCAAAAACGTCAGCATTTAATTTTTCAATTAAGGTGCTTGGAACGCCTTTTAAAACCAATGGGTTAATTGCTAATGCCGAATCAACGGTTAAAGCAGCAACTTGATCGGTTGCAAAGGCTTTTAATTGTGTTTTAGTTAGTAACGCGGATTGATCAGGCGTGATTGCAGCTACTTGTTCAGTGGTTAAGCCTTTAATGTTTTTAACGTTAAGACCTTTGATTGCGGTGGGTTCAAGCGTTGCAATAATTTCAGTCGGTAACACGTTTAATTGCGCTGCTGAAAGTGCAGCAACCATTTTTGACGTTAAAAGTGGCGCAACTCCAGCATCGAGATTTTCAACTTGTGAAGTGGTTAATAATGAAATTTGTTTGCTCGAAAGGGCTGAAAATTGCTCAGGTGTCAACGCGCTAAGTGCCAATGAAATGATATTTTTCTTATCAAAACCTTGTAACGCTGCAAAAGATAACGCGGCAATATCTTCTGCTTCCATTTCAGCAACAAGAGCAGGTTTTAATGCGGTAATTTGTTTTGCTGTTAAAACGGCAGCTTGTGCAACAGTGAAAGCTGAAATGCTGTCTGTTGTTAACCCTGCGATATTTTGCGGTGTAAAACCTGTAACGGCAGCAACAGGTAATACTTCAATAATCGATGCGTTAAGAAAAGCAACAGCTTTTGCGTTTAATTGTGCAATTTGTGCTGAAGTAAAAGCGAGTGCTTGATCAGTTGTTAATAAATCTGCTTGTGCTGTAGTTAAATCCGCAAATTGTGTAGCAGGAATGCTTTTGATTTGATCTGGAGTTAAGGCTGCAAACTGATCGGCTGATAATGTTTTGATTGAAAAATTGCTGTTTGTTTTAGGATCGAGCAACACTGCAATTTCTTTTGGTGTAATTGCTGCAATAGTATCGGGTTCGAGTAATTTAATCGGCAAAGAAGCGAGTTGTTTACCTGTTAATAATTTAACTTGTTCAGGTTTTAAATCACTTTGTTGCTGCGAAGTAAACGCGGCAAAATCTTTCTCAGTAAATTTTGCGATTTGCTCTGGTGATAAACCAACAATATCTAAGGTATCTGCGAATTTTACTGCTGTGACTGTTGTTGCGGTTGCGGTTGTTGTTGCCATGATAGTAACCCCTTAATAAAAATGTGGCGAACTTGCCTTTGAAAATAAAGCAAAACACCTTGAGTGCGAATATGTTTAAACTGTGACGATTTGCGACTCATGCCTAAAGAATGCAAAAAACCACCTAAGCTTTCTATCGGCACATTGCGCTAAAACATAAATAATTTTAAAAAAATCTCACTCGCAGTCTACATAAAAAACCAGAGTAGAATTGTGACCAATATCACAATAAAAATTTCAATCCTATTGATTATCGAACACGGCATTTCCTTTCAGCACTTTTTTTCAAAAATAGAGCGCGTAGAATTGCCGATAAAAAATCAACGCAACCAAAGAATTTTATGCAACAAAACCTTCCGACCGAATTTATAAATGTCCTAAAAAGCGTTTTTTCGAAAACTGACATTTTAACTGAACCCGAAGAATGCTGGACTTATGGCTACGATAACAGTCGTCGTCATGCCTTGCCACAAGTCGTTGTTTTCGCCACTACGCACGAACAAGTTTTAAAAACGGTGCAACTTTGCAATGAATTTGACATCAAAATTACAGCGCGTGGACGTGGAACAGGAACAACGGGTGCAATCGTGCCGCTTTACGGCGGTTTAGTTTTATCGCTTGAACGCATGAAGCAAGTATTGGATTTTTCGCCTGAAAATCGTTACATCAAAGTGCAAACAGGCATCACCAATCAAGAAGTGCAAGATTACGTCAAAAGCAAAGGTTTTTTCTGGTCACCTGACCCAACCAGCGCGGCATTTTGCAGCGTCGGCGGCAATTTAGCTTACAACTCCGCAGGCCCAAAAGCGGTAAAATACGGCACGCCACGCGAAAATACCTTGGGATTGCGTGTGGTCACAGGTGCTGGCGAAGAAATGAACATCGGTGTTTATACCAGCAAAGGCGTGGTCGGTTATGATTTGACACGTTTAATTATTGGCAGCGAAGGCACACTCGCCGTTATTACCGAAGCAACGTTGAAACTTACGCCATTACCCGAAGCGAAAAAAACACTTCGCGCGATTTACAAAACTGTCGGCGATGCAGCGCAAGCGGTTTCAGCAGTCATGGCTCAACCCGTTGTGCCGTGCGCGTTAGAATTCATGGATGGCAACGCGATTAACATGATTCGTCATTACACGCAGACCGATTTACCTGAAAATGCAGGCGCGATGCTGATGATTGAAGTGGATGGTCAAGCCGAAGGGCTAGATTATGCGGCGGAAAAAGTGATGCAAGCGGCAACCAATGACGGTTTATTGTCGATGCGTTTGGCGAAAAATGCCGCTGAAGTCAAAGCCCTTTGGGATACGCGCAAAGCTCTCTCCCCTGCCCTGCGTAAAGTTGCACCGAAAAAAATCAACGAAGATGTCGTTGTGCCAGTGACTGAAATGCCGACGTTAATTGCGGGTTTAGACGCGCTATCGAAAAAATATGAATTGCCAATTATCAATTTCGGACACGCAGGCAATGGCAACATTCACGTTAATTTATTGCTCGACCCAGATGACCCCATTCAAAGCAAAAAAGCCCATGCTTGTTTAGATGAAATTTTTTCGTTAGTGTTAAAACTCAACGGTACACTTTCTGGCGAACACGGTGTTGGACTTGAAAAACGTGATTTTGTTGACCGAGAACTCGATGCCGTATCACTCAATTTAATGCGAGCAATCAAACGTCAATTTGACCCTAAAGGCTTGCTAAATCCAGATAAGATGTTGCCTTTACAACTTTTACCCTAACTTTAACATGAATGAAACTTTAACTACTTTAACAACCTTGCGCGATTATATGCGTTGGGCATCGAGCCGTTTTACAGCGGAAAAACTCTCTTTTGGACAAGGCACAACGACGGCATTAGACGAAGCGGTTGCGCTGGTGCTATTTGCGGTCAATCAGCCTTATCATTTGGCGGCGAGTTTTTTTGATTGCGTCTTAACGCATGACGAACGCAAAACTGTTTTCGAGTTAATCGAACGTCGCATTAACGAGCGCGTGCCTGCGGCGTATTTAACGAAAGAGTCCATTTTTATGGGCTTATCGTTTTATGTGGATGAGCGCGTTTTAATTCCACGCTCACCTGTTGCCGAATTGATTGAACAACGTTTTGAACCGTGGGTTGAAGAAGAAAATGTCGAGCATATTTTAGATTTATGTACAGGCAGCGCGTGCATTGCAATTGCGTGTGCGTATGCGTTTCCGAATGCGATGGTTGATGCAGTCGATTTATCACCCGATGCGTTAGAAGTTGCTGAAATCAACATCGAAAAACATCAACTTTCCGAAACGGTGACAACGTATCAGTCGGATTTATTCAATAAATTACCACCGATAAAATACGATGTGATTATCAGCAATCCGCCGTATGTGGCGTTGCAAGAATGGCAAGAATTACCACCTGAATTCCATGCTGAACCCGATATGGCATTTAAAGGTGGTGAATCAGGATTAGATTTAGTATTGCGAATTTTGACCAACGCCAAAGACTATTTAAACGAACAAGGTATTTTAATTGTCGAAGTCGGCAGTAGCGCAGAAACTTTGCAAAATTTATTTCCCGATGTGCCGTTTTATTGGCTCAATTTTGAACGTGGCGGCGATGGCGTATTTTTGCTTACAGGTGACCAAGTCGCGCATTATCACGATGTATTTTCTGCACATTTAAAATAAATGTTGTTTCTCCATAATTTCTTCACATTTGGCTTTTAGACTTTAGCCATACCTCCTTGGGGACATCATTTAGAGGAACCGTTTTCTGACATGAAATTTAAATTGTTTGAAAAACTGTTCCTCCTTTTTTTGTCTACGATGTTGCTACTGCTGAGTTTGGTTATTTTGGCGGTGCATTTCAATTTCAAACAAGGTCTCACGGTTTATCTCCAAAAAATCGAACTCCAAAAAATCGAACCTTTCACGCTTGAATTAGGCCGTTTTTTTCAACAACAAAATAGTTGGGACAAATTACGCAATCAAGAAATGTGGTTTGGATGGGTCACACATTCCTCGCTCGCAAAAACGCCAACAACCACGCTAACTCCGCAATCAAAACCTAGCAATGAATCCTTATGGATTGATATTGACCGTCTGGTCATTGTCGATAATGAAAACCGCCCTGTGATGGGTATCTTAAAATCACCTGAACCATTTGATTTTACTGACGAATACAAATTACCCATCAAATCTAAAAATGCTACCGTTGGCTTTTTGATTATCAAACCGAATCCGTTAATTACCGATTTGGTATTAGTTAATTTTATGGAAAGTCAGTTGCAGGGCTATTTGTGGATTATGGTGTTTGCGTTGCTGCTCTCGCTGTTTTTGGCATTTGTCATGGCGCGGCAAATTTTATCGCCATTAAAAAAAATCACCGCTGGAATGCGCTCGCTCGCAACAGGCGATTTTGATATTCAAATTTCCGAAAAAGGACGCGACGAACTTGCCACTTTGGCGCAAGATTTTAATTTTTTAAGTCGCGCGTTAGCGCAAAGTGAACAAGCACGGCAACAATGGCTTGCTGATATTTCACACGAATTACGCACACCACTTGCGGTTTTGCGTGGTGAAATTGAAGCACTCGTTGATGGCGTTCGCTTGCCAACACCAGAACGCATGCAATCGTTAGAGCAAGAAATTTTGTCACTCACTCGCCTTGTTGATGATTTATATCAATTGTCGCTCTCGGATTTAGGCGCACTCACTTACCAATTTAATCGCCTCGAATTAGTCTCACATTGCCAAATTATCATTGCCGCTTTTCAAACACGTTTTGCGAGCCGCGCCATACAATTAACCTTCAACACGCAATGCACGAATGCGTTTGTGAATGGCGACGCAATGCGTCTTGCTCAACTCATTTCAAATTTACTCGAAAACAGTTACCGCTATACTGACGATAATGGAATGTGCCGTGTCAGCCTGTTTGAAGAAAAAAATCACCTCATCATTTACATCGAAGACAGTCCGCCGAATGTGGCGGAAGAAGAATTACCATTGCTGTTTGAGCGTTTTCATCGCGTTGATAAATCGCGTCATCGAGAAACAGGCGGCGCAGGTTTGGGACTTGCCATTTGCCGCAATATCGTTAACGCGCATGGAGGCATCATCTTTGCCGAAAATTCTGATTTAGGTGGTGTGCGAATTGTGATTGAATTGCCCAAAGCGTAATTTTTTGGAACTAAACCCATGAATAAAAAAATTCTAATTGTTGAAGATGAAGCCAAATTGGCTGCGCTACTCACCGATTATTTAACCCACGAAGGTTTTGAAAGTCATTGGCTTAACGACGGTTTAAACGTGGTGGAATGGGTAAAACAGCACGCCCCTGATTTAATTTTAATGGACATCATGTTGCCGCATCGTGATGGAATTAGTTTGTGCAAAGAAATTCGTGAATTTTCAAACGTGCCGTTATTTTTGATTACAGCGCGAATTGGTGAAACAGATCGTTTGAAAGGGTTAGAAATTGGCGCAGACGATTACATTTGCAAACCGTACAGTGTAAAAGAAGTCGTGGCGCGAATTAAAGCGATTTTTCGTCGTTTGCAAAATTTTTCGACGCAGTTGCCTGTTGTGGCAGGTTTTAGTTTGGATAAAGAAAAATTGCACGCTTATTACGAAGGCGTTTTGCTTGATTTAACGCTGAGTGAATTTCGGATTTTGGCGGCATTGCTGGATAAATGTGGCAAAGTCTATTCACGCGCCACGCTGCTTGATGTTTTGCATGAGGATGAGCGTGATATTTCCGATAGAACCGTTGATACGCACGTTAAAAATTTACGCCATAAACTGCAAAAAATCGCAGGTGAAAAAGAGATTATTCAGTCGGTTTATGGCGTGGGTTATAAAATCGAGACTTAAACTACATGCTTAATCGTACACCAATCCAACCCGCACGCGGCGCAGCAGGTGAGACAAAACGTCTATCATCATACGCAGCACCTAACACTTGATCTGCCTGTCCATAAACACCAAACGTGTTGTAGTTTGTATCAAAGATGTTATTCACCTTGCCAAACAGTGCGAAGTTTTCAGTGATTTTATATTCTGCGGTGCCATTGAACACCCAATAACCTGACAAGGGTTTAGCCATATTAGTTTCGTCACCACGAAACACTTGCTGTCCGCTGTACATCCCGTTGATTCCTAACGAGACTTTTTTCCACAAATCCACGCTTAACGCCGCTTTAAAAATGTGTTCAGGAATGCTAGGGATTTTGTCACCTTTTTGCACTTGCACAATTTCGTCTGAATTTAACGGATTTTGGATGTCGAAACCGTTCAAATAACGTGCATTAAGATAGGTATAGTTTGTGTTGAAGTGCCAATCATCAATCGAACTGAACACGCTTTCTTTATCCATCGACGTTCCTGCTTCAATTCCATAACGTCGCGTTTGTCCAACATTACTAAAATAACCTTGACTGGCGATATTTCCCGCACGATGAAAAATAATGTCGTTGTTGTTAATGGCGTGAAAAAATCCTAAATTCCAATTCCATCGTCCATCAATCAGTGAATTCAAATCACCACGAAATCCGCCTTCCCATGTTTTGGCAACGACTTGATTTAAGGGTGGGTCAGATAAAAACGAATTCGGCAATTTACAAGGTGCTTGCGGGTCAGCGCAACTCAGTTCCATCGGTGTTGGCGCACGCGCTGATTCTGCATAGTTTCCGTACACATTCACATTTTTCAAAAGTTGATATGTCAAACCTGCCGATGGATTCAAACGTTCAAAAGCGTGATTACCATTCAAATTCTTTTCTGCATCATTGATATATTGGTCTTTCATATCTACGCTGATGTGGTTGTAACGTCCTGCGACAGTTGCCGCGAGTTTGTCGGTAATTGAAAACGTGTCACTCAAAAATACGCCAACTGTTTCCGTGTTTGCGTGCAAACGCACCTTTGATTCATCTACATAAATGCCACTGCCGACTGTTCCTCTATTAGCCGTTAATGAACCCAATTCAGTATTAGAAGCAAAATGTGTTTCAGTATTATCGTAACTTGCCCCGACGGTTAAATTATTTTCATGTTTGAATAAATCCCCCGTAAAAGCCGTTTGCAATGTGCCGCCTTTACCACGCATTTGGGTTGCACTGGAATTTCGTGTTGCGCCAATTACCGAATCACCAAAAGCAACCGTGTTGCCATTTGTATCAATCACAGGCGTTTCGCCACACAACAAACCTACATTTTCTTCATCTGCACATTCGCCATAGTCACTGTTATCACCGTTAAAAGTACGCATTCTATTTTGACGAAAATAAGTATTGCCGCTAACTTCGATATTTTCTGTTACGTCATAACTTCCAGCGAGTTCAGAAAAAAACATCCGCGTGACCGTTTGGTCATAATGGGTAAAAATCGCGCTGCGATTTTGTGCTAAAAGTTGAATTGGCGCGGGGCCATTACCACGCATATCGTTGTCATTTGCGCCCAAGGTTAAATCGAGCGAACCTTTATCGCCGCGCCAACTGAGTGTTCCGAAAGCTCTATCTGCTTTGGTTGGTGAAAAATCGCGCCAGCCGTCTTCTTGAAAATGATTGATGTCAACGAAATATCCCCACGTTCCGTTATTCCAACCGCTTGTTAATTCTTCCGAATTTCGCCCAAATGAACCGCCGTAGGTTTCGATTTGATGTTTAGGCGAGGAAAAACCTGTTTTCGTTTTAATGGCAATCGCGCCACCAAGCGAATTCAAACCATAAACGGGATTCGATGAATACATTGCCATCGAATCAATCGCGCCTTGTGGAATTAAATCCCAATTCACGGTATCGCCAAACGGTTCGTTAAAACGCACGCCATTGACATAAGTCGAAAGCCCTTGCGGCAAACCCATTAACGGAGAGGCAGTAAAACCGCGATA
>JAQTXN010000060.1 GCA_028688755.1 Methylococcales bacterium | reverse complement strand
GGTAGCATGGTGATTCCTGCTTTGCAAGTGGGCAAACAACTCAGCGCAACGGTTGTGAATATGCGTTTTGTGAAACCATTTGATGAAGCGTTAATTTTAGAACTCGCTAAAAACTACGACGTGTTTATTACGGTTGAAGAAAATGTTTTAGCGGGTGGCGCGGGTGAAGCGGTAAATCGCTTTTTGCAAACGCAAAAAATTCTGATGCCCGTTTTAAATATCGGTTTGCCTGATTATTTTGTTGAACAAGGCACACGCGAAGAATGTTTAAGCGAATGCGGTTTAGATGTACAAGGCATTTTAGCCAGCATTGAAGCGTTTTGTGCTTAACAAAATAATTGTAGGGGCGGATGCAACACGCCCCTATAAAACATCGGTTACAACTTAAACGTCACGGGATAACGTCTATCACGACCAAACGCCCGTTCACTGATTTTGATACCAATTGCGGCTTGACGACGTTTGTACTCGCTAGAGTTCACCAATTTCACCACGCGCGTAACATCTTCCACGGAAAATCCCGCCGCAATAATTTCCTCAGCGGATTCATCTAATTCGACATAACGCTGCAAAATCGGATCTAAAACGTCATACGCTGGCAAAGAATCGGAATCTTGTTGATTGGGCGCAAGTTCCGCCGATGGAGCGCGAGTTAAAACACGCTCTGGAATTACTTGCGAAATTGAATTGCGATAACGCGCCAATTCATAAACCAGCAATTTCGGCACATCTTTAATTGGCGCAAAACCGCCGCACATATCGCCATAAAGCGTTGCGTAACCGACGCTCATTTCACTTTTATTGCCTGTCGTTAACAGCAATTTCCCTTGCTTATTCGACATTGCCATTAACACGACACCACGACAACGCGCTTGGATATTTTCTTCGGTCGTATCTTTTTTTGTATTGGCAAAGGTTTCTTCAAGCATTTGTGAAAACGCATTAACCGCTGGCGAAATGGGAATGCAGTGATATTTCACCCCCATAATATCAGCTTGCGTTTTTGCATCATCGTTGCTCATGTTGAGCGTATATTTTGACGGTAACGAAACCGCTTCGACATTTTCTGCCCCCAGTGCATCAACCGCTAACGCTAAAACTAACGCTGAATCAATCCCGCCTGAAAGCCCTAAAATCGCGCCTTGAAAACCGTTTTTGTGAACGTAATCTTTCACACCTAAAACAAGAGCTTTGTAAATACTCGCAACATTCCCCTCCTTTGAATGAGGGCTGGTAGGGAGAGCTTGCTTTAGCTCCCCATTCTCAAACTCCACAATTCCGACTTCTTCCACAAATTCATCGGCATGAAACACGATTTCGCCATTTGCATTCATCACAAATGAATTGCCATCAAAAATCAGTTCATCTTGCCCACCGACCATGTTCACATAAACAATCGGCAACTGCGCGGCTTTAACATGTGAACGAATTAACGCCTCTCGTTGCTGCATTTTTTCCACATGAAACGGCGACGCATTCAGCGTTAATAAAATTTCTGCCCCCGCCTCTTTTGTCGCTTGCACAATGTCGCTATGCCAAACATCTTCGCAAATACTCAAGCCAAAAAATTGACCTTTGAACTCAAACACACACGGTTTCTCGCCTGCGACAAAATAACGATGCTCATCAAACACGCCGTAATTGGGTAATTTCTGTTTTCGATAAATGGCTAAAACACTGCCACCTGCTAGCACTGCCGCACTGTTATAAAGTTTTTCACCATCAAATTCAGGAAATCCAACGACAACGGCAACTTCTGGCGCGATGTTTGCTATGTTGTACAAAAGATTGTTTGCATGAGCGACAAAATCGCGGCGAAACAATAAATCTTCAGGCGGATAACCTGTTGTAACTAGCTCTGGAAAAACGATGACATCAACCTGTTGTGAATTTGCGACTTTTGTCACATTTTTTACAATTTGTTTAAAGTTAGCGGCAAGATTGCCGACTACAACGTCAGTTTGAACAAGCGCGATTTTTAAAGACATGTTTTTTTTGGACTGTTTTTGAAAGCGAAAATGAAAGGTGAAAGGTTTGTGTGAACCGCCTTTAATCATAACGCAAAGTCGCGTTTTGCTCTGACGATTTAATGAAAATTATTTTTTAAGTAGGTGAATGAAATGAAAACTGAAAAAGAAGTACAAAATGATTCTATTTGGTGGAACTTTATCGAAGCATTAAGTGACGAATTCATTAACCAAACAGGTTTTGGCATTTACGCGCATATCGCGCCATTAGATGTGCATCATGCGTATCAAGAGTTTCAACAACATAAAGAACCAATTCGCCATTTCGCCCGAGATTACGTTCGCTCGTACGTTTGATGTGTAAAGTTTTTTTAAGTGAACGCTGTCGTTCTTTTGACGCGGCAGCGTTATTTTTTAACCTAAATTTTGGCTATTGATTGTGTCGTGAAAACATTAAATTCTTTTTCAAACAATGCGTTACCGTTAATTTCACTGATTGCATTGGTATTATCAGGTTGCGCGGGTACGTCGGATATAAAACCCGAAACGCCATCGCCACGTCCCGTTGCAAAACAAAGTGTAAATGCGCCTGTGGTGGATTATGCGTTGCAATTTCAAGGTGCGCCATACAGTTATGGTAATGCCTCGCCCGAAAAAGGATTCGATTGCTCAGGCTTTGTGAAATATGTTTATAAGCACGACGGTATCGAATTACCACGCACTGTCAAAGAAATGGCAAATGTTTTACAACCTGTCCCCAATGAAAACGTGCGCTCAGGCGATTTACTGTTTTTCAACACCAGCGGCGATTCCATTTCACACGTTGGCATTTTTATGAATGGAACAAATTTTATTCACGCCCCCAGCTCTAAAACAGGCAAAGTCACAGTATCAAGTTTAAAAAATACTTATTGGCGTGAACGATTTGTTGATGCGCGTCGTCCAACTAAAAATTAAATGACTGTCAAGTTCCCTTAAAAAAGCCAATTCAAATAACGATTCCAACAGCGTAGAATGCCGCAACTTCTCCTGAAAGAGACCACAAGGCACTGTTAGATGAATCTCAACGACATTTCTGCTCAAATTCCACATTATCGTTTGCTCGAAAAATTGGGCGAAAGTTTAGAAGCATTAGTATTTAAAGCCGTTTCTAAACAAAGTGATACGGATTTTTATATTCTCAAACTGTTCAAACATCCTATTCGTAGCGAAAGTCAAAAACGTTATTTACGTCAAAAAGTTGAACGTTTAAAAATTATTCACGACAAGCGCATCATTACACCTAACGCATTTGAAAGTTTTGGTGATGTGCAGTTTATTTTGCAACGTGATTTTTCTAGCATTCCGCTTAATCAATGGTGCGAAAACAAAAAAATATCGCTTGATGATTTTTTCAAAATTGCACCTGAACTCGCACAAATTCTCAATGTGATTCATGATGCAGGCATCATTCACGGCGGCATAAAACCTCACAACATTTTAATTCACCCGCAAACGCTCGCCGTTCATGTCAACGATTTCATTACGCCAATTGATATTCGGGAAATTAGTCATTTCATTTATGACCAAGATTTTGTTGAAAATACGCTCGCTTACACCTCACCTGAACAAACGGGACGCATCAATCATCGTGTCGATTTTTCAACCGATATGTATTCGCTGGGCATTGTGTTTTATCAGCTGCTTACAGGGCAATTACCGTTTAAAAGTACCGATCCACTTGAGCTAATCCATTCGCATCTGGCAGAAGAAGCACCGCCTGTGCATCACATTGACAAAAAATTGCCGCCGATTTTGAGCGAAATTATTACCAAAATGTGTTTAAAAGAACCTGAAAAACGCTATCAAAGCGGACTAGGTTTATATGCAGATTTGCTTCGATGCGCGAATGAATACACACTTTCAAAGCATATTTTGCCTTTTAAAATTGGTATGCAAGACCATCTGCGGAGGGTCATTTTCATTTCCAAAATGGTGGGGCGTGATAAAGAAGCGCAGACCGTGTTGCAACAATATGATGCAGTCGCTCGTGGCGGTTTTGCATCGGTGTTTATTTCGGGTCTACCAGGTATTGGTAAAACCCGTTTAATTCAAGAATTGCAACGTCCGTTAGTTGAAAATCACGGCTATTTCACTTCGGGAAAATTTGACCAATATCAAAAAAACATTCCTTACAGTTCTTTGTTGCAAGCCTTGCGAAATCTGATTCGCACGCTGCTGACCGAAAGCGATTCGCGAGTGGAATTTTGGAAACACCGTATTTTAGAAACGCTCGATAACAAAGGGCGCGTTATTTGTGACGTGATTCCTGAATTAACCATTCTGATTGGACAGCAACCTGAATGTGCCTTGTTGCCGCCTGTTGAAGCACGAAATCGATTTAATAATTTGTTTGGGCGATTTTTAGCGTGTTTAGCGCAACGAAATTATCCGCTCGTTTTATTTATCGATGATTTGCAATGGTGCGACAGCGCGACCTTTGATTTTTTGCATCATATCTTTGCGAATTCAACCGACTATCCGTATTTATTTTTCATTGGTGCGTATCGCAATAACGAAGTTGATGCGAATCATCCGTTAACTCATTTGATGAAAATGATGAGCGAACACCATTTACCGTTACATGATTTACGACTGACACCGCTAAATGAAAGCGATTGTCACGAAATGGTCGCTTACATTTTGGATTTGCCGCGCAATCAATGCACGGCGTTATCGAATTTTCTGGTGAAACTCACCGAAGGCAATCCGCTTTTTGTCAGCGAAAGTTTATCGTGGCTAAATAATGAACAACTCTTACGGGTAAATGACGAAGGGCAATGGTTTTGGGATATTGCCAAAATTAGCCAATCGAATATGCCAACAAGCGTGGTGGAATTATTTGGTTCAAAAGTGAATCAACTGCCACCTGAAACGATTGAAATCCTCATGCTTTGCGCGTGCATGGGCAGCCGTTTTGCCGCAGAAGATGTCTCGCTGATTCATGAAATTCCCTATCAAACGCTGTTTGAGCGTTTAAAGCCTGTATTGAGTTTAGGTTTGCTTATGGAAAGTAAAACCGAATTGCAATTTGTTCACGACAGAGTGCAAGAAGCGGTATTACGTTTTTTAAATCCTAAGCAACGACGCGCCATTCATTGGAAAATTGGGCAGCATTTGCTTGGCAATACACTCATTAACGAAGCAATTGAGGCGCAAGAAAATTTATTTACTATCGCCGCGCATTTAAATTTAGGTCGCCCTGAAACACTCGATGAAACGCAAACTTTCCATTTAAAAAAGCTCAATTTTCACGCAGGCAATAAAGCCTTGAATGCGCTAGCGATTCAAGCAGCAAATGAGTATTTTCGTAACGGCATTGATTTAGTTCCTGCCGAAGGCTGGGAAAAACATTACGAGCTAACCTTTCGCTTACATCAACGTTTAGCCAAAACCGAACTCATGGCAGGGCGTTATGAATCATCGGAAAAGTTACTCAATACCTTGCTTAGTCACGCGGTGGATGATTTAGATAGAGCCGAAGCCTTAGCCGAGCAAACAACGTCACTTTCGTCGATTGGTAATTTTATTAAAGCGATTGAAACCGCAAATCGTGGTTTGAATTATTTTAATAAAGCGATTCCCGACGATGCTGAAAAAGCCACCAAACGCACGGCTGAACTCATGACAAAAATTCATGAAAATCATGCTGATGTTTGGCAAAAAATTCTCGATATGCCCTTCACACAAGAACGACGCAGCAAAATTGAACTCGCGTTTTACAGCGAGTTAATTCCTGATTTGTATATGTCGGGATTAGTGCCGCAGTTGTATTTATCCGCCGCGCAATCGACATTGCATTGCTTGCAAGGTGGCATGGATGAATCGGTGATTTATTCCTTTTCGATTATGGGTTTAAATTTAGGTGAACAAGGGCAATTTGAACTCGCCTTTAAATATCAAGATTTAGCACACGAATTATGCGCTCGTTATCCCGACACATTCGGCGCAACACGCGGTATTAACGGCATTGTGTGGTGCAATATGCACTCGCGTTCTCACCCAGCAGACATTGTGGCGTATTGTCGAAAAGGGATTCAAAGCGGTAAAAATTGCGGTGATTTATATAATGCGGGATTAACTTACGCGCCATTGATGTGGAATTTACAAGTTCAAGGCGCGAATTTTCGAGAAATTGAAAACGTCGCGACAGAATGTTTGGAATTCTCACAAAAAAATCAGCTTAGTTTTTCGGTCGGTATCGCCCAAGCCATGCAAGCAGGCTGGATTGAACCGATGAAAAGTGCCACGGCACCGTTAATTCCCATGGCTGAAACGCTAAAGTTGTGGGAAAGCTGCAACCATGTCGCCTCCGCTGGCAGTTATTTTGTGCATTTAGGCATGTGCCATTACTACTATGGACGTTATGAAGAAGCGCAAAAAAGTTTAGACACGGTAAATCATTATTTAACAGGACTGACGGATAATGTTTTAAAACGGCAGTGGTATGTTTTCCAAGCTCTGAATTTACTGCGTTTATATCGAAAAAATGGAGGTGATAAAAAGGCATTGATTCAAAAATTAGACACGTTAATGACACCTGTTGAAACGTGGGCAAAATTGGGCGTGCTTTTACAACCGTATTTCCAGTTTTATCGCGCGGAATATACCGCCTGTTTTGGGACTTTTAATGACAGTTGTGGGGCATATTTAAAAGCCATTGAAACTGCTCACCAGTTGGCTTACACATTTTTAGCAGGTTTTATTAACGAACGTTTTGGCGACTGGTTACGCGAATCAAATTACCAGTCGTGTGGTGCTTATTGCCGTGAAGCGGTGCGTTTGTACCGTTTATGTGGCGCACGCGGCAAAGAAATTCAACTTGTAGAACGTTGCATTGATTGTTTTGAAACGGAGCAAACGCCAGAAAGTAATGCCATTGAAAATTTTGATAATCTAGTCCTACCGAATTTGGATGTTGATTATTTAGTGAAATCGTCACTGGTCTTATCCGCAGAAATCGACCAAGAAAAATTGCTCGGTAAAATTATGAATGTTGTATTGCAATCAAGTGGCGCACAACATGGTTATTTACTCGTGCAACAAGGCAATGAATGGATGGTGCGTACCTCTAGTCATATTGCCCAAGAAATGAAATTAGAAACAACGCTAAAACCGTTACACACTGAAAACCAGTTATGCCAAGGTATTGTGCATTATGCCTGTAGAACATTAGAGACAATTGTTTTAGCCGATGCACAAACCGCCACCGAATTTAATGAATTACCTGAAGTGAGTAAACTTGGTTTGCGCTCACTGTTATGTTTGCCTTTGCGGCGACTGGGGCAATTGGTCGGTTTGCTGTATTTAGAAAATCGCCTTGCGCCTAATGTTTTTACGCCCGATAGAGTGCGTGTAACCGAATTACTGTGTCAACAAGCCGCCATTTCAATGGAAAATGCCCGAATGATGGCAGAAATCGGGCAATTCAATTTGGAGTTAGAAAAACGGGTTGCTGACGAAGTTGCCCTCAATCGTGAAAAAGACCATTTACTGATTCAACAATCACGCCTTGCGGTTATGGGTGAGATGATTAACAACATCGCGCATCAATGGCGGCAACCACTCAATGCGCTTAGTTTAGTGTTGGGAAATTTAAAAGACGCGCAACGCTTTGATGAATTAACCGCTGAGTATTTAGACACGCAATGCGTCGAAGGGCGGCGATATATTGAAAATATGTCCCAAACCATCAATGATTTTCGTCATTTCTTTAGTCCGAATAAAGACAAAGAAATGTTCAGTTTAAAAAATTCAATTCAAGATGCAGTCATGCTTGTTGAAGCAAGTTTCACGTCGCACTGCGTAGCGTTAATTATCGATGCGCCTGAAGATATTAAAATAAATGGGTTTCCAAACGAATATGCACAAGTGCTACTCAATTTACTGACAAATGCAAGAGATGCCATTTTGGCTCACTATGAAAATGGTGGAAGAATTATCATATCGTTGAGAGAATCAAATCACTTGGCAAAAGTTACCGTCACCGATAGTGGGGGTGGCATTGATGAAAAAATTATATCGCGCCTTTTTGAACCGTATTTTTCAACCAAAGAAAACGGCACGGGCATCGGGCTTTATATGTCTAAAATGATTATAGAAAACAGTATGAATGGACAAATTAGCGTGCGAAATGTTGCGGGCGGTGCAGAGTTTGAAATTGTCACACCGATTATTAGCGAATAAAAAATAAGAAA
Source organism: Methylococcales bacterium (assembly GCA_028688755.1). GTDB lineage: Bacteria > Pseudomonadota > Gammaproteobacteria > Methylococcales > Methylomonadaceae > UBA10906. Next base: position 6,307 of record JAQTXN010000060.1, on the reverse strand, counting down.
AAAACATGACTGATAACAATGACTTAAATTATCTAAAAACCTTAACCATTCTCTATGTTGAAGATGATAGTTGTATTCGTTTGCAGCTTGCCCAATTCTTAAATCGCCGCTGTGCAAATTTATATTTGGCAACAAATGGTAAAGAAGGATTAGCCGTTTTTACACAATGCAATCCTGATATTGTGATTACTGATATTTCCATGCCCGACATGGATGGTTTGCAAATGGGCGAAGCCATTCGCGCATTAAGTCCTTGCATTCCAATTATCATCACTACCGCCTTTGAAGAACCTCGTTATTTTCATCGTGCCATCGATTTGGGCGTAGATAAATATGTCACGAAACCTGTGAATTTAGATTTGCTTGAACTTGCCTTATTAAAATGTGCCAGAGCTATTCGCGCTGAGGTGGCATTGCGCGAGGCAGCAAAACGCCAAGCCGAATTCATGGAAATGCAACGTATTGCCGCCGTTGTCTTTGAATCGCAAGAAGGCATGTTTGTGACCGATGCAAACGCGAACATTTTGCGTGTGAATCGGGCTTTTTGCGAAATCACAGGTTATAGCCCTGACGAGATTATTGGTAAAAATCCTCGTATTTTTCGTTCGAGTCGGCATGACACAGCGTTTTATGAACAAATGTGGCAAAGCATAGAAAACAACGGTTTTTGGCAAGGGGAAATTTGGAATAAACGAAAAAATGGTGAAATTTATCCCGAATTTGTCACGATTACACAAGTTAAAGACAAAAATAACATTACCAATTATGTCGCCACAATGACCGACATTACGTTAAAGAAAATGGCAGAAGAGGAAATCGAGCATTTGGCGTTTTATGACTCACTCACAGATTTGCCAAATCGGCGTTTATTGCAAGAAAGATTAAAAGTTGCCTTAGCGGCAAGTAAGCGTCATAACATCAAAGGCGCATTGTTTTTTATTGATTTAGATAATTTTAAAACGCTCAACGACACGCTTGGACACGATATTGGGGATTTATTGTTAAAACAAGTTGCTCTCAGATTGAAATCCTGCGTGCGTGAATCTGATACTGTCGCGCGTTTGGGCGGCGATGAATTTGTGATTATGCTAGAGAATTTAAGCGATAAAGAGCTTGATGCAACAGCCGAAGCAAAAATTATTGCTGAAAAAGTATTAGTTGCCCTCAATCAAAATTATCAACTTGCTAGCCACGACTATCACAATACGCCAAGCATTGGGATTACGTTATTTCATGGACATGAAGAATCCATCATGCAGCTGCTAAAGCAAGCCGATATTGCCATGTACGATGCCAAAATAGCAGGGCGTAATACCGTGCGTTTTTATGACACAACCCACGAAGATTCATGATGAAAAAAAGTTTAACTCTTGCCTTCGCGTTAATCAGTTTACCGCTGCTTGCCGCACCAAAAGAAAAATCAAAACAACCGCCCTCCCCTGCGATACAAACTATCGATATTGCATATTTGAGCCAAACGCAAAATCCACCAACTGAAATGCTGTCAAACCTCGACCCATTTGTTGCCGACAAAGGTAGCGAAGGCGCAGAACTTGCGATTAGTGATAACAACACCACAGGCGAATTTACGAAACAAAAATTTGTGTTGCACAAATTCATTGTTCCCGCTGATGGCAATGTTAGCGAAGCATTCAAAACCAATATCGCAGGCAAATTTTCTTATGTCATTACGAATTTGAATGCAGAAAACACGCTCGCCGTTTCAGATTTAGCGGGCAATCAAGACACACTTATTTTCGATGCTGGCACGTTTGATGATGCACTTCGCAATCAACAATGCCGTGCGAATACGCTGCACATTTTGCCAAGTCGCGCCATGAAAGCCGACGCGCTCGCGCAATACATGATGAAAAAAAAATGGACGAAATGGTTTTTAGTCGTGGGCAATGCACCTGAAGATGCACTTTTTGCCGAAGCGTTAAAACGCAGCGCGAAACGCTTTGGCATGAAAATCGTCACTGAAAAAAAATGGGAACACACGTTTGATGACCGCAAAACCGCCCAATCAGACATTTCCGTTTTTACTCAAAGTAGCGATTATGATGTATTAGTTGTTGCCGACGAACAGGGATTATTTGGCGAGTATTTAGCGTATCGTACTTGGCTTTCACGTCCGATTATTGGCACACAAGGTTTGATTGCAACATCGTGGCATTCGACACATGACCTGTGGGGGGCAACGCAAATTCAACATCGTTTTTACGATTTAACGCGGCGTAACATGGAAGAGCAAGATTATGGCGCTTATTTGGCGGTTCGTGCGCTGGGCGAAGCGGCAACTCGCACAAAATCAAACGAGTTGAAAACGGTGCGCGAGTATTTGAAAAGCTCCGCACTAGCTCTGCAAGGTTATAAAGGCAATGCGCTGTCATTTCGCGCTTGGGATGGGCAATTGCGTCAACCAATATTACTTGCTGCACCACGTTCGCTAGTGAGCGTTGCGCCAGTTGAAGGTTTTTTACATCCGAAAACAGAACTCGATACGCTCGGATTTGATGAGAAAGAATCGAGCTGTAAATGGTAAAACGAAAAAAGCCCTGTTCTCACAAAAAAGAACAGGGCTTTTTTTTGCGCGAATTGTTATTTAATTTTTATCAATTCCACATCAAAAATCAGTGTTGCATTAGGGCCAATATCACGACCAGCACCGCGTGAACCGTATGCTAAATCTGATGGAATATAAAGACGATGTTTCGCGCCTTCAGTCATGAGCTGCAAACCTTCTGTCCAACCTGCAATCACGCGATTCAAAGGAAAACTAATTGATTCACCGCGTTTGTAAGAACTGTCAAACACAGTGCCGTCAAGCAATTTACCTTCGTAATTCACTTCCACTAAATCCGAAGCAGAAGGATTTTTTGTGCCAGTGCCTTTAGTTAACACTTCGTATTGCAAACCACTTGCGGTTGTGACGATACCTGCTTTTTTGCCATTTTCAGCTAAAAAAGTGGCACCAGCAGTTTTGTTTTCTTCTGCCGTAGCAGCTTGTGCAGTTGAACTCATGGTTAGTCCTAAAAGAATAATTTTGAAAAATGAAGCAATTTTTTGTGTGAGTTTCACAGCAGTTCCTTATTCGATGATTTCGGCTTTTTCAATCACGATGTCTGTTTTGGGAACATCTTGATGACCATTTTTTGAACCTGTTGGTTGCGCGGCCATTTTGTCTACAACGTCCATTCCTTCAATCACTTCACCAAACACCGCATAACCCCAACCGCTTGCATTTTTGCCAGTGTGATTTAAAAAGCTGTTGTCTTTGTAGTTAATGAAAAATTGCGCCGTTGCAGAATTTGGCACATTAGTACGCGCCATAGCAATCGTGCCACGATTATTTTTCAAACCGTTATCCGCTTCATTTTCAATCGGTGCATGAACGTCTTTTTGAGTAAAACTGGTATCAAAACCGCCGCCTTGCGCCATAAAATCTTTAATAATACGGTGAAAAATAGTGCCGTTATAAAAACCTTCTTTTACATACGTTACAAAATTTGCCGTGCTAATGGGGGCTTTTTCGCCGTTGAGTTGCAACGTGATGTCGCCTAAATTTGTGGTTAATTTGATTTTTGGATGAGTCATTTTTGTTTCCGTAGCCAGAGCTGTTGCTGAAAAAAGAAACAACATTGAGAGTAAAAGTTTTCGCATTTTGTTTCCTTGTGAAGAGTTAAAAGAGCGCGAATTTTAGGCGGTTTTACCTGAAAAAAGAAACACAATCTGTTTGCCGAAAAAAATTGCACCGCTTGAAATCAACGCATTTGCAAGAAAGAGAGCCAAGATAAAATGGTTTTTTGCTTCAAAATTAACCCCTTTCTCAAGAAGTAAAAATAACAAATACAAACCAGAAAAAAGTAAATAGGCACCAATGATACAAACCAAAAGAGTTGCGCGTTGTTCAAGTGGTAGAGTAATTTTTTCGAGCAATAATGCCGCAATCACGCCAATTAACAATGCACCAATCGTGTTAATGATTAGCATATTGAAAGGAATAAAATCGTTTGGTAACTGTGCTAAACCGCGAGCTAAAACCAGTCCTAACCACACTGCCATCAAACAACTTCCAACGCTAATAGCCACATTTAAACCCGCTTTACTCAGTTGTCCTTGTTCAAGCAAATAAAAGGTTTCGAGTGAAAAAGTTGAAAAAGTGGTGAACGCGCCCATGAATCCAACTAACACGGCGGCGCGATAATCTAACGCAATTGTGACCCGCTGAGAAATTAACGCTTCGGCAAGCAAGCCCATTAAAAATGAACCCACCACATTTACAATCAATGTGCCGTAAGGAAAGCCCCGACCAAGCCATTGATAAATTCCCGTTGAAACTAAGAAACGCACAATCGCGCCAAATGCGCCACCAATGGCGATAATGACCAATTGATTCATGATTTAAAACGGTCTGATGAAATGCTCGCGGTAATAACGCAATTCTTCAATCGATTCGATAATATCATCGAGTGCCTGATGCGTAGATTCTTTGCTAAAACCATCCTTGATTTCAGGACACCAACGCGCTGCCAATTCTTTAAACGTTGAAACGTCAATGCAACGATAGTGAAAAAAGGCTTCCAATGTCGGCATATATTTGGTTAAAAAACGTCTGTCTTGCCAAACGCTATTGCCGCAAATCGGCGATTGCCCTGCATCCACCCATTGACTGACAAAATCTACAGTCGCTTTTTCCGCTTCTTCTTTTGTCACCGTTGAGGCTTTCACTCGTTCGATTAAACCCGATTTGCCATGATGTTCTTGATTCCAATCGTCCATTGCAGCAAGGGTTTCATCCGATTGATGAATTGCCAGCACAGGGCCTTGCGCGAGAATGTTCAAATTTTTATCAGTAACAATCGTCGCAATTTCGATAATGACATCTGTCTCGGGATACAAGCCTGTCATTTCTAAATCAATCCAAATTAAATTTTCAGCATTTTTTGTCATGGAATTTTTTAAGTAAGTTGTTCAAAAAATGTAACCAACCGTTACACCCGTTTTTTTATTTCAAAGGACGACCTTTTGCGTCTTTGTTGATATGCCCTGCAAAAAGTAATAAGGCTTCAAAAATTGCCCAAACAGCGATATAGCCTTGAATCAACAAGAATCCTGCAATTTGCATTAGCCCAATTTTGTAATAGCCCAAATAGAACCGATGCGCGCCAACCCAACCCAATGTGATGGCTAGCAATGTCGCAATCCAACGGCTTTTAACGGCTTGCACAGGTTTGAGCGTTTCAGCAACAAGGCGCATATTGACCACAACACCGTCGCGTAATTCAAATGTCACTTCATCGCCCGAATCAGGCGGCACGCTTGAAACCCAACTTGCGTCGTCAAATTCAAAAAATTCGTCTTGGTCTTTGACAATCCCTATTTTCTTTTCGCTGTCGTAAGATTCAATTTGTCCAATAATCATTGTGATTTTCCTGCCTTGTGATTGAGTTTTTCTTCTAGTTTTTTCACATCAGATTCTAATTTTTCAACTTGCAAGTTAAACAAGTCTACTTCCGCACGGGCGGGTAAATCGCGGGTTTCTTCTTGCAAAAATTCTGCAAAGTTAAGTTGCAGCGTTTTGAGCGTTTCTTCGTGCCAACCTAAAATTTTTTCCAGCAACATGATTAGATTTTATAACCGCGATGCACGGCAACAATGCCTTGCGTCATGTTAAAAAATTCGCAACGTTCTAAACCCGCTTCTTGCATCATGGTTTTTAATTCGGCTTGTTTTGGGTGCATTCGGATTGATTCGGCTAAATAACGGTAACTTTCTTCGTCATTAGCAACGAATCTGCCGATTTTTGGCAATAATTTAAATGAATAGAAATCGTAGACTTTTTCTGTAATGGGGTCGATTGGGTGTGAAAATTCCAACACAATCACACAACCACCAGGTTTTAAAACGCGGTGCATGGAACGCAACGCAGCTGCTTTATCGGTCACATTTCGCAAACCAAATGCAATGCACACACAATCAAACGTATTGTCGGCAAAGGGCAAACATTCCGCGTTCACTTGTGCGTACCGAACGCCTGTTAAACCTTTGTCGATTAAACGGTCGCGCCCTGTATTTAGCATGGCGGAGTTAATGTCAGCTAAAACAACCTGCCCTTCTGCTCCAACTTTTTGACTAAATAACGTGGTTAAATCGCCCGTTCCGCCAGCTAGATCTAACACGCGATACCCTTTTCTAACATTACTCAAATCCACGGCAACCCGTCTCCAAATACGGTGAATGCCTAGTGACATTAAGTCATTCATGGTGTCGTAGCGCGAGGCGACAGAATCAAAAACGCCTCGAA
>JAQTXN010000206.1 GCA_028688755.1 Methylococcales bacterium | reverse complement strand
CCGCTTGGAATTGAAGCAAAAAAAGTGATGGATGCAGGGCAATTAGTTTCTGATGATATTATTTTAGGTCTGATTAAAGAACGTATTGCTCAAGATGATTGCAAAAATGGCTTTTTACTCGATGGTTTTCCGCGCACGATTGTGCAAGCTGAAGGCTTAAAAAATATGGGCGTAACTATAGATACTGTGATTGAAATTGATGTTCCTGATGAAAATATCGTGACGCGCATGGCAGGTCGCCGTGTGCATTTAGCCTCAGGTCGCAGTTATCACACACAATTCAATCCACCCAAAGTTGAAAATATCGACAACGAAACAGGCGAAGCCTTGATTCAACGCGATGATGACAAAGAAGAAACCGTGCGTAAACGTTTAGCGGTTTATCACGAACAAACAAAACCACTCGTTGATTATTACTCTGCTCCTGAACAAGGTGTGAAATTCCATTCCATTGCGGGTGTAGGTAGTGTTGAAGAAATCACCGCGAAAATTTTTGAAGTTTTAGGATAAAAGACATGGCAGGCAAAACGTTATACGACAAACTTTGGGATGACCACGTTGTTCACACAGAAGATGATGGCTCGTGTTTAATTTATATTGATAGACATTTAGTTCACGAAGTCACTTCGCCGCAAGCCTTTGATGGTCTGCGTTTAGCAGGTTGAAAACCGTGGCGGGTAGCGCGAAATTTAGCGGTTGCCGATCATAATGTACCGACGAATCATCGTGACCGTGGCATTGCTGACCCTGTTTCACGTTTGCAAGTGGAAACGCTCGATAAAAATTGTGCCGAATTTGGCATTACCGAATTTGGCATGAGCGATATTCGTCAAGGGATTGTGCATGTGATTGGTCCTGAACAAGGCGCAACGTTACCAGGTATGACCGTTGTTTGCGGCGACTCGCATACGTCAACACATGGCGCGTCTGGTGCGTTAGCGTTCGGTATCGGTACATCCGAAGTTGAACACACTTTAGCAACACAATGTTTAGTTCAGAAAAAAGCCAAAAATTTATTGATTAACGTCAACGGCGAAGTCGGCAAAGGCGTAACTGCAAAAGACATCGTTTTAGCCATTATCGGTGAAATCGGCACAGCAGGCGGCACAGGTTATACGATTGAATTTGGTGGCTCTGCTATTCGGGCATTGTCGATGGAAGGACGCATGACTGTTTGCAACATGGCAATCGAAGCAGGCGCACGCGCAGGTTTAGTAGCTGTTGATGACGTAACGATTGATTATTACCGCAACCGTCCGCTTTCACCAAAAGGCGAGGATTGGTTCATGGCAGAACGTGTTTGGCAGAATTTGCATTCTGATAAAGATGCCGTTTTCGACAAAGTGATTAACATCGATGCAACGAAAATCAAACCCCAAGTGACGTGGGGAACATCGCCTGAATTAGTTGTGGCGGTTGATGCCGTTGTACCAAATCCCGCTGATGAAACGGATGCTGTGAAAGCGCAAAGTATGCAACGCTCTTTGGATTACATGGGCTTGCAAGCGGGTCAAAAAATCACTGACATTCAAATCGATAAAGTATTTATCGGTTCTTGCACGAATTCACGCATTGAAGATTTACGCGCTGCGGCGGTTGTCGTTGAAGGCAAAAAAGTTGCCGCCAACGTCAAACAAGCGTTGATTGTGCCTGGTTCAGGTTTAATCAAACAGCAAGCCGAAGCTGAAGGCTTAGACAAAATTTTCATCGACGCAGGTTTTGAATGGCGCGACGCAGGTTGCTCAATGTGTTTGGCGATGAATGCTGACCGTTTGGAAGAAGGTGAGCGTTGCGCGTCAACGTCGAATCGTAATTTTGAAGGACGACAAGGCTACGGCGGTCGCACGCATTTAGTCAGTCCAGCGATGGCGGCGGCGGCAGGGATTGCGGGGCGGTTTGTTGATGTTCAAGACTTATAAAAGGTAGTCTTGATGAATGAAGGATTATTGGAGCAACAGCCTGATTTAAAAAGTAAAGCTATGCTTGCTCTAAAAAATGCAATTTCTAGTGAATTTGATGCGGGAGATTGGCATGCTATTGGACATTTAACCAACTGTTATGAATATATAACAGGGCATGCTAGATTACTACGCAGTCTTTCATGGGGGGATAGTGATTATGAGGCTTGTATTTTTCAAGCCCTTAATTACATTTTTGAAAGTAGTAACGATGGACTAAAACCTGTTATTGAGTACGAAAAAGTAAAACAATTCTTATCGAAAAAACATTCAGACATATTATCTTCTCTCGGATATAGCGAATCACGAGTTCCAAGTACGCGAACTATAAATTCTGCAACAGAAGTAGTTAGGAAAGCTCTTGTTGATGCTGAAACATTATTACATCAGCGTGGAGCTGTTAATGCTATTGACCGCTTGCATACCGCACTTCATGGTTATTTACGGTCTGAATGTGAAAATGCTGGAATTGTAGTTGCTGATGATGCAGCTATTACAGTTTTATTTAAGAATTTGAAAAAACATCATTCTACATTTCAAAATTTGGGAACTCATCAACTACAAATAATTCAAATTTTACAATCATTTTCAGGCGTTATTGATTCATTAAATACATTACGAAATCATGGAAGTCTAGCACATCCTAACGAATTCCTTCTGGATGAGGCAGAGGCAGAACTTACTGTTAATGCAATACGAACATTATTTAATTATTTAGTTAAAAAACTGGACAACTAAAAATATGTCCTACAAAAAATTCACCTTAGAAAAATTCAAAAGCCAATTCAACATCCAAGTACAAAAGCAGTCTTTGTTTTCTGATGTTGAGATTGAAAAAATAACCCCAAGTGTTTGGCTAAAAGAAACGTTGGACTTAGCAAAAATCATTGCTGTGAGCAGTGAAAAGGCAAAATCCGAGTTAATCATCATGCCGATTCTGGCTGAAATTACGAAGCAAAATTGCGATAAAGTTTCACTGTATTCGGGTGTTATGCTCAACGCCGATGCAAAACAAGGTTTGAATGGAGAATGTGATTTTGTTTTTAGCAACAAAGCGCATTCTTATTTTTTGGAAAGTCCGATTTTTGCGTTAGTTGAAGCGAAAAATGATAATGTTGATTATGGATTGCCACAGTGCATAGCACAAATGCTTGGTGCATCGGTATTTAATCAATCGCAAAATTTAAACATTCCCACAATTTACGGCTGTGTTACAACAGGTAATGATTGGTTATTTCTAAAACAACAAGGACAAAACATTTTTATCGATGATCAACGTTATTATTTAGACAACCTCAGCGGTTTGCTTGGCATTTTTCAACACATTGTTAATCTTTATTCTTAAAAAAATTATGAAAGCCTTTACAACTTTAACTTCAATCGTCGCGCCGCTTGACCGTGCAAACGTCGATACCGATGCGATTATTCCAAAACAATTTTTAAAATCGATACGCCGCACAGGTTTTGGCGTTTATTTGTTCGACGAATGGCGATATTTAGACCAAGGGCAACCCGATATGGATTGCACGAATCGTCCGATT
>JAQTXN010000205.1 GCA_028688755.1 Methylococcales bacterium | reverse complement strand
GTTGCGTGCGCTAGGTTATGACAACGAAGAAATGATTAAAATGTTCTTTGAAACCAATAAATTCACGGTTAGCAAAGATACTTATGTTTATCACATAGTGCCAGAACGTTTGCGTGGTGAAATTTCCGCGTTTGACATCAAAAATGGCGATCAAGTTTTAATTGAAGAAGGTAAACGCATCACCGCAAAGCATATTCGTGATTTGAATAAAGCAGGTGTTACGTCGTTTGAAGTGCCACGCGAATATTTGCTTGGCAAAATTTTGGCACATAACATCATTGATAAAAAAACAGGTGAGTTAATTGCTAACGTTAATGATGAATTAACAGGTGCAATTATTGATCGCTGCATTGAAGCAGGTATTAAAGACTTAGATGTTTTATACGTTAACGATTTAGATCGCGGTGCGTATATTTCTAACGCCATGCGTTTAGATGATTCAAAAACGACGTTAGAAGCGTTGGTTGAAATTTATCGCATGATGCGTCCAGGCGAACCACCAACAAAAGAATCGGCTGAAAACTTATTCCAAAATTTATTTTTCACTGCTGACCGTTACGATTTATCAACCGTTGGTCGAATGAAATTTAACAGTCGTTTAGGTCGTGAAGAAATCACAGGTCCAGGCACTTTAACTAAAAGCGACATCATTGATGTTTTAAAAGAGTTAATTGACATTCGTAACGGTAACGGCAACGTTGATGACATTGACCATTTGGGAAATCGTCGTGTACGTTCAGTTGGCGAAATGGTTGAAAATCAATTCCGTGTTGGTCTAGTGCGCGTTGAAAGAACTGTTAAAGAACGTTTAACACTTGCTGATTCTGAAGGGCTAACACCACAAGAAATTATTAACGCAAAACCTGTTTCTGCGGCAATCAAAGAATTTTTTGGTTCAAGCCAATTGTCGCAATTCATGGATCAAAATAATCCATTGTCACAAATTACGCACAAACGTCGTGTTTCAGCGTTAGGACCTGGTGGTTTAGCTCGTGAACGTGCAGGCTTTGAGGTTCGAGATGTACACGCAACGCATTATGGTCGTGTGTGTCCAATTGAAACGCCTGAAGGGCCAAACATTGGTTTGATTAACTCGTTGTCAGTTTATGCGCGAACAAATCATTATGGTTTCTTAGAAACACCTTATCGTAAAGTGGTTAACGGCAAAGTAACCGATCAAGTTGATTATTTATCAGCGATTGAAGAAGGTAGTTACGTCATCGCTCAAGCCAGTGTTCCTGTTGATTCAACAGGAAAATTGGTTGATGGTTTAGTATCTTGCCGTCACAAAGATGAATTTACGTTGGCGATGTCTGACACCGTGCAGTACATGGACGTTTCGTCAAAACAAATTGTATCTGTTGCGGCTTCAATCATTCCATTCTTAGAACACGACGACGCGAACCGCGCGTTAATGGGTTCAAACATGCAACGACAAGCCGTTCCAACGTTACGCGCTGAAAAGCCGTTAGTCGGAACAGGGATGGAACGTACTGTTGCAAAAGATTCGGGCGTATCCGTTGTTGCAACGCGTGGCGGTAAAATTGAATCCGTTGATGCCGCGCGAATTGTAGTGCGTGTGAACGATACCGAAACCGAAAACGGTACATCGGGCGTTGATATTTATAACTTAATTAAGTATACCCGTTCGAACCAAAATACTTGTATCAACCAAAAACCACTCGTAAAAGTCGGCGACGTTGTCAAAGCAGGCGACATCATGGCAGATGGTCCTTCGACAGATATGGGTGAGTTGGCATTGGGTCAAAACATGCTCGTGGCATTCATGCCATGGAATGGTTATAACTTCGAAGATTCGATTTTAGTTTCTGAGCGTGTTGTGAAAGAAGACCGTTTTACTACGATTCATATTGAAGAAAAAACGTGTGTGGCTCGTGATACTAAACACAGTCCAGAAGAAATTACCGCCGATATTCCAAACGTCAGTGAAGAAGCGTTATCAAAACTCGACGAATCAGGCATTGTTTATGTCGGTGCAGAAGTCAAAGGCGGTGATATTTTGGTGGGTAAAGTCACGCCAAAAGGCGAAACGCAACTCACACCAGAAGAAAAATTATTGCGTGCGATTTTCGGTGAAAAAGCGGCTGACGTGAAAGATACCTCGTTGCGCGTACCTGGAAGCATCGAAGGTACAGTTATCGACGTGCAAGTTTTCACTCGTGACGGCGTGAAAAAAGACAAACGCGCTTTGGACATCGAACAAGAACAAATCAAAAGTTATCGCAAAGATTTAGACGACCAACTCAAAATTATGGAAGGCGACATTTTTGCTCGCGTTGCCAAAGATTTGGTTGGAAAAGTCGCGCAAGCAGGCAAAGATTTGAGCGCAGGCGACGAGTTGACGGCGAAATATCTGAAAAATTTAAAACCGTCAGATTGGTTCAAACTCAGAATGAAAGATGATGAGTTGAATACGTTGCTTGCTGCAACCGAAAAACAAATCGAGCAACAACGCAAAGATTTCGACGCGAAATTCGAAGACAAAAAACGCAAAATTACGATGGGTGACGATTTACCACCTGGTGTTTTGAAAATGGTGAAAGTGTATTTGGCGGTAAAACGTCGCATTCAACCAGGTGACAAAATGGCGGGACGACACGGAAATAAAGGTGTCATCTCGATGATTCGCCCTATTGAAGATATGCCATACACTGCTGACGGCAACCCTGTTGACATCGTTTTGAATCCGCTTGGCGTACCTTCACGAATGAACGTTGGTCAGGTTTTAGAAACGCATTTAGGTTGGGCAGCAAAAGGTCTTGGTAAGAAAATTGGTTTAATGCTCGAAGCGAAATACGACGAATCTAAAGCGAAAGTAAAAGCGATTCGGGAATATCTCGACCAAATTTACAATTGCAGCGGTCGCAAAGAAGATTTGAAATCGTTTAGCGATGCTGAAATTTTAGAAATGGCGCACAACTTAGTTGCGGGTGTTCCAATGGCAACGCCTGTTTTCGACGGTGCGGATGAAGAAGATATTCGTGCTATGTTGCGTTTAGCTGATTTGCCAGAAGATGGTCAAACCGTGCTTTATGACGGTTTAACAGGTGAACCATTTGAACGCAAAGTCACCGTCGGTTACATGTATATGTTGAAATTGAACCATTTGGTTGATGACAAAATGCACGCGCGTTCGACTGGTCCTTACAGTTTGGTAACGCAACAACCGTTAGGTGGTAAAGCGCAATTCGGTGGTCAGCGTTTCGGTGAAATGGAAGTCTGGGCGTTACAAGCCTACGGCGCGGCGTATACATTGCAAGAAATGCTCACCGTCAAATCTGACGACGTAACGGGTAGAACACGCATGTACAAAAATATCGTCGATGGCGACCACAAGATGGAAGCGGGAATGCCTGAATCGTTTAATGTTTTATTAAAAGAAATTCGTTCATTAGCGGTCAATATCGAATTAGAACGAGAATAAACGAGGCAAAAAAAGCGGCAAGTTTTGATATTGCCGCTTTTGTCACACCTTCCTTTTA
>JAQTXN010000059.1 GCA_028688755.1 Methylococcales bacterium | reverse complement strand
TGTAGTCGGATTGCTATAATTGTTATATACACTCCAAGCACTCGGCTGATAACTATCTTGACCAATTCCACCTGTTAGCGTGCTGACATCCGCAGAATTTGATGAATTGATATAAAAAGAATCATAACCATCACCACCAACAATCAGATTATTTCCTTGAGAATCTTGAAACACATTCCCATCATTTCCACCAACTAGCGTGTCATTTCCATCATCACCATTTAGCTGATTCCAACCCGCACCACCAACAAGCGAATCAGCACCATAACCACCATAAAGATAGTCGTTACCATCTCCCCCAATCAGAGTGTCATTACCAGCAAAGCCTTTTAATGTGTCATTACCTGCAAGCCCTGAGAGCGAATCATTTAACACACTGCCGTCGATACTGTTGTTATTGGCATCACCTGTTGCAATAATTGCCGAACCTGCACTGCCATTTGGATTTACTCGCGGCGCGAAATTATCTGGTGTTAGCGTTGTTGACGTAACGTTTTTAAGTGTGAGAATGGTTATCCAATCCTCAGTTTGAAGTGCTGAACTGTAGCGATAATTTTTTAACAGTGTATCGGTGCCGCTTTGAACTAGTTTTAATGTCCCATTTACGGCAAATGGATTACTCGACGTATTACCAATATGATTGCCCACATCAATAATATCTCCACCCGCACCAACAGCGAAATCCGTGACAATGGCTGCGGTTTCGTAGTAGTTATATAGTTCATAACGATCACAACCCTCACCGCCTGTTAGCGTTCCAATCGTTGCGGTATTTGTGTTGTAGGCGTTGAGGCTAAATAAATCATTTCCTGCGCCACCATCAAAAACATTACTACCATCGTTATCACTAAAATGATCATCCCCCGCACCTCCAATAAGCGTGTCGTCCCCCGCATCCCCATAAAGATTATCGTTGCCGTCTCCGCCACTTAAACTGTCGTTATCATTGCCACCACCGAGATAATCACCATAAGCACTTGCATAAAGCGTGTCATTACCATCTTCACCTCTTAGCCAATTGCTTTGATTATCTGCATTGGTTCCTTGTTCGCCAGCGATTAGTAAATCATTACCTAAGCCACCATAAAGTTGGTCATAACCCAAGCCACCAATTAACGTGTCGTCGTTTTCGCCACCACTCAACGAATCGTCACCTGCCAAACCATTTAAACTGTCGTTTCCAATGCCGCCATCAAGTGTGTCGCGGTCATTGCCGCCAATGAGGGTATCGTTGCCTTCGTCGCCATAAAGTTGGTTTTGACCGTAGCCGTAGCTGTTGTAGTAATAAGAGTTGTTATTATCTGCCCCGCCAATTAACGAATCATCACCCAATCCGCCATGAAGTTGGTCAGAGCCATAACCACCATCAAGCGTGTCGTTCCCATCCAAACCGTTAATGGTGTCATCACCAGAAAGCCCATAAATTAAATCACTTGTCGCGCTGCCGTTGAGAGAATCGGCAGTTACATTGCCAAATGTGCCACTAATTGTGCCGCCATTTGTGGGAAATGGAAGATTGAAATTAGCATTTGTTAGACTTGTTGCTATAACGTTTTGTAGGGTAAGAACGGGTTTCCATGAATCACTGCCACCATTTGAATCCCATTGAATGATTGTGTTTGCAGGCGTTACGGTATCTTGAATAATTATTAAAAACCCAGCAGCCGTACCAAATGGATTGCCTAATGTGCTATTCCAGTTACTAAGTAATGCGCTGTAATCAATAACATCGCCGCCTACGCCTGTTGCAAAATCGGTGACAACAAAATTACCGCTGTGACTTGATGATAAAACGTAAATATCCGAGCCATTTCCACCTGTGACTGTTGCATTGGCAGTTGAATTTGTTTGATAGTCGAAACTAAAAATATCGTTGCCATCACCACCATCGTAAATGTCATCACCGTAATTATCGGTAAAGTAATCATCACCCGCACCGCCAATTAGTGTGTCGTTCCCCGTGCCGCCACGAAGATTGTCATTACCATCGCCGCCATCTAACGAGTCATCACCATCACCACCATCAAGCTGATCATTCCCTATTAAACCACGAAGACTATCGTTGCCATTTCCACCGTTGAGCTGATCATCAACACCGCCATAAGTGTTTATGTAAGTACCGCCAATTAACGTGTCGTTGCCATCTTCACCATTTATGTAGCTTCCATAAATGTCAGCATTTGTTCCTTGCTCACCAGCAATCAATAAATCATCACCAGAACCGCCATAAAGTTGGTCATAACCCAAACCACCAATTAACGTGTCATTACCAACGTAGCCTCTTAAAACATCGTTTCCTATGGCACCGTTAAGAGAATCATCTGAAAAACCACCCAAAATACTATCGTTTCCACTTCCGCCTATAATCGAAAACCCAACATTTGAGCCATCTAATTGCGCTCGTGGTGAGAAGTTATCACTGGTTAAAGAACTTGCTGTGATATTTTTTAATGTGAGTATCGTTACCCAAGTATCAGTTACTCCCGTCCCGTCTTTATCCCATTGTAAAAGTGTGTCGTTGCCGCTTTGAAATAATTTTAAATATCCGAGAGTTGTCGAAAAGGGATTGCCTGAAACGAAGTTCGTACTGGAATTAACGAGTAACTGTTCGAGATCAATCACATCACCGCCCGTCCCGACAGTAAAGTCGGTGACGATATTTGCCCCTATTACAATACCGTCACTACGAAGTAGATAACGATCACTACCCGCCCCACCTGTTAAGGTGTTGTTTGCAATATAAGAGTAAATGTCAAAAGTATCATTGCCGTCACCACCAATTAGCGTGTTATTACCGTCATCGTCATACAAATAATCGTCGCCAGCACCGCCATCGAGACTATCGTTACCTGCTCCACCATAAAGATAATCATCACCAGCCAAACCACTTAAACTATCGTTGCCGTTACCGCCGTTGAGCTGATCACCATTACCTCCGTATTGATAGATGTAATTTGCACCGATTAAGGTGTCATTACCGTCATCGCCATGTAGTTGGTTGCTGTTATAACCAGTATCGTCAGCATTCGTTCCTTGCTCACCAGCAATCAGCAAATCATCTCCTACACCACCAGAAATGTAGTCATAACCATAACCACCAACTAGTGTGTCGTTACTGTCTAAGCCATTGATTTGATCATTGCCCGCCAAGCCCAAGATTGAATCCGAGCCTGATGTGCCAATCAGCGTATCGTTGCCTGCTGTGCCTGTTGAATTAGCCATGATAATTGCCTCTAATTAAATTTTGTTTGAAATTTATCGATAAAAGTCTAAAGTTAAACCGACAATTTTTCCTTATCCGCTTTTCTACACCATTTTTGAACCTGATACAACATCAAAACGGGCAATTTGCTATGAACGCTAAAACTAATAAATCTAAATCGCCTTTTCGCCGCCACGCTTTACATTTAGCGGTTTTGACGCTGTTTTATCCAGCCGTTTTGCCTGCAAATCCAACTGGCGCACAAGTCATTAGTGGTCAAGTCAGCATTGATCAATCGATTTCTGGCATAACAACAGTAACCAATACGCCAAATGCCATTATCAATTGGCAAGATTTCAACATCGCGCAAAATGAAATTACCCGTTTCATTCAGCAAAATGGACAAAGTGCAGTGTTAAATCGCATTATCGGCGGCAATCCAAGTCAGATTTTGGGTTCTTTGTTTTCCAATGGGCAGGTGTTTTTAATCAATCCAAACGGCGTGATTTTTGGTGCGGGTGCAACCATTGATACGCAAGGTTTAATTGCTTCGAGTTTGAATTTGAGTGACAGCGATTTTCAAAAAGGCAATTTCCATTTTATTGCAGGTTCAAAAACGGGCGATATTTCAAACGAAGGTATTATTCACGCGGGAAAAGATGGCAACATCGTTTTAATTGCGCCCAATATCGAAAACAAAGGCATTATTCAAAGTGACGGCGGCAAAATTACGCTCGCGGCTGGACAAGAATTGATTTTGACCAGCATGGATGAGCCTGACATTCGTTTTCAAGTGCAAGCACCGCAAAACCAAGCGTTAAATGTCGGGCAACTTTTAACCGAAGGTGGCGCGATTAACGTGTTTGCAGGTTCAATCAAACACAGCGGTGACATCAGTGCAAATAGCGTGAGTGTCAACAAACAAGGCGACATTCATTTGATTGCCAAAGACAACATCACGCTTGAAAGTGGCAGCAAAATGTCAGCAAACAACGGCGGTAAAGTAGTTGTGTTGTCGGATAACGAAACCCACGCGCATGGCGAAATTAGCGCGACGGGTGGTTTTGTTGAAACGTCAGGAAAAAAATTAGATACCTCAGGCATTCAAGTCAAAGCTCGCGATTGGTTGCTTGATCCTTATGACGTATTGATTACCAATGGACAAAATACCTCTGGAACGCCGTTTAGCACAAATTTCACACCTGCAACGCAATCAATTTTGTCCACGATTTCTATTGAAGCGGCATTGAACAATGGAACAAATGTGGCAATTGCAACAGCCAATTCAGATATTGGTGCGACCGATTTAGGCAATATCACCATTGCGTCAAATATCAGAAAAAATTCAGGTACAGATTCGACATTCACATTAAAAGCCGACAACGCCATTATTATCAGCCCAGACGTTATTATTGAAGCTATCGACGCAGGCACGGGCAAACTCAACATTGTTTTAAACGCAGGTAATGGCAACATTCAACTCAACGCAGGCGCGACACTAAACAGTAATGGCGGCAATATCGTGTTAGGTGGGGGAACTTGCACAACAACAGGCTGCACCGCAGCGGCAAAAGGTTACGGCAGCGACGAAAATCAAGTTGAAGGGATTACGCTTTCAAACGCAACGCTCAATTCCGCTGGCGGAAATATATTTTTAAAAGGTGAAGGGTTTTCAGGAACAGGTGTTTCAAACGCAACAGGTATTTTAATCAGCGAAAGTAAAATCGATAGCGGCACGGGTTCAATTACCATCCAAGGCACAGGCGGAAATGGCACTTACGATGCAACCAACGACATCGGCGGCGAAAATAACAGCGGCGTTGTAATGACAGGTACATTGGCGAATCCAAGTTTAATTTTAAGCACAGGGGCAATTGAACTTGTTGCTGAAAATACCGATTCAACAACAGACAGTTTGATATTTGAAAATTCAGCTGTCCAAAGTGCGGGGCAATTAACCTTAGAAGCAACTGGGGGTATTTCATTAAATAATGCGGGATTAAGTTCCTCTGCAAATGATATTTCACTCACAAGTAATTTTATTTCAACAAGTGGTTTAGCCGTTTTAAAAACTGGGACAATTTCAAGTAGTTCTTCGTGGATAAGCAAACTGTCTAATCCTGTTTTGAGTTACAGCAATTCTGTACCTTCAAATGCCACAACTGGAAATTATGTGGTTTATCGTGAAGCGTCTCCAACAACTCCACCTCCTGTTGAGCCGCCCCCTGTTGTTCATCCTACGCCTGAAGAAATTGAAGCGGCAAGACTTGCAGCAGAAAAAGCAGCTGAAGAACAAAAAGCGAAACTCGAAGCGGAGAAAGCTGCAGCAGAAAAGTTAGCTGAAGAACAAAAAGCTAAACTTGAAGCTGAAAAAGCTGCAGCAGAAAAGTTAGCTGAAGAACAAAAAGCCAAACTTGAAGCGGAAAAAGCCGCTGCTGAAAAATTAGCTGAAGAACAAAAAGCCAAACTTGAAGCGGAAAAAGCCGCTGCTGAAAAATTAGCTGCCGAAGAAAAAGCGAAACTTGAAGCGGAAAAATTAGCTGCTGAAGAAAAAGCCAAACTCGAAGCAGAAAAATTAGCTGCCGAAGAAAAAGCCAAACTCGAAGCAGAAAAATTAGCTGCCGAAGAAAAAGCCAAACTCGAAGCAGAAAAATTAGCTGCCGAAGAAAAAGCCAAACTCGAAGCAGAGAAATTAGCTGCCGAAGAAAAAGCCAAACTCGAAGCGGAAAAATTAGCTGCCGAAGAAAAAGCCAAACTCGAAGCGGAAAAATTAGCTGCTGAAGAAAAAGCCAAACTCGAAGCAGAAAAATTAGCTGCCGAAGAGAAAGCCAAACTCGAAGCAGAAAAATTAGCTGCCGAAGCAGCAGCGAAAGCCGAAGCCGATCGTTTAGCTGCCGAAGCGGCGGCAAAAGCTGAAGCCGATCGTTTAGCTGCCGAAGCAGAGGCAAAAGCTGAAGCCGATCGTTTAGCTGCCGAAGCAGCAGCGAAAGCCGAAGCCGAACGTTTAGCAACGGAAGCTGCAGCAAAAGCCGAAGCCGATCGTTTAGCTGCCGAAGCGGCGGCAAAAGCTGAAGCCGAACGTTTAGCTGCCGAAGCGGCGGCAAAAGCCGAAGCTGAAAGATTAGCCGCCGAGGCAAGAGCAAAAACACCTAATCCTGTTGCCTTCGACACAATTGCATCGATAGCTCAAGATCTAGCTCCTCAAGAAGCGGCAAAAATCGTTGAAAATATCGACAACACCGCAAAACAACAAATGGGGGCAGTGATTTTAAATTCAGGATCACAATCGAGTTCAAGTGCAAACATGAATCAACTTCCTCCGCCACCACCACCTCCAGAACCTGAAGCAACAAAACAAGAAAGTTCTGCCTCTGACAAGCCTGATGAGAAAAAAGAAAAAAACACTCAAATCGTTGCTGTGACAACATCTGAAACAAAAACACCACAACCATTGCAGCAGTGTAAATAAATGCGAATTTCAAGACTTTATATAAATGCTTCGTTGCAAACGGGCAAAAACCTCGAACTTGACGACGATAACGCCCATTACGCACGCAGCGTTTTACGATTAAAAAACGATGCTCAAATTATTTTATTCAACGGTGAAGGTGGCGAATACTTAGGCAAGATTCTCGAAGTTAGTCGAAAATTTGTGCGTGTCGAATTAGAAAAATTCATCGACCGCAGCGTGGAATCGAATTTGAAAATTCAGCTAGGTTTAGGTATTTCGCGTGGCGACCGCATGGATTTCTCGGTGCAAAAAGCGGTCGAATTAGGCGTAACATCGATTACGCCACTCATTACCGAGCGTTGCGTGGTGCAATTCAAAGACGAAAAAAAATCACAACGTTGGCAACATTGGCAAAAAATTATTCAGCACGCCGCAGAACAAAGTGGACGCACGGTGTTACCTGATTTTGCCGATGTTGCAAATTTAAATTCGTGGGTCACAGCGCAGAGCGGTTTGAAAGTTTTTTTAGACCCTTATGCCGAAAAAAATTTAGCGCAACTTAGCCCTGAAAATAATTCTGTGACCTTATTAACAGGCCCAGAAGGCGGATTTTCTAGCCACGAGCGTGACATCGCTAAAGCTGCTGGCTTTATTCCTGTTCGATTAGGTTCGAGAATTTTACGCACCGAAACTGCGTCACTTGCCGCCTTATCAGCGGTGCAAATGTTGTGGGGCGATTTTCAAGGATGAGTAAAAATGTGTTTTACGCGCTAATGCCGTTTGTGCTTTTACTCGGCATTACTGGCGTTGCTTGCGTTAGTAGTTATTTGATTGCACTTAGTTTTAACGATGCGACAATTTTACGAAAATTGATGATTCGCCTTTCGCAAATCCTGCTGTTACTCAGTATTTTTCCGATTTCAAAATGGCTTGGTTTAACCAAAGAAATGCTTGGCTACGCGCCTTTTAAAATCATGCTCAAGCAATTTTGGCACGGATTTGGTTTAAGTTTTTTAGTTTTATTGCCTGTTTTTGTGACGCTAAACGTGCTGGGCATTCATTCTATCGATTTAACCAAAGCGTGGACGCTCGGCTGGATTATAAAAAAAATCGGCATTGCATTTGGGCTAGCGTTGCTCATTGGCATCGTTGAAGAATCAGTGTTTCGGGGCTTACTTTTAACCAGTTTGCGAAAGTATTTACCCGTATTTTCAGCTGTTTTAATTAGTTCAGTTTATTACGCAGGCTTGCATTTTTTAGACAGTAAATCACCTGTTTCAGAAGAAACTCTGACTTTAAACGGCAGCTTTGAATTGCTTGGTGAGGCGTATCACAACGTGTTTGCGCTGCAAGAATGGACAGCATTTTTAGCATTATGTTCAGTCGGTTTATTTTTAGGCGTGTTGCGTTCGCGTAATGACATAAATTTAGCCGTTTGCATCGGCTGTCACACGGGGTGGGTAACGTTAATTCGGATGAGTAAATCTGCGTTTTATGCTGACTTCAACTCGCCTTATGCTTTTCTAATCAGCCATTACGACGGCGTAATTGGCTTGCTCGTTGCGAGCTGGTTGCTGTTCATTTTAGCGATTTATTTTTCTTACCGCTTTTTTCAACCTAAATTCACACAATGAAATGCACAATACGCTTTTGAAAAATAAGCAAGTAACGGTATAATCGCGTGTTCATTTTAGGCTGCAACAAGCCGCCGAACCTTTTTATAAACATCACTTAATTGGAATTTTTAAATGCCATCAGTAAAACTTAAAGAAAACGAACCATTCGATATTGCTATTCGCAGATTCAAACGCGCTTGTGAAAAAGCAGGTGTTTTAGCAGAAGTACGTCGTCGTGAAGCATACGAAAAACCCACAACCGAACGTAAACGCAAAGGTGCAGCAGCGGTTAAACGTCATTTGAAAAAATTGGCGCGTGAACGTTATGCGTTGAAAAACTTGCGTCGCGGTCGTCCTGCGCTGTAATTCATGAGCGAATTATTAGCACACATTAAAAACGAAATGAAAGTCGCCATGAAAAGTGGCGATAAAGCGCGTCTTGGCGTAATTCGTTTGATTCTTGCCGCCGTAAAACAAATCGAAGTTGACGAAAGAATTGAACTGGATGATGGTCGCGTTTTGCTCGTTTTAGACAAAATGGTCAAGCAACGTCGTGAATCAATTCGTCAGTATACCGAAGGGAATCGCGCCGATTTAGCCGACATCGAAGCGGCAGAAATTGTCATCATTCAAACTTTTCTTCCCCAACCTTTAACCGAAGCTGAAATCGATGCAATGGTCGCGCAAGCGGTCGCCGATTCTGGCGCAACCTCGATTAAAGACATGGGCAAAGTCATGGCGTTACTCAAAGAACCCATGCAAGGCAGAGCCGATATGTCGGTTGTCAGCGTAAAAATCAAAGCCGCATTCGCGTAAAAACAATGCCGCGCGTTCATCAAAATGGCTGGTAAAATCCCAAGGCAATTTATTGATGAACTTTTAGTGCGAGTTGATATTGTCGATATTATCGATTCGCACGTCCCTTTAAAAAAAATGGGTTCAAATTACACCGCCCGTTGCCCTTTCCATAACGAAAAATCTCCCAGCTTTAACGTCAATCGCAACAAGCAGTTTTATCACTGTTTTGGCTGCGGCGCAGGCGGCAACGTCATTTCGTTTTTGATGGAATTTAATCACCTCAGTTTTGTTGAAACCATTGAAGAATTAGCGACCGTTGCTGGCGTTGAAATTCCTTATGAAAATCAAACTGGCTACGAACCCGAAGCAAAAAATAAACTCGTTGAATTGCAAGAAATCATGGCAGCTTGCGCCACGTTTTACACGCAACAACTCAAAAAACATCCTCAAAAACAAATCGCTGTTGAGTATTTAAAAAATCGTGGCATTACAGGCGTGATTGCGCGTGATTTTATGATTGGCTACGCGCCCGACGGTTGGCAAATTTTGTCGCCGCATTTTAAAAATACTGAATTATTGTGCGAAGCGGGAATGCTCGCGTTCAAAAATGACATGTATTACGACCGTTTTCGTCAGCGCATCATGTTTCCCATTCGCAATAAACGCGGTCATGTGATTGGTTTTGGCGGGCGCGTGTTGGACGATTCGCAGCAACCGAAATATCTTAATTCGCCCGAAACACCGTTGTTTCACAAAAGTAATGAAGTTTATGGTTTATACGAATTACTGAAAAAGAATCCAAAACCTGCACGGATTCTGATTGTCGAAGGTTATATGGACGTGGTGACGTTAGCGCAGTTCGGCATTGATTATTCTGTCGCTGCGCTAGGAACGAATTTAACCGCGACACAATTACAGCTTTTGTTTCGTTCAACGCCTGAAGTGATTTTATGTTTTGACGGCGATAACGCGGGGCAAAATGCGGCGTGGAAAGCGATGGATGCGGTTTTTTCTGTGCTTAACGATAATCGGCAAGTGCGTGTTTTGATTTTGCCCTCGCCGCATGACCCTGATTCGTTACTGCGCGAAGAAGGCACGCAAGCCTTTTTGCAACGTATTGAAAATGCCGAAATGGTATCGAGTTATTTTTTCAATCATTTCACCGCAACATTAAATTTAGATTCCATCGAAGGCAGAGCAAAACTCGCAGGTCAGGCAAAACCGTTTTTGCTCAAACTGGCAGACGGATTTTTTAAAAATATGATGCTAGCGAAATTGGAAGAATTAACCCATTTTGACGTTGCGCCTGAAATCGAAAAAGAAACTGTTGCGCCACCACAAAATCAACATCAAAAAGAAAAAAATGTCCGTCATTCAATGGAACGTTTAACGCTAGCGTTGTTGGTGCAAAATCCAAAATTAGCGACCAAATTAGAAGCCAATCCCATTGATTGGCAAACGTTAGAATTTTCAGGAATTGACATTTTTAAAGCGATTGTGCAGAAAATTTGCATCGAAAAACCGACTTCAACAGCGCAATTACTTGAGCATTATCGCGGTTTGCCCGAAGAAAAAATGCTCAACGCGCTTGCATCGTTGCCCATTCTCATTCCTGACGACGGAATTGAAGCCGAATTTTCAGGTGGATTAAAACAATTGATTTTGCAAGGACGTAAAAATCGGTTAAACAAATTAGTTGAAAAAGAAAAAACTGAAGGTTTAACCAAAGATGAAAAAGATTTTTTGCGCCGTTTGCTGCAATTTTAAATTACGCAAAAACTTCGGTTAAAAAATTCTCCATCGCTTGAAACGCGCGACGATTCACCTTTTCATCGTATTTATAACCCGCAGCAAAATCACTCGCTAACGGATTTGTGAACGCATGAACCGTGTTGCCGTAAGTATGTAATTGCCAATCTACTCCTGCGTTAGTCATTTCCGTTTCAAAATCCAACACCTGCGACGGTGGTGCAAGTGGGTCATCGTGTCCATGCAACGCTAATACTTTCGCGCTGATTTTAGGATTTGGCACATTCGATGGTGCGTGCAAAAGCCCATGAAAACTCACCACACCTTTGACATCCGAGCAAGTTCGCGCCAAATCTAAAACGCAAAGTCCTCCAAAACAAAAACCAATTGCGGCAATTTTTTTGTCATCAACCCAAGGCAAAAGTTTCGCCGTTTTCAATGCGGCTAAAATTCGTTGTTGCAGCAACGCGCGGTCTTCAACCAATGGACGCATTAACGCTGAGCATTCTTCGTCGGTTTGCCCCAATTTCCCTTTTCCGTACATATCGAGCGCAAAACCAACATAACCTAATTCAGCTAAATAACGCGCTTTTTCAGCGGTAAATTCACTGCGACCAGCCCACGCATGACTGACTAAAACAAGCGGACGTTGCCCTTCAATTGAACCGTCAAAAGCAAAAAAAGCTTCTAAAATCGTATCGCCATCTACATAATTTATCGTGTTTTCAATAATTGCCATCTTCTTATCCGAATCGTTTTGTATCGTGTAAATGTTTTAAGAAACCTTCGCTTGCGGCTTCAACCATGTCTAAAACACGCTCAAATCCATCACCATTTCCATAATAGGGATCGGGAACTTCACGGATATTTAATTGCGGTGCGAAGTTTAAAAAATAATGAATTTTATGTTGATGTTTTTCAGGGCAGGCTTGCATCAAAATTTCGTGATTATCATCGTCCATGGCAAGGATAAAATCGAAATCCTCAAAATCGCCAAATACCACTTTTCGCCCACGCAAATGACTAATATCAACGCCACGATTTAACGCAGCTCGCCTCGCGCGAGTATCAGGCGCATCACCAACGTGATAAGCGTGCGTGCCTGCCGAATCAATCGAAAAACAATGCGCTAAATTTTTGTCTTGTACCAATTTGGTAAAAACCCCTTCTGCGGTGGGTGAACGACAAATGTTGCCCATGCAAACGAATAAAACTTTGATTTTTTCCATACGTTAAAAAAGTAAAAATGAAGTAAGAAATTGCGGAAGATTTTAGCATAAATGCCCTCAAACCGTTTGCATCTACAGGCGTACAGTGCAATGATTACGCCCATTTCATTCACTTTTTTTAAAAACCTTATGAGCAATCAATCCCCACGCATTTTAGTTGTCGATGATGAAAACGATATTCGCCATTTGGTGAGCGAAATTTTAGAAGACGAAGGCTATCAAGTCAGCATGGCTGAAAATGCTAGCGCGGCAAAAATGTTAAAAGTGTCGATGCAGCCTGATTTAATTTTGCTTGATATTTGGATGCCCGACACTGACGGTATTACGTTATTAAAAGAATGGCTTGCCGAAGATAAACCGCTTTGCCCCGTGATTATGATGTCAGGTCACGGCTCGGTTGAAGCCGCCGTGGAAGCAACACGTTTGGGCGCATTCGACTTTTTAGAAAAACCGCTTTCGCTGGCGAAATTATTGTTAATTGTTGAAAAAGCCTTAGAAGCAGGGCAACAAAACGCGGGCTATCGTCAAAATGCTCATGTTGACATTGAACCTGTTGGAAAAGGCGCGGCAATCGCACGCATCAAAGAACAATTAAAACGGCTCGCACAACATGACACGCGCGTGTTACTCGTTGGTGAAGCAGGTGTTGGCAAAGAACTTTATGCCCGCTATTTGCACAATAACAGTTCGCATAAAAACGGCGCATTTATCAATGTGTCTGTGGGCAGTATCGCGCCTGAAAATTCGGCAGTGGAATTTTTTGGTAAAGAAGACGGACACAAGATTTATCACGGATTGCTCGAACGCGCCAATAACGGCACCTTGTTTTTGGGCGAAATTGGTGACATGGATAAAGAAACCCAATTACGTTTATTAAGTGCGCTCGAATCCAGTTCATTTTTGCGTGTTGGCGGCAGCGAAGCCGTGCATGTTGACGTGCATGTTATTGCCTCAACGCGCATGGCACTCGATGAAGAAGTGCGTTTTGGGCGTTTTCGGCATGAGCTTTATTATCTGCTCAATGAAGTGACCATCACCATTCCGCCCTTGCGCGAACACAGCGAAGACGTGCCTGCATTGTTGAATTTTTACGTTGATTATTTTGTCACGCATGAAAAATTGCCATTCCGTCGTTTTTCAATGGCGGCACAAAATTATCTGCGTAACTTTAGTTGGCGCGGCAATGTGCGTGAACTCAAAAATGTGGTGCAACGCTTAATGATTTTAGGTGTAGGTGAAGCGATTGAACTCGATGAAGTGAAAAACACACTCGGCAAAATTACAGGCGACTCTTCATCGCCAATGTTATCCGTGCCAGAGTTTTACAATTTGCCGCTAAAAGAAGCACGAGATCATTTTGAAAAAGCCTATTTGGAATATCATTTTGAGCGAACAGGCGGCAGCGTCGCAAAACTTTCCGCCGCAGTTGGCATGGAACGTACGCATTTATATCGTAAATTACATTCTCTTCGGATTAAGTTATAGAGGTAAAAATGTTGTTTGAAAATTTTGTAAAGTTTTTGAAAAAGAACAGTCTGCTTATTACGCAACTTACTGTTCTTTGTTTGCCGATTATTATTTTCTTCGAATACTTTTCGCTCAGTGAAACCGTCGATACGCCAATCGAGCCGATGACGTTGGAAAATGTTGAAGCGAAAGCGGCTGTTGAAAAAGCGCAAAAACCAGATAGCGCAAGCAATGAGAAAAAAGAGCCTGCGGCATCTGATCCCGCGACATTTGAAGTGGATGAAGTCAGTCAAGAAATGCTCGATAAAAATGCAAAAAATCCTAAAGAGCTTTTGTCTGCAAACAGTCCGTGCAAAAGTTTTGAAGATATTCGCACCACAGCAACGCATACAGGAACGATTTCAAAAGCGAAAAATATCGATCATTTTCCAAAACCTTTGCCTGCCATGATTAGCGAAACTGAATATGTTTGCGTAGATAACAACGGTGCAAGACACACAAAATTCACTGTCACAGGCGTTGCCGTTGACGCAACAGCCAATGTGCTGCGCTGCATTCAATCAAATTCAGACGAAACGCTCGATCACGAAGCGCGTTTTAAACACGTTTTGAAAACAATGACGCATCATTGTGGTTTTAAATTATCTGAGCATCATGCGGCAAAATTTTAAGAGAAAACTATGCACATTTTAATAAGTAATGACGATGGTTATTTGGCAGAAGGCATTGGCGCATTAGCCAAAGCGTTGAGTGAACATGCAACGATTTCTGTTGTCGCACCAGACAGAAATCGCAGCGCAGCGAGTAATTCACTAACGCTTGATATGCCACTTCGCGCCACGCTCGCGCACAATGGTTTTACCAAAGTGGACGGCACGCCAACGGATTGCGTGCATTTGGCGATTACAGGTTTGCTTGAAAGTGAACCTGATATGGTTTTTGCAGGTATCAATCATGGCGCGAATTTAGGCGATGATGTGTTGTATTCGGGAACGGTTGCCGCCGCAACAGAAGGACGTTTTTTAGGTTTGCCA
>JAQTXN010000204.1 GCA_028688755.1 Methylococcales bacterium | reverse complement strand
GATGATTGAGCAAAAAGACGACACGCCACCGTTTATTATTTCAATTCAAAATGCAGATGGCGCGGGCAAATATTTTATTAACGTCGGCGATGGCGAAGATGAGCCTGTTGAATTAGAGGCAATTTATCCGCGTATTGAAGCCGTCTTGAAAAATAAACCCGAGACTCAAATTTTGATTAACGCTGACAAAAATATCGATTACGGGACAGTTGTCGTAACGATGGCATCGCTTAAAAAAGCAGGCGTGCCAACGGTTGGCTTAATGACTAAATCAGATGATTAACGGATTCGATGTTTAATCAAAAATTTTCCAAACCTTTTTTACTCGCGTTAGCGTTTCATTTAACGCTACTGGTTTTATTTGCGCTTAGTGCGTTGTATAAACCTGCTCCGCCACCTACACCGCCTGAACCTGAAATTATTCACGCGACGATGGTTGAACTGAATCCGCCTGTGGCAAAGCCAGAACCTGTGGTTGAACCAACACCTGCGCCTGAACCAGAACCCACTCCGCCACCTGTGCAAGAGCAAAAAACGGTTGTTGAACCGCCTAAGCCTGTAGAGCCACCGAAACCTGTTGAACCGCCAAAACCCAAAGAAGATTTAGCAGCTAAACAAGCGGCGGCGGTTGCAAAGGCTGAAGCCGAGGCAAAAAAAGCAGAAGCCCAAGCTAAAAAGTCGGAAGAAGTGAAAAAATTAGCAGCGGAAAAAGCTGAAAAAGAGGCAGCGGTAAAAGCTCAAAAACTCGCTGCAGAAAAAGCCGAAGCCCAAAAAGTTGAAGAGGCAAAAAAAGCGATTGAGCGTATTAAATCGAAAGAAGCTGAAGACGCGAAAAAAGCCGAGCGTGAGAAAGAAGCCGCTGAGAAAGCAGATGCAAAAAAGGCTGATGAAGCCAAAAAAGCCGCAGAGAAAGCCGAAAAGTTAGTAGCCGACAAAGAAGCCGCAAAAAAAGCTGAGGCAGATGCGAGAAAAGCTGCTGCTGAAAAAGAAAAGGCAGACAAACTCGCCGCTGAAAAAGCCGAAGCGAAAAAAAAAGCTGAAGTCGAAGCGAAAAAGGCAGCAGAGAAAGCCGCAAAAGCCGAAGCTGAAAAAGCGGAGAAATTAGCGGCTGAAAAAGCGGCTAAAGATGCAGCGGCTAAAGCTGAAGTTGCAGCAAAACAAGCCGCTGATAAAGAAGCGGCAAAAGAAGCTGCCGCAAGAGCTGATGCGGAGCGTGCAGCCGCTGAAAAAGCGCGTGCTGAAGCAGCAGCAAAACAAGCCGCTGAACGTGCAGCGGCTGATGCAGCAAGAATTGCTGCCGCACAGCAAGCAGCGGCGGCGGCAAATGCTCAAGCTGAAATGCTGGCAAAAGCCAAAGATGCTATTCAAAAGAAAGTGCGTAGCAAATGGTTTAAACCACCCGTGGACAATAATTTGAAATGTACGGTTCGCGTGCATCTTACGTCGGATGGCTCGATTATTGACGTTGAAATTATCAAAAGTAGTGGTGATGAAATTTTCGATCGCTCGGTTGAAAATGCCGTGAATAATTCATCACCATTGCCAATTCCTGCGGATAAAGATTTATTTGCGCGAGAATTTAAAACATTCACGTTCAATTTTAAATTTGAATAACGCTTAAAAAGTGCCTGTTTTTCAAGCAGGCACTTGATTACAAATAGTCTAAAAATAGCCCCACAAAAACAACCAAACCAAACCAATTATTATTCAAAAAAGCCGAAAAACACGCGCTTTTCTCACGATGAAAAATCAATTTTTGCTGATAGATTGAAAAGCCCGCTGCTGCAATTAAGCCTAAATAATAAAAATTTCCTAAGCCTTTCATTTGACCAACGGCAAACAGCAGCAACAAAATAATAACCTGCAACGCTCCCATAATTTGGCGGTCGTATTTGCCAAATAAAATGGCAGTTGATTTCACACCAATCTTTAAATCATCGTCTTTATCGACCATCGCATACATGGTGTCATAAACCAACGCCCACAAAATTACCGCTAAATATAAAACCCACGCGACGTTTGGAATTTCATTTAACTGCGCGGCAAAAGACATCGGCACAGCCCAACCAAACGCTATGCCTAAATAAGCTTGTGGCAAATGGGTGTAGCGTTTCATAAATGGATAACTTGCGGCTAGAAATGCGCCAATAAATGACAACAAAATCGTGAATTGATTCAGTAATAAAACTAGACCAAATGCCAATAAACATAATGCGGTAAAAAAAATCAGTGCTGCTTTAGGTGAAATTTTTCCTGCTGCAATGGGGCGTAATTTTGTGCGCTCAACGTGTGGATCAAAATCGCGGTCAGCATAATCGTTAATTACGCAACCTGCCGCACGCATTACGATTACGCCAAGTGAAATGACGGTTAAAACGAGTAAATCAGGTTTGCCATCGCTCGCAATCCATAATGCCCAAAGTGCTGGATATAAAAGGATTAACGTGCCAATCGGTTTATCAAAACGCGCTAAACGCCAGTAATGTTCAAGCATAAATTCGCCGTAACAAGGAATTAAAAAACGCGCATTATACGATTAAAAATAAATTACTACTTGTTGCAACCTACTTAAAGCAGCTATAATTTGCCGCTTATTAAGTTGCGAATGTGGCGAAATTGGTAGACGCGCTGGATTTAGGTTCCAGTGGTAACCCCGTGGGAGTTCGAGTCTCCCCATTCGTACCACTTAATAATCAGACAAAAGTTATTTCAAAAAAATATCAAATCCATTTGCCAGATCGGCATTCAAAAAATCTTAATTTCAATCTAACAAAAAATCTTGTGGGGAAAATAATGGAAGTTTCTGTTGAACAAACATCAGAATTAGGTCGTAAATTGACCATCACTTTGCCAGAATCAGCAGTTCAAGAAAAAGTTGCACCACGTTTGCAAAGAATCGCAAAGGAAGCGCGTGTTGATGGTTTCCGCCGCGGCAAAGTTCCCCAAAGTGTTGTCGCTAAAATGTATGGCGCAGATGTGCGAATTGAAGCGAAACAAGATTTAATTCAATCAAGCTATTTCGAAGCCTTAAAACAACAAGATTTAAATCCAGCGGGTTATCCATTAGTTGATTTAATTGATACGCCAGAAGGTTTTACTTACACCGCAAGTTTTGAAGTGTATCCAACAGTTTCACTTGAAGGCGCGGATAAATTAGAAGTCACGCAACAAACCGCTGAAGTAAAAGAAAGCGACGTTGATGAAATGATTGCGAAATTGCGTGATCAACGTAAAACGTGGCAAGTGGTTGACCGCGCAAGTGCTGCAAAAGACCAAGTAACGATTGATTTTTCAGGTACGGTTGAAGACGAAAACTTTACCAATGGCAAAACTGAAAATTTCCAAGTTGAAATTGGTGCTGCCAACATGATTCCTGGTTTTGAAGACAATTTAATTGGCTTAAAAGTTGGCGACAACAAAAAATTCACAGCAACTTTCCCAGAAGATTATCCAAACGAAAAATTAAAAGGCAAAACTGCTGAATTCGAAATCGACGTTAAACAAATTGAAGAACCTGTTTTACCTGAAATTGACGAAGAATTTGTGAGATCGGA
>JAQTXN010000058.1 GCA_028688755.1 Methylococcales bacterium | reverse complement strand
CGTTTGCTTACATTCGCTTATAAACCTGCGCCAATTCAGATTTCGTGGCTCGGCTTTCCAGGTACGACAGGCTTGAAAACGATGGATTATTACTTAGTTGATAACGATTGGTCGCCTGTTGGGATGTTTGATGATTATTTTGTTGAAAAATTGGTGCAATTGCCCAGTGTTGTGACATTCGCTGTGCCTGAAACGAATACGCCTGTTGTGGATTCTCCTGCTTTAAAAAATGGTTACATCACGTTTGGCAGTTTCAATCGCACCAGTAAATTGACGCAACAAACGTTAGATTTATGGGGCAAAGTGTTAAACGAAATTCCCACGTCAAAAATGATTATCGGCAATGTCTCAGATGATGCACTGAAACAGCTGCTTGAAAATGAATTTTCAAAACGTAACGTGTCGATTGAACGATTAACGTTTTATGCAAAAAAATCGATTCCCGATTATTTAGCACTACATGGTGAAGTGGATTTTATTTTAGATACCTTTCCTTATACAGGCGGCACAACAACAGGGTTTGCATTGTGGATGGGTGTGCCGACACTGACGTATGCGTGGAATAGTTTGGCGGGAAGACAAGGGCTTTTAATGCTTAGTCGAGTGAATTTACATGAGAAATTTACAGCACAAACACCTGAACAATTTGTTGATATGGCAAAAGCATGGGCAAACAATGTGGATGGTTTGCAATCTTTGCGTCATCAATTACGCGAAAGCATGCGAACAGCGACAAAATCGAAACCTGAAAATGTAGCGGCTGGTTTTGAAGCAGCTTTAAAAATGATGTGGCAACGGTTTTGTGCAGAAAAAAGTGTACAAAGTTTTCAGGTTTGACTTATGGCATGGCTAACAACTGAGCAAATCAACGAAATGGGCTTTGCAAAAATCGGCGATAACGTGTTTTTGTCCGACAAAGCCTCTTATTACAATTGCCAAAACATTCGAATTGGCAATCACGTTCGAATTGACGATTTTTGCGTTTTATCCGCTGGCGAAGGCGGCATTGATATTGGTAACTATATTCACATTGCCGTTTTTTCATCATTGATTGGCGCGGGAAATATCTCACTTGCTGATTTTTCTAACATTTCTTCGCGGGTTGCCATTTATAGTAGTAACGATGATTACAGCGGGGATTTTATGACAAATCCGATGATTCCTGCTGAATTTACCAATGTGCAACACGGCGACGTTAACATTGGTCGTCATGTGATTATTGGTTCGGGTTCCATCATTTTGCCGAATGTGATTTTAGAAGAAGGTGTTGCTGTTGGCGCGTTAAGTTTAATTCGGAAAAATTGCGAAGCGTTCGGTATTTATTCGGGGTCGCCTGCAAAACGAATTTCTGAGCGGCAACGCGGCTTATTAGCATTGGAGAAAATGTTTTTAAACAGGTAACTGACAATGCGTTAGCGTTATTTTTACAATTTTGAAATTAACGTCATCACGTTTGTGAAGGTATCTTGCCACGCATCAAGTGTTTCCTGTTCATAACGTCCATTTTTGAGTTGCGTGTCTAAAATCGAACTCACTTCATGCAACGGTGTTATGCCTAAATTCCCCGCGGATCCTTTTAACGTATGCAAACATTTTTGCGCGTCGTTAAGTTGATTGTTTGCAAGCAATGTTTGGATTTTGACATCTTCTGCTTTGAATTTTTCTTTAAATCCATAAAGTAAGCGAATCAAGGTTTTTTCATCGCCTGCCAGCATTGTTAGTACACTCGTCAAATCAAAACCTTCTAAAATACTTGCTAAATTTGGTGACGCATCAACCGTTTCAATTTCGATTTGAGGCAAGGGCGGCGTATCAACAGTTTTAGGCTTAATCCATTTTATTAACGTATCGATGAGCAAATCGGGATTGATGGGTTTGCTGATATGGTCATTCATGCCCGCTTCTAAACATAATTTTTTATCATGTTGGAGTGCCGCAGCGGTCATTGCAATAATCGGTAAATTCTTTTGATTGAGCATTTGACGAATACAGCGTGTCGCTTGATAACCGTCCATTATCGGCATTTGAATATCCATTAAAACGGCATCACAACTGTTATTTTCAAGCCAGTCAATGGCTTCACCGCCGTGATTTGCAACGATGACTTCCAAGCCTGCTTTTTCTAAAAATAACGTAGCGACTTGTTGATTAGTCACATCATCTTCGACAAGTAAAAGACGTGCTTTGCCGAGTTTTTTCGCTTTGTCATAACAACTTTCTTTTGATTCATTTTGCGAATTATCTGGTACATGATAAGCGTGCAAAATAGTGTTCAATAAGTCTGCTGATGTCAGAGGTTTATTTATCATAGCATCAAACTGCACGTTTCTTTCATCTGACACAGCAAGTAATTTATCTTGTTCAAAAGCCGTCAACATAATGATGGTTAAATTTTCACGAAGTCCTAAACGTTCCACTTCTTTAATCAAATTTAAGCCATCTAATTCAGGCATTTTCCAATCTAAAAGCAGTAAATCAAACGGTTTGCCTTGTTTGTGTGCGTGCTTAATTTTTTCAATCCCTTCAAGTGGTGAGGTAGTGGCTTGAACGTAAATGCCCCAGAATCTCAAAATATGCTTTAAAACGGTGACAGAGATCTGATTATCATCAACACACAGAACACGAAGATTTTTTAAGTTGCGTGTATCTGCATTCCAATCATAGGCTTGTCCTAAGGTGCAAGGCAACGTGAATGAAAAGGTACTTCCTTTGCCAAATTTACTCGTGCCACTAATTTTCCCACCTAGCAATTCCACTAATCGTTTGCTAATGGATAAGCCCAATCCTGTTCCACCAAATTTGCGAGTAATCGTCGCGTCACTTTGGGTAAATGATTCAAATAATTTATTTAATTCTTCTTTTCTAATTCCAATCCCTGTATCAGAAACATCGATTTGTAACAGTAAATCATCGTAGCGTTGAGAGACGATTTTTAAAGAAATTTTAATTTCCCCTTCGGTAGTAAATTTAATCGCATTGCCAATTAAATTACTGATGATTTGTTTAAACCGCAGCGCATCACTTTTAATCGTCATTGGCATTCTTGAATCAATGTCGATAAAAATTTCTAAATTCTTTTCTTGTGCTTTAGGCGTGAATAACTCGGTGACTTCGCGTAACACTTGCGACGGATTAAATTCACTCAATTCAATGTCCATTTTGCCCGATTCAATTTTCGATAAATCTAAAATGTCATTGAGTATGCCTAAAAGCGTATTTGATGAACGCTGTACTTTTTCTAAATAACTGCGTTGCGTGTTATTTAAATCGGTTTCAAGTGTTAAATGAATCATGCCTAAAATGGCATTCATAGGCGTGCGAATCTCATGGCTCATGTTAGCGATAAATTCGCTTTTACTGATGTTGGCATTTTGGGCGATGGCCTGTGCTTTTTTAATCTCGGTTATATCAACGTAAGTACCTAAAATCCCAATGATATTTCCTGAATTATCGTGCATGGGAACTTTACTCATCAGTACAATTACGTCTTTGCCGTCAGGCGTTTCCAGTGTTTCTTCGTAGTTTAATTTAGGAATCCCCGTTTTAATCAGGTCATAATCATGTTCAGCATAGCGATCAATATCCTCAGGATATAAATCACGATAATGAAGAAATACGTCAAAATTATTTTTGCCTAGTATTTCGTTGACGTTATGAATACCAATATCGCGCAAAAATCGTTTATTTGCGCCTAAGTATTTGGCTTGCGTATCTTTCCAAAAAATACCTGCTGGAACATTATCAATAATGGCTTGTAGCGTTTCTTTTTTGGCATTTACGTCCTCGCTAACGGTTTGTAATTGCTCAAAACGAAACTCGACGTTACTGATAAAAAGGGAGTGATAAATAAAAATATAAGCAATGATTTTGTAAAAATGCCCAAGCAAATTAAACAAATCAGACGCATCACTGTAGAGAATAAAGCACAATTCACTTAGCACGGTAATGGCAGTTGCTGTGCAAAGTTTGGGCGCGTTATAGAGTTTAAAGTTTGCGTTTTGTTTGGTTGTTTCGAGGTAAAAAAGAATTGAAGCAATGAGTGTTACTGAGGCAATGATGACTTCCATGCCAATTTTAAATAACGTTAATCCATTTCCTGCCACAAACATGCTTGGCAAAAAGTCGGCATGATATAAGCCTATCCAATACGTCAATGCGACGATGCTTAAACTAGCGATTAACCAACCATAACGTTCGCGTTGAGATAGGACAATTTTCCATGATTGTATGGCAACACTTAGCATTAAAACCGCAAAAACCATGCGTCCCATTAGCCAAAACACAATCGCTTTTTCAACACTCGATGGCGTGACAAAATCAGGCATACCTTTAAAAGATAAGGTATGTGCTAAATCAATCATTCCAATTGCTAAAAAACCACAGGCTAGAACGGTCGCATTTCGTGAACGCTCTAAACCATAAGAATGCCAGCCAATTGCAAAAACCAAGCATGAAACACTAATTGCAAAGAATTCCGCAAACGTATGTAGCCAAAGCGGCATAATGTCGGGAACTCGCCAAGCCTGTGGGAGTGGTGCAAACCAAACGATAAAAAACAGCAGGCTAAGAAATGCAATAAGATTGATTTGAAAAGGTTTCATGCGGCGTTGCGTGTAACAATAAAGAGTGGCGCAAAGCGAGAGCTTTTGCAGGTCAAATGCCTAATAAATTTATCAGCATTTGTTCGTAAATTTTGCTTAAAACGTCTAAATCGGCAACGCCAATGTGTTCATTGACTTTGTGAATACTCGCGTTTAACGCGCCGAGTTCAATCACTTGTGCGCCTGTTGGAGCGATAAAACGTCCGTCAGATGTTCCGCCACCTGTGTCATCGAGTGTTTCAAAACCTGTGACGTTTTTAATTGCACTGTGCGCCGCATCAATCAATGCGCCGTTTGAGGTTAAAAACGGATTGCCTGACAAACGCCACACGATGTCATATTTCAAACCATGTCGATTTAAAATTGCTTCGGTGCGTTGTTTGATGATTTCGTCGGTGAGTTCGGTGCTAAAACGCAAATTAAACTGCACATTCGCATTCGCTGGAATTATATTTTCAGCACCTGCACCGCTGTGAATGTTTGAGATTTGCAAACTGGTGGCAGGAAAAAATTCGTTGCCATTGTCCCAAACTTCATGCACCAGATCGTTTAACGCGGGTGTGATTTTATGAATTGGATTGTCGGCAATTTCGGGATACGCAACGTGACCTTGAATGCCGTGAACAGTTAAATTTGCATTCAATGAACCACGTCGCCCGACACGAATCACATCGCCAATTTGCTTATCGCTCGACGGTTCGCCGACTAAACACCAATCGATTTTGTCACCACGTTTTTCAAGTACGTCAACGACTTTTACCACGCCATTGGTTGCCGCACCTTCTTCGTCACTAGTGAGCATCATCGCAATCGAACCTGCGTGATTGGGATGATTTTTCACAAATCGCTCAACAGCAGTAATGAAACACGCAATCCCACCTTTCATGTCTGCCGCGCCACGTCCGTATAATTGACCGTCACGAATCGTTGGCTCAAACGGTGGCGATTCCCACAAATTCAACGCACCAACAGGCACAACGTCAGTGTGTCCTAAAAATACAAACAACGGTTTTGCTTCACCACGGCGTAGCCACATATTTTCGGTATCATTAAAATTCAACCGCTCATCAACAAAACCTAACGGCGTTAAACGATTGGCGATTAAATCTAAGCAACCCGCGTCATTAGGCGTAACCGATTCGCGGCGAATCAGCTCTTTTAAAAGTTCTAACGTGTCAGTCATAAAAAATATTTTTCGTACGCTCTCGTATCAAAACCCACCAGCAAAACTGCCCCGTTATCAATCACAGGGCGTTTCATCAAGGTGCGATTTTGAGCAATTAACGGCAATGCGGTTTCAATGCTTGAGCAAAGTTGTTGCTGTTCAGGTGAAAGTTTGCGCCATGTCATGCCTTTACGGTTCAGCAAAACTTGCCAATCTTCAAGCCGCGCAGCAAATTGTTTTAACGTTTCGAGCGTCAAACCTTGGTTGCGAATATCATGAAACGTGTACTCAACTTGGTGTTCATCAAACCAAACACGCGCTTTTTTGACGGTGTCGCAATTAGTGATGCCGTAAATGGTGGTCATTTATTCTGCGCCGCCGAGTAATTCATCAATTGATGGTAAATCAGGTTCAGCTTTGCAACGGCTTTTATAAACATCAATCAGTTCCATCAAGGCTTGTTCTAAATCGTCCAAAATACCTTCTTCATTTTCGATGTCATCGGCAGGGATTTCGTCAGAATCAAGGTAATCACGTTGAATGTCCGCTTCGCTATTCACGGCTAAAATTGAATACATCAAGGTGGTGCTAGAAATTTCTTTGCTCATGGTCTTGCCTCGTTGTGTAAAAATAAAAAAATTTGTAGGGGCAAATCATATTTGCCCTTCATTACGATATGTTTGCGGTATGAGAGGGCGAATGTTATTCGCCCCTACAATCTGCGGTGTAGCGCGTTGAATCGTCAATCCCCGCTGCGTCAAATCCCGCTTTGCGTAATCGACACGCATCACACGTTCCACAAGCCTCGCCGTTTTCATTGGCGGAGTAACACGAAACCGTTTGTCGATAATCCACCCCAAGTTTTGTGCCTGCTTCAATAATTTGCGCTTTGCTTAAATGAATCAGCGGCGTGTGAATTTTAAACGGTTCACCTTCGACGCTGGCTTTGGTTGCTAGATTTGCCATGTTTTCAAATGCAGCAATAAATTCAGGGCGGCAATCAGGATAGCCCGAATAATCCACCGCATTCACTCCGATAAAAATATCTTGAGCGTGCAACACTTCTGCCCATCCAAGTGCGAGCGATAAAAACACGGTGTTTCGTGCAGGAACGTAAGTGACGGGAATGCCTGTTTCCAATGTTTGCGGCACGGCAATTTCAGAATCGGTTAGCGCACTGCCACCAATTGTTCCAAGTCCTAAACTGACGACTTTTCGCATCACGCCATAATCGGCGGCGATTTTTTCACCTGCTTGTAATTCGGCTTTATTGCGTTGCCCATAATCAAAACTGAGGGCATAACATTCATAGCCTTGCGCTTGCGCCATTGCCAAAACGGTCACGGAATCCAGTCCGCCTGAAAGTAACACGACTGCTTTTTTTTGCATTTATTTTCCTTGCGCGTCTTGCCACAAGAGTTTGTGAAGTTGAAGTTGAAAACGTACGGGCAATTTGTCCGCTAAAATTTTTTCGGCGAGTTCAGTAGGATTTTGCGTTGGCACGACGGGTGAAAATAAAATTTGGCAACGTTGCGCTAAAGCATAATCCGTCATGATTTTTTTTGCCCAGTTGTAATCTTCATCATTTGCTATCACAAATTTAACTTGGTCTTGCACGGTTAAAAATGCGATATTTTCATAACGATTTTTTAGGGCTTCGCTCGAGCTTGGCGTTTTTAAATCCATGACTTTGACGATTCGTTTATCCACTTTTGAAACGTCTAACGCACCGCTAGTTTCAAGTGAAATGGTAAAGTTTTCGTCTGCTAATTTTGTTAATAATTCCAAACAGGCGGGTTGTGCTAACGGTTCGCCACCTGTAACACAAATGGTTTTGCAATCGTATTTTTGAATTTCAGCAAAAATATCGTCGAGTGACATTTTTTGTCCGCCCGAAAACGCATAACTGGTATCGCAATAATTACACCTCAATGGACAACCTGTTAAACGTACAAAAACGGTCGGAAGCCCGACCGTATTAGATTCGCCTTGAAGAGAATAAAAAATCTCGCTAATTCGTATCATTGTGCTGGAGTGCCATTGAGTTGTTGCAACTTTTTCGCAGCAACTTCAGCGGGTTTCGAGGTTGGATAATCGGTAATCACGCGCGTAAAAAGTTCTTTGGCTTTTACCGAATTTTTTGCATCCATTTCAATCGAACCCAGTTTTAAAAGCGCGTCAGGCACTTTTTGACTATTTGGGTATTTTTCCAATACCGCACTAAAGGCTTTTTTAGCTGATGGAATATCCTTATTTACCCGATACGCTTCGCCAAGCCAAAATTGCGCGTTATTAGCAAGTTGATTATTGGGATCTTTGCTGAGTAAATCGCTAAATTGGGCAATCGCTTCGGCAACTTGCCCATTACGAAATGCTTCGAAGGCTTGCTGATAAGGCGTTTGTGAACCCGTTGCAGGCGTTGTTGCACTTGCCGCAGGCGCAGCAACAGGTTTAGGTGCTGTCGGAGCAGGGGTTGGCATAGGTTCAGCAGGTTTTGCAGCAGGTTCAACTTCGGTAGCAGGTTTTGCACCGCTCGCTTTATTTTCAATTTGCTGCAAACGCTCATCAAAATCCGCGTACATTGCCGACTGTTTCTTTTTGAGTTCGGCAATCAAATTTGCTTGTTCTTCGAGCTTGCCGTTTAGCTGTTGAATTTCTGCCTGCGCTTCGTCTAATCGCGTCATCATTTCAAACGTGCTATTCATCGTAGAACTTGCAGGAATTGGTGCTTGCGGCGTTACACCTATTGGATAATTCGAATTATCAATCACAGGCGCAAGCGAATCCGCAAGCGCGAATGACGATGCAAAAAGTAAAAGTGCAGGCAGTTTTTTCATATTAGTAAGCGAGTTCAACGCGACGGTTTAGTTCCCAAGATGATTCGTCATGTCCCATTGCAACAGGCTTTTCTTCGCCGTAGCTGACAATTGATAATTGGCTTTCAGAAACGCCTTGCGCTTTGAGCATTGACGCAACGGTTTTTGCACGTTGTTCACCTAAACCAATGTTGTATTCGCGCGAACCGCGTTCATCACCGTTACCTTCTAACACGATGTGGCGACTTGGATTTGCAACCAAATAACGCGCATGAGCGGCGACAATTGGAACAAAATCTTGTTGAACTTGGCTACTGTCGAGCATGAAATAAATAGTGCGTTTTGAAAGTGGATTGTTTGGATCGCTAAATTCAGGTGGCAAACCGTTTGCACCCAAACGACCGCCATTTGCGCCAAAACGTCCGCCATTGATACCAGAACCATCGCCAAATCCGCTGGTTGACGCGTCATTTAAACCATTTGCACCGTTTAAACTTCCATCCGTTAAACTCGCGTCTTTTTCTTCATCGCCGCTGCAACCTGCTAAAGCTAATGTACTTGCAAAGGCAACCGCCGCTAATGTTTTTGTAAATTTCATGTTTGTTTTTTCCTAATGTTTTGGAGATTAAAAAGTAGTTGTTTATTTGGGAGACCAAGCAGGCTCGCGCACTTCCGTGCTATCAAAAACCAACTTTTGCTGCATTCTACCATCGATAGAAACCGCTGATAAATAACCTGTATTACCTTTGCGCGAGGCATATAAAACCATGCTGCCATTTGGCGCAAAACTGGGGGATTCGTCTAAAGGCCCTGAGGTTAAAACGCTAATTGATTTTGAATTGGCTTCCATCACACCAATACGGTAATCACCGCCGTTACCGTGAACCATCGTAATAAATTTCCCGTCTGGTGAAAAACTCGCACGGGCATTGTAACTGCCGCTAAACGTAATACGTCGTTCTTCGCCACCTTGAACAGGAATCGAATAAAGCTGCGGTTTGCCGCCACGATCTGAAGTAAAAACGATATTTCGACCGTCAGGCGACCATGTTGGTTCGGTATCAATCGCGCGATTTTTGGTCAATTTTGAAACGTTACGCGTACTCAAATCTAAAATGTAAATGTCGGGATTGCCATCTTTTGACAACGTCACCGCAAGTTTTGAACCATCAGGCGACCACGCTGGTGCTCCGTTAATACCAGGAAATTCAGCCACTTTCTCACGCTGACCTGTGGCGAGGGTTTGCGTGATAATCGACGCGGTTTTATTTTCAAATGAAACGTAAGCCAGTCTTCGTGCATCGGGCGACCAAGCAGGTGACATCAAAGGTTCGGCAGAACTTGCAATTGCTTGGGCATTTGCGCCATCCGCATCGGCAACCATAATTTTATGATTGGCTTGCGTGCCATTTCGCGTGCTGGTGATATACGCGATTCGACCGCTAAAAATCCCTTTTTTACCAAGCAATCTTTCGTAAATTAAATCACTAATATGATGCCCTGCTTTGCGTAATTCGTTTGCGGGTACAGTCATTCGATAACCTAGTAACGATGAACCATTTGATACATCAAACAATTGGAATTCGATATTAAATTGACCGCCATTGGGTTGAACTCGACCGATAACGACGTAATTTTGCCCAGCTCCTTGCCAATTCGCAAAATGAATGGCATCTGCTGTGGTTGGTCGTTCAGGCATTCTTTGAGGTGGCAAGGTTTTGAAATAGCCGCTACGTCCTAAATCTGAATCGACAATGCTACTTACATCAAGCGGCGCACCTTGATTAGCAAATGGCACAATGGCAATCGGCATCGCACTTTCAATACCTTCGGTAATTTCAATCGACATTTCAGCATTCACAGCGGGCGCAAAACACGTTCCAATTGCCGTTGCTAAAATTAGTTTTTTAAATACATTCACGAGTGACACCTTTAATTTTTCTTCGATTTAACTATTGCGTGTTAATTTTTTGATACACAAAGATACCAGATTGGAACGACAAATAAAAAGCCAAAACACAACAATCACATTTTCCTGTTGGTTTATTGAAAGCAAAGGGCAAGTCTTATAAAGTTAGGCACATAACTTCTTCACGCAAAAAAGTAAAATGCGTTTTCTAAAAATAAAAATCCCCGCAGGTTTATCAATTGCGATTCTAAGCGGTTTGACGTTGCTCTCGTTGCAATTGATGAGTAGTGCTACGCAAGAATCGTCACAACTTAGCGCGATGTATTCGTGGTTGCTTCTTGTCAACGGTGTTGGCACGGTGGCGTTGCTTGGCTTAGTTGGTGCAAATTTATATTCGCTCACGCGCCAACTCAAACGCCGCGAAGCAGGTTCACGCCTCACGATTCGTATGGTGTCGTTATTCGTGGTGTTATCGCTTGCCCCGTCGAGCATCGTGTTTTATTTCTCGATGCAATTTTTGCATCAAGGCATCGACAGTTGGTTTAACGTCGAAATGGACAGGGCAATGGAAGATGCGCTCGAACTCAGTCAAGCCTCGCTTGACCAGCGGATTCGTTGGAATAAAGCGCAAACACAACAGCTGGTCGAAAAATTAGAACAACTTCCCGAATCGCAAGCCTCGCTGGAAATGGAAAATTTTCGCGTGTTGTCTGGCGCGACGGAAATGACGTTGTTTTCGCGTCAAGACCGAATTATTGCCTCTAATAGTTCAAATCCAAGTGATATTTTGCCCAGTTTGCCCGATGAACACACTTGGTTGCAGCTACGACAAAATGGCGAATTTGCGGCACTTGCATCTGTGCGAAATGATGAATTGATGATTCGAGTGATTCTCACCGTTAAAACGAAAGAGCCTCGTTATCTGCAGGCTTTATATCCCGTACCTGTTCGTATCGCAGATTTAGCCGATTCAGTGGAATTTGCGTTTGTGCGTTATCAGGAAATGAATTTTTTGCGTGATTCACTCAAAATGACGTTTTCACTCGCCTTGTCGCTGGTGTTATTGATGAGTTTATTGGCGGCGATTTGGATTGCATTTATTAGCATTCGTTCCATTGTTGCGCCCGTGAAAGAATTGGTAAAAGGCACGCAAGCCGTCGCTTCGGGGAAATATGACCAGCAATTACCTGTGATTGCACAAGACGATTTGGGCTTTTTGGTCGAATCATTTAATGAAATGACTCAGCGCATTGCAAGAGCTAGTCACGAAACCCGCATGGCGGGCTTTGAAGTAGAAAATCAACGTGCCTATTTAGAAACCATTCTGGCAAATTTAACCGCAGGCGTAATCAGCTTTGATGCGAATCATAAAATTCGCACGGCAAATCAAGCGGCGTACAAAATTTTTCATGTTTCAAATGCTAATTTTGTCGGCGAAACCTTGTTAACCCTGTCGCAAGATTATGAAGAACTCGCCGAACCACTCAAAGCCATTCAGCGTTTTTTAGAACAATCTGAGGATATTTGGCAACAGCGCCTGGTTTTTTTAGGGGCAAATGGACGGCAAGAATTATTGTGTCGTGGTACGCCTTTATTTTCGCAAGATGGTAGAAAAATTGGTGCGGTGGTGGTTTTTGATGACGTGACCGATTTGATTCAAGCGCAAAAAAATGCGGCATGGGGTGAAGTGGCACGTCGCCTCGCGCATGAAATTAAAAATCCACTCACGCCGATTAAATTATCCGCCGAGCGTTTGCAACACAAACTTGCGGACAAATTAGAAACCGCTGATGCGGATATGTTGCAGCGTTCAACACGCACCATTGTTCAGCAAGTCGAAGCGATGAAAGAAATGGTTGATGACTTTTCGGAATACGCAAAGCCGTCAAAAAAACAGGCTGTGAACATTGATTTGGCGGCGTTGATTCAAGAAGTTTTGTCGCTTTATGTGTTGAGGTCAGGCGTAAAATTTAACGCGCAGTACGAAAATAATCCGCTGATGATTCACGGCGACCAAGTGAGTATTCGTCAAGTGATTCATAATTTGATTAAAAACGCGCTGGAAGCCATTGAAGGGGCAGGGCAAATCGATATTTCTGTGCATCGAGTGCAAAAAAATAACATTGATTTTATCGAGATTGCCTTGCACGATGACGGTGTGGGTATTAAAGATGAACAAATCGAACAAATTTTTGAGCCTTACGTCACCACAAAAGTAAAAGGAACGGGCTTAGGGCTGGCAATTGTGAAAAAAATTATTGAAGAACATGGCGGCGCGATTTGGGTTGATACGAGTCGAAAAATTGGCGCAGGATTTATTATTCAGTTGCCTGCGCTTTAATTTATCTAAAATCAAAAAGAGGAAAAATCATGACACAAATTCAAGGCTGGGCGGCGAAAAGTCCTAAAGCAGAGCTAGAACTTATTTCGGTTGATTTAGGTGAAATTGGTGCAGAAGACGTTGAAATCGACATCGAACATTGCGGTATTTGTCATTCTGATTTATCGATGATTAACAATGACTGGGGCTTTACGTCATATCCAATTATTGCAGGTCATGAAGCGATTGGCAGAATTAGTGCGGTTGGTAAAGATGTAAAAGGGCTAAAAGTCGGTCAACGTGTAGGTGTGGGTTGGAATTCGGGGAGTTGTATGCACTGCACTGAATGCACTACAGGGCAACACAATCTTTGCTCACAAGCCTTGCCAACGATTGCAGGCGGGCATTTCGGCGGTTTTGCCAACAAAATGCGAGCGCATTGGATTTGGTGTTTGCCGTTACCTGAAAAGTTAGATGCTGCGTCAGCAGGGCCTTTGCTTTGTGGCGGGATTACAGTTTTCGCGCCGTTTTTGAATTTCGACGTAAAACCAACGCATCATGTCGGCGTAGTGGGTATTGGTGGGTTAGGGCATTTAGGCTTGAAATTTGCTAATGCTTGGGGATGCGAAGTGACAGCATTCACGACATCGGAATCAAAAATCGATGAAGCTAAAAAATTCGGCGCACACAATGTAATTACCAG
Source organism: Methylococcales bacterium (assembly GCA_028688755.1). GTDB lineage: Bacteria > Pseudomonadota > Gammaproteobacteria > Methylococcales > Methylomonadaceae > UBA10906. The sequence continues at coordinate 1,251 of JAQTXN010000058.1, read as the reverse complement.
TTACGACACCGAATCGATTTTAAAAGCGGCAAATTCCTTTGATTTGTTATTAGTGACTGTGAATGTGCCATTGGATTGGGCGACATTGCTCAAAACGTTAAAACCAAACGGGCGTTTACACGTTGTCGGCGCGGTACTTGAACCGATGCCGATTCCAGCGGTAGATTTAATTTTTGGTCAGAAAAGTGTGTCGGGTTCACCAACAGGTTCACCAGCCGCGATGGCAACAATGCTTGAATTTGCCGCACGTCACAATATCGCGCCACAAGTCGAACATTTTCCGATGAGCAAAGTCAACGACGCGCTCACGCATTTGATTTCAGGCAAAGCGCGTTACCGCATTGTACTGGATGCGGATTTTTAGTTTTATTTGTTGACGATTTTTATTCATAACAGTAAGTTACACAACTTTATTATTTAATTACTTTAAAGAGCTTTTCATGAACGAATTTCCTAGAATTGGTCGCTTGCCGCCTTACGTTTTCAACATTGTCAATGACTTAAAAGCCAAAGCGCGTGCCGCTGGCGAAGATATTATTGATTTTGGTATGGGTAATCCTGACCAACCCACGCCGCAACATATCGTCGATAAGTTAATCGAAGCGGTGCAACGCCCAGATACGCACCGTTATTCGGTTTCGCGTGGCGTGCCACGTTTGCGAAAAGCGATTTGTAACTGGTACAAAACCCGTTTTGATGTCGATTTGAATTTTGACCACGAAGCGATTGTGACAATTGGTTCAAAAGAAGGTTTGGCGCATTTGGCGTTAGCGACGTTAGGGCCTGGCGACGTGGTACTTGTGCCAAATCCTGCGTATCCAATTCATCCTTACGGCGTTGTGATTGCTGGAGCGGACGTGCGTCACGTTCCGCTTGTTGAAGGCGGCAATTTCTTTGAAGAATTGACTAACGCCATCAATAATTGCTACCCCAAACCCAAAATGTTGATTTTGAATTTCCCTGGTAATCCAACCAGCGAATGTGTGGATTTGGAATTTTTTGAAAAAATTATTGCGATTGCGAAAGAACACAAAATTTGGGTGGTTCATGATTTAGCGTATGCCGATATTGCGTTTGATGGTTATGTTGCGCCGTCGATTTTGCAAGTAGAAGGCGCGAAAGATATTGCGGTCGAATTTTTCACCCTTTCAAAAAGCTACAACATGCCAGGTTGGCGCGTAGGTTTCATGTGCGGCAACAAAGAATTAGTCAACGCATTATCACGAATCAAATCTTATTTGGATTATGGCA
>JAQTXN010000203.1 GCA_028688755.1 Methylococcales bacterium | reverse complement strand
AGAAATTTATATTTATCACTTTTTGCTTGAAACGCATGAAATTGAAAAAGGTTACGAAGACCGCGCTTTGAATGAAGTCAAAATTACGTTTGATAAAAAAACGCAAGAATTAACCCGCATGGCAGGGCGTTTTGCTGGGTTAAAAGTGTCAATAAACTATAAAAAGTTTTTAGCGCAACCCTCTGAAGCCGACTAGAAATCGTTATGAAAATAAGCCTCTTCATTTTTTGCGCGTTATTTCTTTTACTCACAGGCAACGTTGCTTTCGGCAAGCCAGTGATTTTGAAAGCAAACGAAAGTTTGCCTTATTGGTCAAGAACGTTGCCGCATAACGGTTTAGGTGGGGAATTGATTGAGGCTATCTCGCGTGCGGGGGACGTTGAATCGATAATTGAATTTGTGCCACTCAAACGCATGATTGAAGATACAACCGACAACAATTTGGGTAATCCCGTTTTTTATATGGATAACCAAGATTTTGCCGCGATTATTCCGATTGCAATTACGCAAGTGGGGTTGTATTACTACAATCCTTTGCATGATAAAAAAGTGACATTCAAATCATTGAGCGATTTGAAAGGTTTTCGTGTTGGCGCATTATCGGGAACAATGGCTAATCGAACCATTTTTGAAAAAGCAGGTATTCTTTTTGAAACCAGTTATTCGCAAGAGTCATTATTTAAAAAGTTACATCATGGACGTTTAGATTTTGTGTTGGAACTCGATTTAGTCGGTCAACAAACGATTGCGAAACTTTTTCCCACTGAAAGTAAAAACTTTGAGGTCATTGCGCTGCCAAAATCTGTTTCGCCGATTGCCATTTTGCTCGATAAAAATTACCCAAATGTTGAAAATGTCGCTAATCGCTATCGACAAGGATTAGCCAAAATCATAAAAGATGGTAGTTACAATGAAATTATCAGTTCTTATTACGAATCACACCAGTTGCCCTTGTTGTGGTTAAAAGAACTTGAGCGTTTTTCACGTCTTTATCAAACAACGCCTTGAACATTTATGCGAAGCATCAAAATTAAAATCATTTTCTCATTGCTTATTGTCGTAATTAGCGTGTTGAGTCTTTATGAAATCAAGAGCTATTTAAGCACGCAAGAACGCCTTTACCTTGAATTAAACGAAAATGCAGAAAGGCAAATTAAGCGGTTGAGAGAAGGGTTGATTTTACCGCTTTGGGAAATGGATGAAGCGTGGCAACTTAAAGTCATTGACATTGAAATGGCGAAAAATGAGGTTTATGCCATTACAGTTACCGATGATAAACAAATTACACACGGTCAAATGCGTGATGCGAATTGGAAACTTATTGATATAAATCAGCCCATTCATGATGAAAACATGGTGATGCGGCAAGCGGATATTTTTCATGGCGATGAAAAAATTGGTTCGGTGAGTCTTTTTTTAAGTTCACGATTTGTCGAAGAACATTTGCAAAATGAGGCGTTAAATCGATTTTTTTCGCTGATTGCATTAAGTGTAACGATTATTTTTTCGTTGCTGATTATGCTCGGTCGCATTGTGACTACGCCATTGAGCCAAATTTTACAAGCCGTGAATAAAATTCGGCAGGGGGATTATGACCATAAACTTAGCTTACACTCGCATGATGAAATTGGTTTGCTCGCCACGGGTATTATTGATATGGCAAGCGCGATTCAAGAGCGTGAACAAGTCATTTTAGCGTCAGAGCAAAATTATCGGATATTAAACGAACACCTTGAACAGCGCGTTGCGGATCGCACTGTTGAATTAGAAATAAATAATCAAAATCTGCAAGACCTTAGTGTCGAATTAGAAAAAACCAAAAATAAGGCAGAAGCGGCAAATCATGCAAAAAGTGTGTTTTTAGCCAATATGAGTCACGAATTACGCACGCCAATGAATGCCGTATTGGGATTTTCACAATTACTGCAAAAAGATCGCTCATTAAGTCCTACACAACGCGAAAATTTAAATATCATCAATAACAGTGGGCGGCATTTACTCGATTTGATTAACGATATTTTAGACATGGCAAAAATCGAAGCAGGGCGCGTGAAAATTGAAATTAACTGCTTTGATTTAGGTGTTTTATTGCGCGACGTGATTGATATGATGCACGAACGCGCTGAAGCAAAAGGCTTGGAACTTTTATTTGATCAATCATCGGATTTTCCACGATTTGTTTGCTTAGACGAATCAAAATTGCGGCAAGTGTTGTTAAATTTAATTAGCAACGCGGTGAAATATAGCAAACAAGGTAGAGTGCGTGTGCGTTTGAATGCGAATTTAGAAAGCAATTCGTCTCAATGTGAGTTAATTTTTGTTATTGAAGATACGGGGATTGGCATTTCAGAGCAGGATTTGCCGTTAATTTTTGATACCTTTGTGCAAGTTGGCGGTGAATCAGAGCAAAAAGGCACGGGGCTTGGACTACCAATTACTAAAGAATACATTGAACTGATGGGCGGTTCGATTACTGTGACTAGTGAGTTAAATCAAGGTTCTTGTTTTACGGTGAAATTACCTGCCATACGGGTGTCATCTGAGCAAGTTCCCGCTACGTCATCTAACGGTAAGTTAAGCGTTATTAGCCTTGAGGAAGGGCAGCCTGTTTATCGGGTTTTGATTGTCGAAGACCAAGCGGAAAATCGTTTGTTGCTTAAAAATTTACTCATGTCCGTGGGGTTTGATGTTTATGAAGCCATGAATGGGCAAGAAGGCGTTGAGAAGTTTGCCCAATTACAACCGAGTTTTATTTGGATGGATAGACGTATGCCTGTTATGGATGGCATTGAAGCCACAAGGCAAATTCGCGCATTGCCAAATGGTCAAAAGGTGAAAATTGTAGCGGTGACAGCTTCCGTCTTTTTAGAACAAAGACAAGAATTTTTAGCCGCAGGGGTTGACGATATTGTCAATAAACCTTATCGAGATAACGAAATTTTTGAAAGTATGGCAAAGCATCTTGGGGTGAAATTTAGTTATGAAACGTCTGACGATTCACCTAATGTGAGTGAAAAACGTGCCGTCGTTAACTTAGACGATTTACAAAAGTTGTCGCCAAACTTGCTCATTGCATTGCAGGCGGCGGTTTCAGAACTGGATATTGAGCGTTGCAATACGTTAATTACAGAAATTGAAGCAACGGATTCAGTACTTGCGACACAATTATTTGAACGTGTGCATCAGTTAGACTTTGAAACGCTGGCGCAATGGTTAAATTGAAAAATACACTAGGGAAATGCAAGGGCAAGTACGATGAATCATGACGAAGTGATTTTTTTGGGGAGTGCTTATGTCATTGGTTTGCTTGCAAATCGGTTATTTTTGCCGCCCTTAGTCGGCTATTTAATCACGGGTTATATTTTAAACTTTTTTGGCGTTCTTCCCTTTTCTGGACTACATCATTTCGCGGATGTGGGCATTGAATTACTGTTATTTACCGTTGGTTTAAAAATTAAACCGCGTTCACTTTTAAAACGCGAAGTGTTAAGCGTTGGAAGTTTACACTTAATCATCGTAACTGCTGTTTCTGTACTTCTATTCATTTGGCAAGGCGGACATCTTTCAGGCGGCATTATATTGGGTGCGAGTTTGGCATTTTCGAGTACCGTGC
>JAQTXN010000202.1 GCA_028688755.1 Methylococcales bacterium | reverse complement strand
CGTCAAAATCGGTAAGCCAATCACCGCTGCGAGCGATAATTGCATCACTTCGTCTTTGAAAAATTGCGCTTGGGTGTTTTTGTTGAAACCAAACTTTTCTTCGATAACAAATGTGCCGTACCAACTCACAGGGATTTCGGACAAGGACATTAAAAGTGTCAATAACGCAATTGAACTCACGCCTGCAACTAACGGTGATTCGATACGCGCCGCGCAAAATTCAAAAATGAAATTGATGCCGCCAAACACGGTCAAAACTAAAATTAAACCAACTCCATACCAGCGTTCAATGTCGGCTAATTGTGATTTGGCAAGTGTGTAATCCGCTGCTTTTTGATGTGCTGTTAGCGCAATCGTTTCTTTGAAGGCTTGCGGAACATCATTTCGATGTGCCAAAACATAAGCCGCTTGACGTTTTGCCAGCCAAAATTGTGTTGCTGTCACAACGGCAAAAACGAATAAAAATAAATAGGTGAATGTGTTCATGATGTGTGATGTAAGGGGTTAGGTTTGGGTTTTAAAAAAGTTCGTTTTTCTTATCTCACACTTGCACTTTCGCTAATTGTTGGCAAATTTTCACACGTCAAATCCATAAAATTTTTCAGGTTCGTCGCTGTCTCTGAATTCGCTTTATACGTCTCTTCCGCCGTCATACCTGTAGCATCTGTTTTGTAATTGAGTAGTGTCACGGGTGTTTTTTTATCGTAAGCAACATAAAGCGCAGATTGACTATTTCCCAGCATAGAATTCATGCCATCTGTAGAAATGTAGTTCATTATAGGGTCAGTATTTTCGCCATTTTTTTGAATTTCTGACGCGGCAGCAGCAATTTTCTTTGCAATCAGATTTTTATCAATTTGAATGGTATATGTCACGCTTGAAACCAAATCGCCTGTTGCATATTCAATAACCATTTTTTTATTGTCTTGAATTGAGCAGGTTTTTTTTACGCTGTGTTCATTTTCTGCACTCGACATAGCGTTGCTGTAAGTACGTTCAACCACTTTTTCCAATAAAACTGCCGATTGCGCTACGCCTGTCACGGCGAGTGTCAATGATGTAGCAATCATTTTTTTCATCGTTTTTCCTATCTAATTTTTATTTTTTAGCTAATTACCCAACAAACTAACACTGATAAACATCATCATGCACTCCGACATCTACCAAAATAATCATATTGTCGCGTATCTCAAACTCCAACGTGATGCGATAAAACATATCAATCGAAGCCGAATGAAACTTTTTCAATTTTCCCGATAAACGATGCAATCGAAGCGAAGGATGATGCGGATTCAACTCTAACAATTGCAACGTTTTCAGATATTTTTGTTTCACGTCTGGATGTTGTTTTAAAAATCGAATCGCCCGTTTTTCAAACTTTTCAGTATAAACAAGCTGAAAAGTCATAACTGATTTGAAATTCGCGCCAAATGTTCTTCTGGGCTACACGTTACAAAACGTCCCGCTTCAATATCTGCTTTCGTTTCTGCAATTGCCGCTGTGAGTTCGCATTCGCGCAAATAGTTGTAATGCTCTGCGCTAATCACTACAAATTTCGGCACGCCTTCAACTGAAATAGAAATTTCGGATTGATTCGCAAGTGCTGATTCAATGGCACTCACGCCTTTTGTGTTTAACTCATTCGCGCTTAATGTGTTCATTTTCAAAACTCCTCGCTAATCTTCCATCGACGACAAAACAACAGAAATTTTATCGTTTGAACTAACAACTAATAAATTTTAAAACGGAATCTAGTTTCAAAATCCAATTCGAAAGAAGTTGCAACAAAAAACCGAAAGTAAGAAATCCAAGCCCCCATTTCATTATTTTGTATTTTTTACTTTCCCAATTTTTAAAATCTTCCGTTTCTTCTGCTTTTTGCCCAAATACCCTCATACCAAAGGGGGTACCGCCTTTAACATTGATTTTTGTTCCCTCAAATTTTTGAACTACTTCATACGCAACCAACCACGCACCGACAATGTCAAATACAATTCCGATGGAGTTAATTATTGCTTGAATGTTTGAACAAAAAAATGAACTCATAAATTAGCCTTAATTTTTATGAAATTGAAAAAACACAAATCCCTTTGTGTTTTCGATAAAAACTTACCCCAACGTCTCCAACCGAATCCGATGCACCTTACCGCTAACCGTTTCGAGTTGTTCAATTTTGGCAATTGCCGCATTGAGCTTGTGTTCTTCGGTCACTTGCGTGAGCAAAATAATCGGCACAATCGTTTCATTTTTCGCAGGTGGTTTTTGCAAAATCGCTTCGATACTGATGTCACAATCTGCCAAAATCCGCGTCACATCTGCTAAAACGCCCGATTTATCTTCAGCGTGCAAACGCAAGTAATACGCGGTTTGGAAATCACCCGAATCTAAAACAGGAATATCCGCCAGCGCATTCGCTTGGAACGCCAAATGTGGCACACGATTTTCAGGGTCGCTGGTCAACGCACGCACCACATCAATCACATCGGCAACGACCGCAGAACCCGTTGGCTCTGCACCTGCGCCCGCACCGTAATACAACGTCGCGCCAACCGCATCGCCTTTCACCAACACCGCATTCATCACGCCATTCACATTCGCAATCAAACGACGTTCAGGAATCAAGGTAGGATGCACGCGCAATTCAATCCCTTTTTCGGTTTTACGCGCCACACCTAAACTTTTAATCCGATAACCCAACTGCTCGGCGTATTCCACATCGGTGCGGGTAATTTGCGTGATGCCTTCGGTATAAACTTTGTTGAATTGCAACGGAATCCCAAACGCAATCGACGCTAAAATTGTCAATTTATGTCCCGCGTCAATGCCTTCCACATCAAACGTCGGGTCAGCTTCGGCATAACCTAACGCCTGCGCTTCGGCTAACACATCGGCAAAATCACGCCCTTTATCGCGCATTTCGGTCAAAATGAAATTGCTCGTGCCGTTGATAATGCCAGCGAGCCATTCAATTTGATTACCGCTCAAGCCTTCACGAATCGCTTTGATAATTGGAATCCCACCTGCAACCGCTGCTTCAAATGCCACGATGACACCTTTTTCACTCGCTTTGGCAAAAATTTCGTTACCGTGCAAAGCGATGAGCGATTTATTGGCAGTCACAACGTGTTTGCCGTTTTCGATAGCTTTTAAAACCATGTCTTTCACAGCCCCTGCACCGCCGATGGTTTCAACAATAATGTCGATTTCGGGGTCATTGATAATGTCATACGGGTCTGTGGTTAATTGCATTTTGCTGGTATCACACAACCGCGCTTTCGGTAAAAAGCGTGCCGATGCACTTTTGATAATGATTTCACGCCCAGCACGACGCGCAATTTCTGCTGCGTTGCGTTGCAAAACCACTGCCGCGCCGCCGCCGACAGTACCTAATCCTAAAATGCCTATTTTTACTGGTTTCATCATTCTTCCTTAAATTACGCCGTCTTTTTTGAACATCGCTTTGATGCCACGAATTGCTTGGCGGGTACGGTTTTCGTTTTCAATTAAACCAAAACGCACATGGTCATCGCCGTATTGACCAAAACCAATACCAGGTGCGACCGCGACTTTCGCTTCGATTAACAATTTTTTGCAGAATTCAAGCGAACCCATTTCTAAATACGCATCAGGAATTTT
>JAQTXN010000201.1 GCA_028688755.1 Methylococcales bacterium | reverse complement strand
AATCTAAAAATAGCATTTTATTTTTTTAGTGGTTTTCTCTACGATGGTTCGCATTACTGGATTTAACTATTTTTAGAGGATTTCATGGATTTAAATTTACTCGGTGGTTACATCGTTTCAGGTTTGCTCGTCGGTGTTTTAGTCGGTTTAACGGGCGTGGGTGGCGGTTCGCTTATGACTCCATTATTAGTTTTTTTATTTGGTTTTAAACCTGCAACCGCTGTTGGAACGGATTTACTATTTGCTGCATTAACTAAAACCAGTGGCGTTTGGGTACATCATACAAAACATAGTTCTGTAGATTGGCAAATTGTACGTTGGTTGTCTTTAGGAAGTTTGCCGTTTGCTGTCGGTACATTATTTGTTTTAAATCATTTTGCAAGCATCGGTAAAGAAACAACTGGGATAATTAGCACAACGTTAGGGATTGCATTATTACTAACGGCATTTTCGATTTTAGTACGCAGTATTTTGATTCGCCGTAGCCAAAAAAATGCTGTTAATGTCGTGGCAATTGCTGATGTTGAAGAGGAAACTGAAATCGAATTAGAGCAAGATGAAAAAATTGATGAAATTCAACGTGGGCGTTTTAATCGCGGGCAAATTCCCGCCACCGTTTTGACAGGCGCGGTTTTAGGCATTTTGGTAACACTCACTTCGGTGGGAGCTGGCGCGTTAGGAACAGTTGTTTTACTGTTTTTATATCCGAAAATGCTGACGGTAAAAGTGGTCGGCACTGATTTAGCACACGCAATTCCACTCACGGCAGTTGCTGGATTTGGTCATTGGATGCTGGGCAATGTGGATTTTGTATTACTTAGCAGTTTATTGATTGGTTCATTACCTGGAATTTGGATTGGCAGCATTTTGAGTGCAAAACTACCTGAACGGTTTTTACGTCCGATTCTGGCAGTATTGTTGCTGATTATTGGCTTAAAATTCGTTACCATGAACAGCTAGTTTTGTTCATTGTACCGTTAATTATGCGACTTCTAACTCTTTAATTCGCATTTGCTCACCATCTGTTATTTGCAACTGATGGCTTTCGCACAACGGGCAACCGTCGTAACGTTGGTTTATCACCACATTTTGTTCGCATTGTAAACACCACGCTTGACCTGCGACTTCGATAATTTCAAGCGTTGCGTTTTCGGCAAGCGAACTGCGCGTGACAACTGGAAAGGCAAACCGCATGGCATCGGGTTCGACGTTTGAGAGTTTGCCAATTTCCAAAAATACGGTTTTCACAACGGAATAATTTTGTGTTTTTGCTTGTTCTTGCAAAATTTCCAGCATTCCTTCGCAAAGTGACATTTCGTGCATAATTTTTTCCTAATCAATGACTAATTCAAAACCCACACACGGATCAATCGCATTGATGATTAACGCCGCGTGTTGGCGCAACGTCGTTGTATCGCGTGCTGAAAGAGATTGCAAACTTAACGTCGCCACACCGCCGCGCTGAAAATTCCATTCTGTTGGCGCGACAATTTGATAATTTGCAATCACGCCATTTTTTAATTCAACTTTATGAATCAACAAACCGCGTGAGGCTTGAATTTGCGCCGCGCCTATTTCGTTTTTTGTTTGACTAGACGGCGTTTGTATATCAATAAAATTTTGTCGTAACACGTTTGGCAAATTCGCCAATTCCAACAATCGACTGGCTAATCTAGTCATCAGACCGTTGCCATATTTTTCGAGTAAATTCGCAATCAACGGTTGTGTTTGCTGACGATTTAAACAACTGGTTTCGTAACGTTGATTTTTCCATGTTGGCATTTGGCTGTTGAACGTCGTGAGCAAATCCGAATCTGTTAATGTCGGTAACAAACGCAATATACAACGCCCTAAACTTTGCTGATTATTCGCTAACAAATCACGCAACAAGTTAGCTGGAATGCTCGTGTTATCGTTTAACCAATCTTGCAAATTGTCTTCACTTTTCGCATCTAAAAAACGTTGGCATTGGTTCAAAAACAGCGAATCTAAATCTGTTTCTAATTGAATAATTAAGCCATTGAGTTGTTCATGATTGATTTCTAACTTGCTGTTTAAACTGAACGCATCGCCGCTGGCAAATAATGCTTTTTTAAAATCGGTTATATATTTTAAAAATGGCGCAAGTCGCGATTTATCTGTGTTAATTAACAACCACCAACAATGTTCACGGACAATTTCAACATTTAACAATAAATTCCGTGCCGCAAATTCGGCAGAATTTTGAGCAATTCCCAACGCTTGAAATGCCGCGAAAGATTGCGCCACGCCACACACATTAAACAGCAACGGCAAAATTTTTAGCGTCTGTTCAGGTGTTTTACCAATAAACAAACAGCTTGTGTGTAATGGGCGTGTTGATTCAATCTCAACATTTCGCACTTTTCCATTGTCACAACTCAGCGTAATTTTTAATTTCCCCGCATCAATCACAAGGTTTCTCGATTTGAAAATCGCCCACGCAACAAATCACGACGGCTAATTTTGGGCGGTTCGGGAATTTCGAGTAGCCCATTTAACGCGGCTTGCGCGGTTTGTACGGCGACCGTTTGTTCTTCAAAATCAAACATCGGCGAATACAACGAACACGTTTGATAAAAACCTAAGTCGTTTTCGTAACCCACCACAAATTCAAAGTTTCCTGCTGGAAATAAATGCGTGATTTTTTCGCCTACCTGCAATTCATCATCACGCAAATACAGCAAATTCATAAACCACGGCGTAATCAAAATGCCCAACCACGCTTGTTGATAAAGCCGAAAATCCACCGCTTGAACGTGCAATTTTGGATTCAAAATCGGCACACCTTCCATGCGTTGCGTTTGAATCTGTTTAAAACAGTTTTCCAAAAGTTGCGTAATGTCGTTCATCAATAAAAATTGAGAATTTCGCCCAACCGTTCTGCGCTATCGGCTAAATCTTCCATCGCCGCACAGGCAACGCTCGGCACGTCGCTCACTTCCAGCGTGTTTAAAATCAGCGTGTCGTCCGAATTAAAATACTGCACCCACCAAACTTTATCCGTCAGCGTGCTGGTAATTCGATTCGTGCCGTAACTGCGTGACAAAATCGACACCGTGCCTTTGCCCAATGTTTCGTATAAAAACTGTAAATCTTCGGGCGTTTGCGGCAACAAACTCAAATTGATAACGTGCACCAACGAGTCAGGCGAATAATCGGCGATTTGATTATTAAGTTCGGCAATCAGCGGCAAGGCGTTCATCAAACCATTTGGCAAATTTTGTTCGTCAAAAGTCAGTTGTTTTTTTGCACCGACAAACGTTTGTTCTTTCACCAAACGCGGAATATCGCCGATTTCAATAAAATCATTTTGCGCTTCGCCTTGTTTGTTAAAACTTTGCACGCGCCACACACCCGCTAAAACCGATTCTTGAATCTGCGTTTGCACATCGCCTTGTTGAATAATGCTAACTTCGCCTTCACCTAAAATTTCATTGATAAACGCACGTTCATTGCTATCCAAACCAAGTGTGGGAAACACCTGATTTTCAGAGGGAACGTAACTTTTTAAGGCTTCCAGCACGGATTGCAACAACGCTTTTGCTTTGGAAATCGATTTTGTATTTGTCACCGAAACTCGCGGCATTGAATACGTCATCATTTCGCTGGGCAAACGCATAAAATCGAGTTCT
>JAQTXN010000200.1 GCA_028688755.1 Methylococcales bacterium | reverse complement strand
CAAAGCATGGCTGGAAGCAAACGGCTACCCCGTACCAACGGAACAACCAAAATGACATTTACCTTCGAACCTTGTAACAACTTTCAAACGCATTCGACTAACAACTTTAACGGTTAAAAATTCAACTACTTTTCTAAACGGATTGAATATAAAACTTGAATCTTTAAATTGTAGAATCGCCGCATCAAAACAAACGATGCAACCAAGAGAATCAAAATGGCTTCAAATTTACTGACTGATATGCGCGAAATCATGCAGACGAACGCAATTGAACCTAACGTAGCAGAGCAAGTTATCAATGAACTATCGGCGTTATGGGCTGGCATTAACGTATATTTCCCGAAACGTAGCACCGAAAATAATGACAAAATGAAAACCGCCATTTGTCGTGATTATCAAGCTGGTGTGCCAGTCAACCAGCTTGTGAAAAAACACGGCGTAACTCAAGCGTGGATTTATAAAATTATCAAAGATGGTAAAGAGGCAACCAATTTACAACCGCAAAAGGCATAAGTGGCGCGGGTTGTAGATGAATTTACAACCCTTCCACAACCGCAAAACTTTACCGCATTTTTGCAACCATCAATCCTATGTGTGGCGCGTGATTCAACGATGGTTGCTAATCAAATTACCGCACTTTTATCGCAGAATCTACAGCAGCAATTACAGCACTATTTCAAGTATGCAATTTAGGTGTGGCGCGAGTTGGCGGCAGGTGGAAAAACGAATTACAGCACTGTGGATTAAAGCCAAAATTGAAAAGTATGAATTCGTTGAAGGCGTTGATTACCTGCTCCATAAATTTATGGAGCAGCTCCCAAGCGGTGCAAAATCTAAAATCGACTACTTCATATCCATAGATATGGCAAAAGAGTTATCAATGGTTGATAACAACATGGGTTGTTATGCCGTTTTTCTAATTAACACGCTTGCCGAAATTCCAAGTCCTTCGTGCAATCGTCTAATCATGTTAATGCTTAATTGGCGCGTACCATTCAACACTTCAGTGACCTTAGCCGCGCCACCAAAATACGGAGCTAAATCTTTTTGTTTTAAGCCCTGTTGTTCCATTCGAAATTTAATCGCTTCAATTGGGTCGGGTGGGTCAATTGGGAAATGCTGCTTTTCATAACTTTCAATCAGCAACGCCAATACTTCAATTTCATCGGCTTCACTACTTCCTTCGATGGGATTTTTGTCCATCAACATCATAATCCGTTCTAATACTTGCTCGTGTTCTTGTTGCGACTTGATAATTTTCATTTTAAAAATCCTGTTTATCATATTCAGCGTGCGTGCCAACCCATTCAATCACTACAATTCCACCTTGATAACGTACTTTTACAACCAGTCTGTAGTGATTACCTTTGATGTCAAAAATAACGCGGTTGTCGGCTAAAAAATCCGCGCTGGAATAACGGTTTTTAATATCCTGTGGCGTTTTCCATTCTGCATTGCAAGCCTCATCAAACCATATCAGGTTGCCTGTATGATAAAGGCAGTTGCTCAAGACGGTAAATTACCAAAAAGGGAATTTAATTATATTTTGACAAGCACATCACGACGGCGTACTGTCGCTGTCGAATTTCGCTTTGCAATGTTACTGATAAGCAAGTGCTTATCGCGTTATTTTGGTTTACAGAGACTGGTCGTTTCAATGTGCTAACGAACCGTATTTTTATAATTTTTGTCCAATCGTATACATTTTGCAAATCAATAGAGTAGATATGGAAATAAAAGAAAAAACAAAGAAAAGCGGCCAGTTAATTTTGCCTATGTTGCATTCAGAAGTACATAAGACGGCTGATGGTATAGAAATGGGGGTTCTTGAGAATGGAATGTCCTTGTTCGCACGTCCCAAATTCTGAAACGGAGCGCGTTCCTATGGAAGTTGATGCAGGAATAGGTATTATTACGTTCAGTAATGTTGATGAGTTGTTCGAGTATTTAGAAATTTAGATTTTGAAAATCAGGGAGGAAAAATGAAATGGAAATTTGATTGCTTTAAAGACAATCGTGGTGAATCAGAAGTGGTAGATTTCATAAAATCACTTTCAGTAAAAGCAAAGCAAAATTTAAAACGTGCATTACAGATTTTATCTGTTTTACCAATTCAAGACTGGCATAAGCCAAATCCATCAAGTAATATATCAAATCACATATATGTGATAAGGTTCAAAGATGAAAATAGAACGCAATGGCGCATTTATGGATTCCATGATGTGCAGCGTGGTTTTTTTATGATGACTAATTACGGTACAGAAAAAGATGGTAAATATAAACCAGCAGTTTCAAAGTGTGCTGAACTCTCAACAGAGCGTATGCAGCTATGTAGTGGCAACGACAGGGCAAGCCACGTTTATGGGAGCGGTGTATCCAATGAATTTAGTATCACAACCGACCAAAAATTACTTGGCTGAACGTGTTGATTGGCTGGATATTGAAGCGCGGCAAGCCTATATGGAGGCTTGTGTCGAACAAGATATTGCGTGGCAAATAAATCTTAATCGTAAAAAACGCGAGTTAACGCAAAAACAATTAGCTGAAAAAGTAGGTACAACACAAACAGCAATTGCGAGATGGGAAGACCCTTGTTATGGAAGGCACTCAATTCCATCGTTAATAAAAATTTCTCATGCGTTTGATTGTGCATTGGTTGTGCGATTAGTCCCTTATTCAAAACTAGCAGAACTTACCAAAGATACGAGCAAAGAGGCTTTTTTAGTGGCTTCTTATGAACAGGAAATTGAAAATGAAAAATAAAATATCACTTGATGAAAAAGAAGCCGCCTTACATACCGCTCATAATTTGATACTTGCCGACCAAGTAATCAATATCGGTGTGTCTGGTTTTAGCTCTACAGTCACGTTAGGATTCATAAATCCCGCCAGTATCGTTCAACCGTCGATTACATTCACGATGCCGACCGATGTTTTACATAGTTTTGCAAATGAAATTTTAGATGCAATTAAAGCAAAAAGTGCAGAAATTAAAGCGCAACATCAAGAATTTGATAACTTAATTTAGAATTATTCGATAATTCGCCAGTCCCGTAGCGAAATCTACGGGGCTTTTTTTACGCTCAAAATTGCGTACTTGAATGCAACACTTGCAACAGCTAAAACGTAGCGTTAATGATGGTTTCACAGAAAACAGAAATCATTTTGCAACAGTAAATGCAACAGTTTTAGAGATGTTGCATTGCCACACTGCCACAACAGAAAATCCAGTGTTGATAAACGTTTCACGCAAAATAGCGAAGTCATTGCCACAGTAAAGCGGTAGGTGTGGCAAAGTTAAAATCTACAAATCGTGCCTTTGAACTTCCACACTTTCCACAGTAAGAAATTCAGTGTTGATAGTGGTTTCACGGAAAATTTACCACGAATTGCCACAGTAAAATGCGCTGGTGTGGCAATTAGTTTATGTCACAGAAAATAACAGACATGGCGCGTGTTAAACGTTAACGCTTGACGCAAGGCAGAAAGCATTTCGGGCGAAAGGTGATTGATTTCTTTATTCGGTACTTCATACTTTCCCGTTTTTCGGATTGATGGCAGAACTTCTTCAAATACCCAGTCTTGGAATCTTTTAGCCGATTCAAGCGTTGAACCAAAGATAAGCCGATACAGATTTGGCTCATCGAGAACACGGACTTGTTGCA
>JAQTXN010000057.1 GCA_028688755.1 Methylococcales bacterium | reverse complement strand
AACACGACCGATATTGCGTTTGAATATATCGAAGGCGAAGCGATTTTGATGCTTTTGAATAAAGCAGGAATCGCAGCATCAAGCGGCTCGGCGTGTACTTCGGGTTCACTTGAACCATCACACGTTATGCGAGCGATGCAAATTCCTTACACCGCCGCACACGGCACAATTCGTTTTTCATTTTCGCGCTACAACACCATGAGCGAAGTGGATGAAGTGTTAAAAGTGATGCCCGATATTGTCGCCGTATTGCGAAAACTCTCGCCATATTGGGATAGCCAAAACAATATCCCTGTAGCGAATCCCGAAGCCGCTTTCACACCAACTTTCAAGTAAAGCCATGAACACGCCACGCCACATTATTATCGACGACACCACATTGC
The DNA here is from genome assembly GCA_028688755.1 of Methylococcales bacterium. Lineage (GTDB taxonomy): Bacteria > Pseudomonadota > Gammaproteobacteria > Methylococcales > Methylomonadaceae > UBA10906. The sequence goes on along the minus strand of JAQTXN010000057.1, from coordinate 14,963 downwards.
GCGACGGTGAACAATCGGCGGGTGTGGCGTTTTCGTTGGAAGAAAAATTAAGCATTGCCAAACAGCTTTCTGATTTAGGCGTGCCTGAATTAGAAATCGGCATCCCCGCAATGGGCGAGCAAGCGCGTGACGAAATCAAAGCGATTGCGGCGTTAAATTTACCAAGTAATTTGCTGGTTTGGTCACGGATGCGAGAAGGTGATTTACAAGATTGTTTAGGTTTGGGCGTAGGAATGGTCGATTTATCGATTTCTGCCTCCGACCAACACATTCAACATAAGTTAAAACAAAGTCGCGGCTGGGTTTTAAAAACGATAGACCGCTGTGTCAAAACGGCGGTTGATTCGGGTTTAAAAGTTTGTGTCGGTGCAGAAGATGCCTCGCGGGCGGACAGTAATTTTCTCGCGCAAATGGCGCAAACGGCTCAAGCCGCTGGCGCGTGTCGAATTCGTTTTGCGGATACGGTGGGAATTAGTGAACCATTCGGCACGTTAGATGTGATTCGCAAATTACGCGCTGTCACCGACATGGACATCGAAATGCACGCGCATGACGATTTAGGTTTAGCGACGGCAAACACGTTAGCCGCTGTGATGGGTGGCGCAACGCATGTGAATACGACGGTGAATGGTTTGGGTGAACGTGCAGGCAATGCGGCATTAGAAGAAGTCGTGGTCGGTTTGAAACAACTTTACAACATCGAAACAGGCGTAGATTTGCGTGAATTCACCGCGTTATCAAACCAAGTGGCAACGGCTTCGGGCGATACGATTGGCAGTCGAAAAAGTTTGATTGGACGCGATGTGTTTAGTCACGAGGCGGGCATTCATGTGGATGGTTTGCTCAAAGACCCAAACAATTATCAAGGCGTAGATCCTGCAATTGTCGGTCGGTCGCATCAATTAGTTTTAGGTAAACATTCAGGCTCTCAAGGCGTGATGCACGCTTATCAGCAATTAGGCATTCAGATTAACCGTTTGCAAGCGAATTTGTTGCTGCCGATGATTCGCCAATTCGTCAGCATTCACAAACGTGCGCCGCAGTTTAATGATTTAAATCAATTTTTATGTTTGTTATGAGGTATGCCATGAACAAAAATCGTGAAATTAAAATCGCTGAAAAAGAAAATTTCGCCTCAGTCGATTCAACCCATAAACAAACACAAAATCAACCTGTGCAAGACACATTGCCAGAAAGAGTTTTTGTTATGCCAAGCGTTCCGCGCCCTGGTGTGACGAGTTGGAGTTTGGTGTTGTGATGTTTTTTTCAAAACCGCAAACGCCACGCAACTTGCCGAGCCTGTTTCAAGATTGGCACAGTGATGTAACGTGCGTTTTTGCTAGAGACCCTGCGGCGCGGAGTTTGATTGAGGTTTTAATTACTTACCCAGGTGTTCACGCGATTTTATTGCATCGCATCAGTCATCGTTTGTGGAAAGCAGATTGGAAATTTTCAGCGCGTTTTTTGTCAGCTTTTACGCGCTGGTTAACCAACATCGATATTCATCCAGGGGCGACGATTGGCAAACGCTTTTTTATCGACCACGGCGCATGTGTTGTGATTGGTGAAACGGCAGTTGTTGGCGATGACGTGACGATGTATCACGGCGTAACGCTTGGCGGCACATCTTGGAACAAAGGTCGGCGGCATCCATCGATTGGCAATAATGTGTTGATTGGTGCAGGTGCAAAAATTCTTGGCGCAATTGAGATTGGTGACAACGTCAAAGTCGGCGCGAATTCGGTGGTGATGAAAGATGTTCCCGCATGTTGTACGGTGGTTGGCATTCCAGGGCGCGTGACGTTGAGCAAAGGTGTGAAAATTCAAAATTCACGCGGCATTGATTTGGAAATTCCCGCACTTGACCCAGTTGGAAAAGCCATTGCTTGTTTGACGGAACGTTTAGATGCACTCGAACACAACCAAAAGCCTATCGTCGCTGAAAAAGAAAGTTGTGAACATTGCGAAGCCGATGGCGTTTGTAAGGGTGGTGAATGATGGATTTACTCGAATTTGATGCCAAAGATTTGTATTTCGAGCGTGAAGATTCGCCCGAAGTACAAAGTTTAATCAAAGCCGCGTCCGAATCGTACGGCAGTGGCGAATCCGAATTGCCGTTGCTTCAAGCGTATTTGCGTGCGCCCGAATCGCTCAATGTGTTGGTGGCGTTGAACCGTTTTTATTACTACCAACACCGTTTAAGTGAAGCGTTGATGATTTCGGAAAAAGCATTGCATTTGATTCGTCGTGACATCGATTTTCCAAGCGATTGGCAACAAGTAGAACGCACGCATATTAGCGACGCGCCGAAAGAATCATTGACGCGCATTCGGTTGTATTTGTTCACGTTAAAATCGATTGGTTTTTTGAATATGCGTTTAGAAAATTTAGATTTAAGCCGCGCGATTTTTGAAAAGTTAATCGCACTCGATGACAAAGATCGAATCGGTGCAAAAGGGTTGTTAGAAGTTTTGGAATTACGAATTAGCCAACTTTAGAGGTGTGCCATGAATTTTGAAGAAGAAATGGAAGAATTAGAATCGGCTGAGGATTTTCTTCAGTATTTCCAGTTAGATTACGAGCCAAGCGTGGTGCATGTGAATCGACTACATATTTTGCAACGCTTCAATACTTATTTAACGCAAGCCGAAAGCAGTATGCCTGCTGATGACGAGGCGAAAAAAATTATTTACAAAAATTTGTTAGCACGCGCTTATCAAGATTTTGTTGAATCCGATGCGTTGACTGAAAAAGTCTTTAAAGTGTTCAAAATGGGCGATGAATCAAACAATTTCGTTTCACTTAGCGACATAAAAGTATGAACGAAGACCGCTTTGACGAAGGTCGATTTGAGTTTGGCGAAGCTGTTCGTGTCACACGAAATGTTCGCAACGACGGCACTTACCCTGGTAAAGAAGTCGGCGAATTACTCGTACGTCGCGGCAGTGTCGGCAATGTGATTGAAGTCGGCACGTTTTTACAAGACCAAGTGATTTTCACCGTGCATTTTCTTGACCAAGGAAAAATGGTCGGTTGCCGTTTAGAAGAGTTAATCGGTGCGGATGAGCCTTGGAATCCGAGCCGTTTTGAATTTCATGACATGGTGAAATGCAAAATCGATTTAGGCATGAACGGCAATGTGCTGTTTGAAAAAGGCACGCAAGGCGAAATTTTAAAAGTGTTACGCGACTTGCAACCGATGCAATATCACGTTCGTTTTCCAGGTAAAACCTTGCAAGTCCCCGAATCTGCGCTTGAACCTGCTGACCCTAATTTTCGAGAACCAGAGGATTAAACATGACAACCGCTGTCGAACCTTACACCTTATTGCGAGCGGCGTTAGCGTTATTTGAAAAATCGACTTCGCAACTTTCACCCGAAGAATTAACGCGCGTTGAAACGCAAGCTAAAAACGAATTTACGCTAGAAACGCGCGTGTTAAATTCGCCCGAAGCGGCGGCGGTTATCGTGCCAGAAAAAGAAGTGGACTTAGCGTTTGCTGAAATTCGTGGACGTTTTGAAAACGAAGCGGATTTTGAAAATCTTTTGACGATGAATGCGCTGACCGTTGAAACCTTGAAAGCCGCGTTATTTCGACAATGCAAAGTGAATACTATTTTAGAATTGGTATCGAAAAATTTGCCAGAAGTGAGCGATGTAGAAATCGGGCTGTATTATCACTCGCACCCTGAAAAATTTTACTGCCCCGAACAACGCGCCGCGCGACATATTTTAATCAGTATCAATCCTGAATATCCCGAAAATACGCGCGAAAATGCCTTGCAACGTCTTGAAGAAATCGCCGAAAAACTCAAACGCAAACCGAAAAAATTTGCTGATTTAGCATTGAAAAATTCGGAATGTCCGACTGCTTTTAATGGCGGCGAATTAGGCACAGTTATCGCGGGCAAACTTTATCCCGAATTAGACGCAGCGTTGTTTGCTTTGAAAGAAAACGAAATCAGCGGCGTAGTCGAAACCGAAATCGGTTTTCATTTGATTCAATGCACAAAAATTAGTCACGCTGAAACGATGTCACTCAAAAAAGCGACTCCGAAAATTCGTCAGTTAATGCAAGAACGGCAACGCCGAATTTTTCAAAAAGAATGGCTGGCAAATCTGCCCAAATAAGCGAGTAAAAATCATGAGCAAAGAAACTAAACAACATTGTTCGTTTTGTGAAATCGAAGCCTCGGCTTCTGTGCCGATGATTGCAGGCGCGGAAGGACATATTTGCGAAGCGTGCGTGATTTTGGCAAGCCAAGTCGTTTCGAGTTGGGGCAAAAAGAAAGCCTTATCCGATATGCCGCAAGACTTACCCAAACCTGTTGAAATCAAAAAGCTGCTCGACCAATATGTGATTGGGCAAGATTTAGCGAAAGAAATTCTCGCGGTCGCGGTTTATAACCATTACAAACGCCTCAAACACGAAAACAGCAAAGTCGCAGGTTTAGGCAGTGCCGACCAAAGCGTTGAAATCGGCAAATCAAACATCTTACTTGTCGGGCCTTCGGGAACAGGGAAAACATTACTCGCCAGCACGTTAGCAAAAATTGTTGGCGTACCGTTTGCCGTTGCAGATGCCACAACGCTCACGCAAGCGGGTTATGTCGGTGATGACGTAGAAAACATTTTGGTGCGCTTACTCGACGTGGCAAATGGCGACATCAGCAAAGCCGAATGGGGCATTGTTTATATCGACGAAGTGGACAAAATCGCCCGAAGCCCTGAGCAAGCCATCGGCACGCGCGATGTTTCAGGCGAAGGCGTACAACAAGCGTTATTGCGTTTGGTCGAAGGTTCGCACGTTAAAGTCTCGCTCAAAGGGCGACGCAAAGAACAAAGTGGCGGCAATGAATCGGTCACGGTTGATACGCGCAACATTTTATTTATTTCAGGTGGCGCATTCCCAGGTTTGGAAAAACATGTTGAAAAACGGTTAGTTCCTTCGCATACCGCGATTGGTTTTCATGCTGAAATGAATTCGACTGAAAAACCCAAATTAGAAGACATGCTCAATGCGACGCAACCTGACGATTTGAAAAAGTTTGGTTTGATTCCTGAATTTATCGGGCGTTTTCCTGTGTTAGCACCGCTTGAACCGCTGGATGTTGAAGCGTTAATTAAAGTTTTAACCGAACCTAAAAACGCGCTGGTGAAACAATATCAACAGTTATTTGCCTTTGATGAGGTGGAACTCGAATTTACCCAAGACGCATTAGAAGAAATCGCTGAACAAGCCATCGAACATAACACGGGCGCACGCGGTTTGCGTGGCATCATGGAAAAAGTATTGCGTCGAATCATGTTTGAAATTCCCTCATGCGAAAATGTCGAACGTTGCATCGTCAACGCCGATGTTATCAAAGGTGAACAAGACGTTGAAATTATCGAACGCGACGAACCCCAACAAGCTACCCAATAACTTACGAGCAGAAAATCATGAGTACACAAACCATTATCGAAAAACAACTCGCTGACAACGCGGTCATTATTTCCATGAAAGGCGTACCGACTGCGCCAGAATGTGGATTTTCCGCGAAAGCAGTTGGGATTCTGAATTCAACGGGCGTGCCATTTGCGTTTGTGAATGTGTTGCAAGCTCCATTTATTCGGGAAAAATTACCCAAAATTTCAAAGTGGCCAACGTTCCCGCAATTGTTCATTAACGGTGAATTAGTTGGTGGTTGTGACATTGTCGAAGCGATGTTCAACGACGGCAGTTTATTACCGATGTTGCAAGCAACGGTTAAAACCGATTCCGCAACCGTGACACATTCGGAAGTTTCCAATTTGATTAACAAAGCCTATCCAAACGCGAAAATCAGTATCGAAGGACAAGGCTGTGATTTAACGATTAGCGTGGTGAGCGAAGATTTCGCAGGTTTGCCACTGGTTAAACAACATCAAGGCGTGATGGAAACATTAAACGAGGTTTTAGCGTCAGGACGTTTGCACGCCGTAACGTTGAAAACGTCTACACCTGAGCAACAACCGCCTGTTGAAAAAATGGCATTGTTACAAATTCAAAGTTGATTTCTTTTTTAGGAGAGTGTCATGGCAAAAGTAGGTATTTTTTTCGGAACAGATACGGGCAACACGCGCAAATTCGCTAAAAAAATGGCTCAACAATTGGGCGAAGCGATTGCCGATAAACCTGTAAACATTAGCAAAGCCAGCGTTGAGGATTTGCTGGCGTATGACGTGTTGATTTTAGGTTCGCCAACGTATGGCGACGGCGAATTACCAGGTTTGAGTAGCGGCGTGCAAGAAAGTTGGGAAGAGTTTTTGCCGCAACTCGCAGGGGCAGATTTTTCGGGCAAAACGATTGCGTTATACGGTTTAGGCGACCAAGCAGGTTATGCCGATAATTTCGTTGATGCAATTGGCATTCTTTACGATACGTTCAGTTGTTGCAATGCAAAATTTATCGGTTTCACCAGTTGCGACGGCTACGAATTCAACCGTTCCAAAGCACAAATTGACGATAAATTTGTCGGGCTAGTTTTAGACGAAGATTGCCAAAAAGAATTAAGCGAACAACGTTTAAACGATTGGTTAGCTGAAATTAGTTCCGCTTGGAAATAATGCAATGATTGAAGAGCAAGCGATTGTCACACATGTCGAGCAAGGTCAGGTTTGGATAAAAAGCCTGCAAACTAGCGCGTGTGGCGGTTGCTCTCAACAAGCAGGTTGCAGCACGGCGACGTTAGCGAAGATTTTGCCGAAACGAGAATTCGCGCTCGAAAGTGATTTAACGTTGAAAGTTGGCGATAGCGTGCGTGTTCAGATTGATGATTCACATTTAATTTTAAGTTCGATGTTGCTGTATTTATTGCCGTTAATTGTGACACTGACGATTGTGTGTTTAGCGAATGCTTTTTTGCCCATATTGGAAAACTGGTTGCCTGAAATTTCAATGGCGACGTTGTTGCTGACGTTTTGGTTGATTCATCATTTTCACGCGCCATTGTTAGTGAAATTCAGTCTAAAGCCACTGATTACGGGCAAGATTTAATACCGAGTATTGGCGCGTTTGTTTTGAATACCGCAAACACGCGCATTCCATTTTCTAAGCCTAAATCGTGCAAACTTTGCTTTGTGATGGTGGCAATCAGCATTTCACCTCCTGCAAATAACAGCGTGACTTCGGCATAAATGAGGTCTTCTCGAATTTGAATCACATTACACGCCAGATAATTTCGTGCTGAAAATTGTTTCGGATTATCAATCGTTGCGAGCATGATTTCGGAACTGTTGAGCAGTAAAAGTACGTCCGAATTGAGCGTTAAACCGAGTTCTTGAAAATCGGGCTGGCTAATGGTCGTGATGATTTGCTCATTGCCTTTTAATTTAATCGTGATTTCAGCACTGACAGCCCCAAGCAAAATGCTGATAACGGTGCCAAAAAGCTGATTTCTCGCGCTGGTTTTGACGATTAAACGCTGAAATAGCAAAACGTTATCAGGATTGGCGACCAGATTTTGATTCAGTTGTTTTAAAAATAATTGGTGAGAATGTTGCAACTCTTCAAAAAGATTAACTAGCGATTGCCCAGCATCCGTTAACGCTGTTCCACCACCTTTTGCCCCGCCTGTTGCCGTAGTGACTAAGGTTTTAGGAGAACTGTTATTTGCTCTTTCAATAATTTGCCACGCACCTTTGTAACTTAAACCGACTTGTTTAGCGGCTTGATTGAGTGAACCGCTGTCGTTAATGGCTTTAAGTAGCTGAATAATTCGACTATCTAAAATGCCTGCAAGCTGCAAATCACCTGTGACCCAAAGCGGCGAAACATCATTATTTTTTGTATGTGTTGTCATGGTCGTATCCTAAAAATGAATTCGTTATTTACTTTAGTATATAGCGATATATAATGAACTCGAAAGCGGTAATCATATCGTTTTTTATCATTGGTGTTTTTTTGGAGAAAGTATTATGAAAATCAGTGCAAGAAACCAGTTTAAAGGCGTTGTGTGTGGCATCACTCTTGGCGTTGTAAATGTTGAAGTGCAAGTACGTTTAAAAGGCGGTGATATTATCGTTGCCTCGATTACGAAAGAATCCGCAGACGTACTCGACATCAAAGAAGGCATTGAAGTCATCGCGTTAGTAAAAGCCCCGCAAATCATTATTGCGAGCGATTTAGGCGGTTATCGATTGTCTGCGCGAAATCAATTACAAGGCAAAATCACCAAAGTGACCAGTGGTGCAGTCAACTCTGAAATTGATATTACGTTAAATGGTGGCGAACTTGTCGCGGCAACGGTCACAAATGATAGCGTTGATAATTTAGGTTTAAGTGAAGGGCAATCTGCGACAGCCATTTTTAAAGCGGGTTCGGTCATTTTAGCCGTGAACTAATTTGAGGTTTTTATGAAAACGATAACAACGCTCGGTTTTACCATTTCATTGTTGCTTGGCACGCAAACCAGTTATGCACTGACTCCATGGACAGATAATGCGCCCGATATTGCAATTTACACTTCAGGTGCATCAGTTCAAGACAAAGCGTATGGCGAAGTGATTTCAAAAACACTCGCTGCGCCGAACACGGTTGATTATTTCGCCGACATCAATCCCAAAACAGGCACGGTCGGCGCACGTTTCACAGCGTATTATTTTATTGGCAATGACAATTTAGGCACAGGGCTAGCAGGCAAAAAAATTCTGCTTGAAAAACGTGCCGTTGGTTCATCGGGTTATGGCGTTGTGCCGTTGCTTGCCAACATTCCATTGGAACATCTCAACATTCTAAGCACTAAAGCGGCTGATTGGACTGCTGATGCAAAAAACGCAAAGGCGTGGGGCGCGAACATTAGTAGTGAAACCGCAAGTAAGTTTTTATTCAAACGCACGTCAGATGCAGGTTTTTCCGCAAACGACCCTGACCTTTTGCTCAAACCCAACACGTTAAATTATCCCGAACAAGTGAAAGAATTGATTTCAGGGAAATTCGAGGCGAAATGGCCGCTCAATTTAAAAGGGATGCCAAAGTCAGGTTCTAACGTATTTACGGTTGTCCCCACAGGTGGCACGGTTTATGGCACAGGCGTAACGCTAGATTTATATAAAGTGCTTCAAGTCGCCCAAAAACGCGCTGGAACATTACCCAGTACCGTGCAGATTGGCAATTACAGTGAAAGCGATATGCCGAATTTGAATCGCAACGTGTTAGGTTCATTACTCGCTGGAAAAATCGGTGCGTGGGAACAATTTAAAATCGTTGATAAAACGGATGGCAATAAAGTTAAAAGTTTGCTTGATCAAAGCATTTTAGATGAAGCAGGCGTGAGCGCACCAACGAAAGAATCTACGACAGGAGAACATTTAACACCCGTTGCATTGGCAACTCGTAACAATGGTGCCGCCGCAATTGTGGTGGCGTATGCGAAATTTTTAAATTATCCAACAACGGCAAATTCGATTTCGCCTGTTGTGCCAGTAAAAGATAACGCTGTTGTTGAAGATGCGTCATTGCCAATTGTGAAAGCACCCAAAAGCATTGCGGATTCCGAAACGATTTTGAACGATTGGCAAAATGGTACAAACACACTCGGTTTTAACAATGTTGTGGAAGGCACTGGTTTTGCAAAACGTTGGGGCATTGCTTTTAACAGTGTTGACCGCAACACCTCTGTTAAAGCAGATGGTACAGGCGGTAATCCTTGGCGTTACATTAAAATCGACGGTTACGCACCGACTTTAGAAAACGTTGCCTCAGGCGTTTATCCAATTTGGACAGAAGGTGCAGCACTTTATCAAACCAAAAAAGCCAGTGATTCGCAGTGGGAAGTGAAAACGAAATTGCTCCGAGCATTAACGGATAACTGGAGCAGCCCAGCAGTCATTGGCGCATATACCTCGACTCAAGCGTGGGGCAAAACAGGCGCGTTTGTAACCAGTGCCGACCCTCGCGGTTTTGTTACAGCTATCCCATTTGATGCGAGTAACCCTGTTGTGCCGTTCACACACAAAGGGTCAGATGGCAATGTTCACTCTGAAATTGCACCCGTTGCAGATTCAAACGCCAAAGGCGGTTTGGAAATTCAGTTGAAATAACCTTTGATGACATTGCACGTTACATTTAAAGCGTGACGTGTAATGTAAATTTGTAATGCTACAAGTCAGGTATTTACTATGTTTTACAAAAAATTAACTTATTTATTGGCTAGCTTTTTTTTACTTGCCATAAATGACATTGCTCAAGCCGAAACAACGCTCGTCGCCGTCGCGTCCAATTTCACCAAACCAATGACCGAAATTGCCGCCGAATTTGAAAAAACGACAGGTCACACCGCGCAATTATCGTTTGGTTCATCTGGAAAATTTGTGTCGCAATTCGAGAATGGCGCACCGTTTGAGGTGTTTTTGTCAGCTGATGATAAAAGCCCTGCCAAATTACAACAAAGTGGTTTTGCGGTTGAAAAAAGTAGTTTCACTTACGCGCTGGGGAAATTGGTTTTATGGTCGGCGACTGCAAATTATGTGGATGACAAAGGTGAAATTTTAAACAAAGGGGGTTTTCAACATCTCGCGTTAGCTGACCCAAAACTTGCTCCGTATGGCGCGGCGGCGGTTGAAGTTTTGAAAAATAAAAACGTGTTAGACAAACTGCAACCGTTGTTTGTCCAAGGTGAAAACATCTCGCAAACGCATCAATTTATCAGCACAGGTAATGCCGAATTGGGTTTTGTGGCGTTATCGCAAGTAGCTGAAAATGGCAAAATCACCAACGGTTCAGGTTGGATTGTTCCCGCGAATCTTTATACGCCACTCAAACAAGATGCCGTGCTACTCAAAACAGGCGAAGAAAATCCCGCCGCAAAAGCCTTGCTTGAGTATTTAAAAACTGCGCCTGCGTTGGCGATTATTAAAAAATACGGTTACAACTTACCGAATTGATTATGTTGACTTCTGCTGATTTCGCCACGCTGTTACTGACGTTTAAAGTTGCCAGCCTTGCCACGATTTTTATGTTGTTGTTCGGCACGCCGCTCGCGTGGTGGTTGGAACGAACGCAGTCCAAATGGCGCGGCATTATCAATGCGGTAGTGGCGTTGCCGCTGGTTTTACCGCCAACCGTTTTAGGTTTTTATTTGTTGGTTTTGTTAGGGAAAAACGGCATTGTCGGCGAATTCACAACGTGGTTAGGAATCGGCACGTTGCCTTTTACCTTTGCAGGGCTAGTGGTTGCGTCGGTTTTGTATTCCTCACCGTTTGTTATTCAACCGTTGCAAAATGCGTTTTCAGCAATTGGCAATCAACCTTTAGAAGCTGCTGCCACATTACGCGCAAGTCCGCTCGACACATTTTTTAGCGTGGTTTTACCGCAGGCGAAATCGGGATTTCTAACCGCGACGATTTTAGGTTTCGCGCACACAGTGGGTGAATTCGGCGTAGTGTTAATGGTTGGCGGAAACATTCCTGATAAAACGCGTGTGGTGTCGGTGCAAATTTATAACCACGTCGAAGCCCTCGAATATACACAAGCTCATTGGCTTGCGGGCGGTTTGCTTGCTTTTTCGTTTATCGTTTTATTGATTCTTTACACCGTTTTAAAAACATCTCCTAACGCCTCGCTAAAATGAATCGTAAATTAAATAAATTTATTACTGCACGTTTCAAACTCTGTTACGGCGAATTTGAATTATCAATAAATCTTCGTTTACCCAATTCGGGGATTAGCGTTTTGTTTGGGCATTCTGGTTCAGGAAAAACGACATTGTTACGTTGCATTGCAGGGTTGCAACAAGCGCAGGAAGGTTATTTAGAAATTAACGGCAGTGTTTGGCAAGACAGCGATGTGGGTGTTTTTTTGCCCACCCATAAACGTTCGTTGGGTTATGTGTTTCAAGATGCGAATTTGTTTTCGCATTTAACCGTGCGGGAAAATTTAAATTTTGGATTGAAGCGGCTTAAAGCACATCCCCCCCGCCCCCCTTCAAAGGGGGGAGATTTTCATCACATCGTGAATTTGCTTGGTATCAAACATTTGATGGAAAGAATGCCAGAGCGTTTATCGGGCGGCGAAAAACAACGTGTGGCGATTGCCCGTGCGTTGGTTTTGAATCCTGAAATTTTGCTCATGGATGAGCCGCTTGCCTCGCTCGATTCCAAACGTAAACAAGAAATTTTGCCTTTTCTAAGTCGTTTAAATCAGGAATTAAATATCCCCGTTTTATACGTTACGCATTCACAACAAGAAGTCGCGCAACTGGCAGATTATTTGGTGTTGATGGAAGCGGGAAAAGTTCAAGCGGCTGGTAAATTATCCGAAACATTGAGCCGTTTGGATTTGCCGCTTTCACAAGAACGGGATGCCTCAAGTGTTTGGAATGCGATGGTAGTCGAACACGAAACGGAATTTCATTTAACGCGCGTTGCATTTGAAGGCGGTTCGTTGAGTTTGCCTGCAATCGAGGCAAAATTGGGAACGCCGTTGCGGGTTCAAATTTACGCGCGTGATGTCAGCATCGTGTTAGAAACACCTCATGCAACCAGTATTCTCAACGTGTTACCTGCAATCATTGTCGGCATTTCGGACGGCGAAAATGGACAAAGCATTGTGCGTTTAGAAGTTGGCACTCAAGCGTTACTGGCACACATTACGCGCAAATCCGCGTTAGTTTTAAATCTAAAAATTGGCAAAGCGGTTTTTGTACAAATTAAAAGTACGTCGATTTTGAATTAAGAACTGCACGACAACATCGAACAGCCCGCGCGTTCTTTTGCCCAATCAGGACGTTTTGCGGCATATTTTGCCAAATTCGATTTTTCGTCATAAGGCGAACGGAATACATCGAGTAATTTATGAATTTCGCTAAAGTCGCCTTGTTCTGCGGCATCGATAGCGAGTTGCACGAGATAATTGCGCGGCACATAAATCGGATTCGTCGCATTCATGCGTTTGCATCGTTCAGCTTCCGTTATTTCGCTTTGATGCAAGCGTTGCTGATAACGTTTTAACCATTCGAGACGTGAATGTTCGTAGGTTTCATCTAATTGTTCAGGCGAATAATAAATGTCTTCTAACGGTGAAATATCAAACTCTATTTGCGACATATCGACTTTCGCCAGTTGTCGGAAAAACAATGTCATATCCGTTTCAACCGTTTGCAATAAAGCGACTAAGTCATAAATCAAGGCTTCATCGGTTTCTTGAATGTCTGGCAGTCCTAATTTTTCTGCCATCATTTTTGACCACGCATTTCGAAAATTTTGGATGTAATGCTCATCCAATATGGCTTGCAACGGTTTAATTTGTTGAATCAACGGAATAATCGCGTTAGCAAGTTGCGCTAAATTCCACGATGCCATTCGCGCTTGTTTGCCAAATCGATAACGCCCGATGTCTGCATCCGTGGTGTTGGGTGTCCAATCTAAATCAAAATTTTCCAACCAACCGTAAGGACCATAATCAATCGTCAGTCCAAGTATCGACATGTTGTCGGTATTCATCACGCCATGAACAAAACCCACCCGTTGCCAATGCACAATCATATCGGCTGTGCGTCGGCAAACTTCGGCAAACCATTTCAAATAAACCGCCGTCGAAGGTTCGCCCAATTCGGGAAAGTCGGTGCGAATGGTGAAATCAACGAATTGTTTTAATAACGTGAGGTCATCACGCGCGGCAAAAATTTGAAAATGTCCAAAACGAGTAAATGAGGGTGCGACGCGACAAACGACCGCGCCTTGTTCGTGTTGCGGATTGCCGTCGTAAAACATATCGCGCACAACGTGTTCACCCGTTAAAACCAAACTCAAGGCGCGAGTTGTGGGAACGCCTAAATGGTGCATGGCTTCGCTACATAAAAATTCACGCACTGATGAGCGCAACACCGCTAAACCATCTGAACGACGCGAATAAGGCGTTTTGCCTGCGCCTTTTAATTGCAATGTCCAATACTGTTTTTGGTGATTGACGACTTCGCCTAAATTGATAGCGCGACCATCGCCTAATTGTCCTGCCCATTCGCCAAATTGATGTCCGCCATAACACGTTGCATACGCTTCCATGCCTTTCGCTAAACGATTTCCCGCGAACACTTGAGCAAAATCCTCTGATTCGCAAACGTCTTCGCTCAAATTTAATAAATCAGCGACTTCTTTTGCAAACGCAACGGTGCGAGGTTCTCGAACAGGCGTAGGCAGAACGTTTGAATAACACGCACCCATCACTTGCCGCGTTTCATTTTTGATTTCTAAATCGACAGGTAATTCTCGAACAAATCGGTTGTCGAAAGTGAGCGCGTCGAGCGTGTTAATTTTAGTCTTCAATCAATTTTCCAGTTTCGTCAAATGTCAGCACGGTCACATCGCCATCTGCATCAGTGATTTCCGCTTGTTGCAACACGCCGTTATCGTCATAGCTGTAGCAATGTTCTAATTCGCTTTCACCATAAACCATTTTTTGAAAAAACAACAGGTGGTCTTTATCATCGAAATAGGCACGAAAAAAGGTATTGCGATTGTGCAATTCAGCATCGGTTAATGGTTGGGATAATTTAAACGGTAATTTCACACCGCTGTACGTTACAAAATAGCGGCATTCTAAATTTTGAGTATCGATTTCAATCATTGTTGTTCCAGATTTGTTAAACGTACATTTTCAAAGCCTGTCAGCAATGATTATGCCGCTTGAAAAGTCAGTAAATTCGGAATTTTGTTTGTCGTAAACGTCTCTTAATGAATTTGATTGTATGCTTTGTAACAACTGTTCTTATTGTTTTGAAAAGATGCGTCATATTGCGAAAGTGCTTTATGACGCAGTGGCGAGATAGGCAAATTATGTAATTGAACGTTTAAACAATATTTGTCCTCTTAAATAATCTTACGCGATGCTCGACTTAGAGGTAAAAATTTGAAGGCATGAATATATCCCTGTAAAAGTTATTGTTCTGAAGAATAACAAGCAGGAGAACAATCATGCCAGTGGAAAACTTTATCATCTACGTCTA
>JAQTXN010000056.1 GCA_028688755.1 Methylococcales bacterium | reverse complement strand
GATAATGGTCGCCACGAAAATAAAGAGTTGTTCTTTGCCGATACCCCTGACGTTGGCAAATTCGCGTGGTGACGCTAAACGAAAACCTGTAAAACCCAACAGTGATGCAAGCGCGGCTAACGGAATACTGTGAATTAAGTGAGGGAAGAAAACCACGAAGACCAATAAAAATGAACCGTGAAAAAAGTTTGCCCATTGCGTTTTTGCGCCATTATTGACGTTAGCAGAGCTACGTACGATTTCGGCAATCATCGGCAAACCACCGATTGAACCCGCAACTAAATTGCCCACGCCAACAGCAGTTAAATCTTTGTTTAAATTAGAATGACGTTTGTAAGGGTCTAATTTATCAACAGCCATCGCACTTAATAAACTTTCTAAACTGCCAACCAGCGCAATTGCCACAACCGCTTCCCAAAATTCAACGGTGAAAAATTTACCAAAATCTGGAAAGTAAAAACTCGAGGTGAAATTCTCTGAAATGGCGACTAAAAATTTAGGCCCTACTTCAGCTGCTGGCGTATGTTCTGGTGTGAGCAAATAAATGTGTTCATGTTCCAATTCAAAATAGTGCGCGAAAAACATCCCCATTAACACCACAACCAATGGTGCGGGAATCATTTTTAAGGTTTTATCTTGAATCAATGACCAAATAATAAGAATTGCCAAACCCGCAAAACCAATAATCGCAATTTCCAAATTCAAATTTGCAAAACTGTGAGGAATTTGCGCGATAGTTGAAAATAAACTCCCTTTTTCGGGCGTAACGCCTAAAACGACGTGAATTTGTTTTGCCATGATAATGATGCCAATCGCGGCAAGCATTCCGTGAACAACAGAGGCGGGAAAAAAGGAACTTAAACGTCCTGCTTTGAATACACCGAGTAAAATTTGAATCACACTCGCAACGACGATTGCGGCGAGGGCATAACGATAACCCGCCATTGCGTCGCCTTCGCCTAAACTTTGCACTGCGTCATAAACGACCACAATTAAACCAGCGGCAGGACCATTGATAGTGACGAATGAACCGTTGAAACGCGACACCATCACACCGCCAATAATTGCGGTGATAATGCCCGCTGACGGTGGAAAACCTGAAGCCATTGAAATACCTAAACACAATGGCAAGGCAATTAGGAAAACTAAAAAACCTGAAAGCAAATCACCGCGCCAATGCGCTTTTAAACCTGTTAAACCTGTTGCTGGTAAAGATGCTGTTGTAACACCGCTCATAAGAACCTCGTTTTACGAAAACAAAAATAAATAGTTATTTCTTGTAGAGCGATTCGCGTGCCACGTTGTTATATTTTCAACTTGTTGAAAAATAAGATGATTTTTAAAGTTTAGATTTGGGTGGTTTTAGAATATGGTTCAAAACAACCAATTTTAATGGTTCAAGGCAACAAAAAACACTTTGAAAGGGCTGTTATAATCAGCCATACAATTTTTATTAGGAGAATTTATGGATCATTCAACAATGGATCACAGTATGCACGTCATGGCGGCTTCTGGCGGCTTTGATTATGGCTTGGCGTTTATGGCAGGATTACTCGGCAGCGGACATTGTTTAGGCATGTGTGGCGCGTTAGTGTCGGGGTATTTCATGAATTCGACCGCAACACGCAGTTATTTACCGTATTTATTTTATCAAATTGCGCGTATCAGCATTTACACAATGGTTGGTTTTGCGGCGGCGGCAATGGGCATGGTGCTGGTTTCAAGCGGCATTTTCGGCAAAGTACAAAGTATTTTGCAAATGTTCATCGGCGCAGTCGTCATCATTTTAGCGTTTGGGATTTTGGGCTGGATTCCGTTTCAAGGTTCGATTCGTTTGTTGCCGATGGCGTTTATTCGCAAAGGTTACGCCGCTTCACGCACAAAAGGTGGCATTATTGGCGCGTCACTCGCGGGTTTGATGAATGGTTTAATGCCTTGTCCATTGACGTTTGCGATGGCGGTCAAAGCGACTTCTGCGCCAACGATTTTAGACGGTGGTTTGTTGATGTTAACGTTTGGCGCGGGAACATTGCCAACAATGCTATTTATCAGTGTTGCCTTTGGCAAAATGCACGCAAATTTTAGAGGTTTAATGCTTAAATTTGCGGCAGTGATTATGATTTTGATGGGCTTAAATACCATTTACATGGGCTTATCGTTTTACACAATGGAAACGTTTATGCACCACAATTTTGTTCACGATATTAAAAACGAAATTGATGCCGCTATCGCGTTTTTGATGCAAATGCTCGAATACTACAAAGGACTGCTCGAGCACTTGCAAAATAAATAAGAATTTTCACACGCCAGCGTTTCATCATGCTGGCGTGTTTTTATCAGATAGTCCACCCGCCGCCAAAGGCTCGATAAAGCGACACTACTGAGACGTTGATTGCAGTTTGAACCTTTAAGTTCTCGTCACTGATACTCAACTTATTGCGCCGCGCCTCAAGCAAAGATAAATAATCTTTCACGCCGCGTTGATAAAGTGCTTCCGTAGTTTGATAAGCATTTTCTGCCGCCTGTTCAGCCTCCGATAATTGTTTTTCGCGTTCTTTAGCGGCGGACTGTGCCACAAACGCATTTTCAACGTCTTCCAATGCGAACAAAAACGTTTTTTCGTAATTTAACGCGCTTTGCTCAAGCCTTGCATCGACAGCGGTGATGTGGGCTTGGATGCGCCCTGCGTTAAATATCGGCATGGTCAAACCTGAACCCAGTGTATAAACACTTTCCGCCAGCGTGGAAAAGCCACCAACGGCAACCGCGCCAAGTCCTCCGCTTGCCGATAACACCAATTTAGGAAACAAATCAGCACGCGCCGCCCCCAAATTAGCCGCCGCCGCTGTGACTTCGGTTTTTGCCAGCCGTAAATCGGGACGTTGTGCTAACAAATCCGCTGGTAAAAGTTTCGGAATGTTAGGTAACGTGGCAGGTAACGGCATCGCTTGAGATAAACGATTTTCAAACTTTTCAGGAGGTTCACCCAATAACACACCCATTCGATGGGTTAATGTTTTGGCTGAACTGGTGAGAACAGGCAAAGCCGATTCGGTGGTTGCCAGCAAGGTTTGTTGATTGGCAATATCGGCGGCAGTCGCAAATCCATTTTTTTCAAAAAGCTGTAACGCTCTGAGCTTTTCTTTTTGGACGGCAATCGTTTCTTGCTGAAGGCTGATGCGTTTTTGCAAACCGCGTAATTCCAAATAATTCGTTGCGACTTGCGCCAACAATCCAACTTGAACGGCTCGCAAGGCTTCTTCTGTTCCTGCCGCTTGCGCGATAGCCGCTTCCGTTTCGAGCTGTCTACCGCCGAACAAATCAATTTCCCAACGCGCGGTTAATCCGCCGCTAACTGCATCCGCAGTGGGGATTGCCAATTTAATGCCTTGTCCGCTGGGAACACCGATAATTTGCTCCATCTTTTTTCCTCGACCGCCAGACAGTGAAAAATCGAGGCTTGGATAAAGCACCGATTCGGCGATGGTAATTGCTGTGGCGGCTTCTCGCACTCGCGCTTTCGCAATTTTAAGGTCGTGATTGGCGTTTAAGGCTTGCGCGATTAAGTCATTCAATAACGGGTCTTGGAAACCTCGCCACCATGTTTTTAAATCAGTTGTAGCACTCGACGAATCAGCGGGGGCATGATGCCAACCATCCACATCGGTCAGTTTTACCGTATCGCTAACGCGAGTTGGCGTACAACCGCCCAGAATCAAGAATGACAAAACAACAAGTTGAAGATGAATTTTATTGTTCATCACTATTCTCCCGTTTTTAGGGTTACGCGCTGTACTTTAAACCACGCCGCATACAGTGCAGGCAGAAAAAACACCGTCAACACTGTAGCCACCGTTAGCCCGCCCATAATGGCGATGGCTTGCGGGCCGAAAAAGTCATTACGCGATAAAGGAATCATGGCGAGAATCGCGGCGGCGGCAGTCAACAAAATAGGGCGAAAACGTCTAACTGTCGATTCAACGATGGCTGTCCAAGCGTCTAAACCTGCTTTTTCATCCTGCTCGATTTGGTCGATTAAAATGACCGAATTCCGCATAACCATGCCTGCCAGCGCGATGATTCCGAGTAATGCCACAAAGCCAAATGGTGCGCCAAATAGCATCAGCGCAAACGCCGCACCAATCACGCCCAACGGTGCAGTGATAAATACCAAAAAAGTTCGCGCTAAATTTTGCAACTGCATCATCAACAAAATCAGCGTTGCCACAACCACCAGCGGAATCCAAATCAGAATGGATTTTTGCGCCGTGCCAGAATCTTCTTTTGCCGCACCCGTCTCAATAAAATAACCGTTAGGCACAGATTTTCGTAAAACCTCTAATTTTGGTTCAATCTGCGCCGCCACATCGGGAGCTAACATTCCTTCGACCACATCCGCACGCACAGAGATGGCGGGGAAACGGTTGCGCCGCCAACGAACACCATCTTCAAAAGTCGTTTCGGTGCTGACCAATTGCGACAGGGAAACTGATTTGCCTTGACTGGTCGGCACATTGATATTCGGCAATTTATCGACTCCCATCCGTAACGGCTGTTGCGCCCGCCAAACTATATCAATGAGTTTATCGTCCTCACGAAATTGCCCGACTGGAATGCCTGTGTAATGCGCCTGCAAGGCTTGCGAAAGACTAGAGGTCGAAACGCCCAACGCTCGTGCTTTATCTTGGTCTAAAACTAGCCGAACAGACGGAATGCGCCCGTGCCAATCGTCATTCACGTCCACCGTATAAGGATTTTCTCGCACAATCGTTGCCACTTGTTCGGCAATGATTCTAACCTTGCTGGCATCTTCACCTAAAACCCGAAACACCAGCGGGTAATCCATCGGCGGGCCAACATTGAGACGAACCACCCGACCGCGTACTTCAGGAAAGTCGGTGGCTAAAGTTTGCCGAATCCGTTGCATGACCCGTTCACGCGCCACATTATCTTTCGTGACCAAAACGAATTCCGCTAAGTTGGTATTGGTCAGTTGTTGCACAATCAACAAGAAAAACCGAGGCGTGCCGCCGCCGATATAGCTTGCATAACTGGCGATTTCTTCATCTTTAGCAAAAATCGCTTCCATTCGTTTCGCTACGGTTTCAGTTTGTGCAAAGGCACTGCCTTCTGGCAACCATAAATCAACAATCAGCTCGGGGCGATTGGATAACGGAAAGAATTGTTGTGGAACTTTAGTCAGTGTCACCACGCCTGCGCCAAATAGCAGAATCGTGGCAAAAATAACCGTTTTACGGTATTCCAAACAAGCATTAACCCACTGCCGCAAGCGATGATAAAAAGGGGTGTCAAAATGTTCGTGATGCGCTTGCCCCTTGTTAGGCGTAACTTTGAGGATTAAATAACCAATATAGGGCGTAAATACGACTGCGCCTAGCCAAGAAAGAATTAGCGAAATTCCCACCACCTGAAAAATCGCCACGGTATATTCACCTGCTGACGATTTCGCCAAACCGACGGGCAAAAAGCCTGCAACCGTAATCAACGTCCCCGTCAACATGGGAAAGGCAGTGACTTTGTAAGCGTAAGTGGCGGCACGCATTCTGTCCCAGCCTTGTTCAAGTTTTTGCGCCATCATTTCAATCGCAATCATGGCATCATCGACCAACAAGCCTAAAGCCAAAATCAATGCGCCTAACGAAATGCGGTGAATTTCTAAACCAAACACCAACATACAAAGCAATGTGCCTGCTAACACAATCGGCACGGTTAACGCCACAACCGAACCTGCCCGCATTCCCAAACTTAAAAAACTCACCAACAGCACCGCCGCTAATGCTTCCCAAAAGGTACGCATAAATTCACCAATCGCGATGTTCACGACTTTCGATTGGTCAGCGACTTTTTCAACATCTACGCCAATCGGTAAATTCGCTTCAATTTTGGTCATGGCACTTTCCAGCAATTTGCCCAATGCCAACACATCGCCATTTTGATTCATGGTCACACCTAAACCGATGACATCCTTGCCATTGAAACGCATTTTGAATTCAGCGGGGTCGATATAACCTCGGCTAACTTTGGCAAAATCACTCACTTTAAACGTGCGCCCTTCAACACGCACGGGAAGATTTGCCAACGCGCTGACCGAATCAAACGAACCTGTTAAGCGAATCGGTAGATTTTGATGCGGCGTAATCAGCGTACCTGCGGGAACCATATTGTTTTGAGTTTGTAGAATCTGCGCCACCGTTGCCACGTCTAAACCCAATTCAGCGAGCTTTTTATCAGAGAATTCCACATAAATTTTTTCGTCCTGCACACCAATGAGGTCAATTTTTTCAACATCTTTGACCCGCAACAGTTGTTGCCGCGCCGAATCAACGACTTCTTTGAGTTCAGCATAATTAAAACCTTCGCCCGAAAAGGCATACAGCAAACTGTAGGTATCGCCGAATTCGTCATTGAAAAAAGGTCCAACGACACCCGCTGGCAGGGTGATTTGAATATCCGAAATTTTCTTACGCACTTGATACCAAAGCCCTGCAATTTGGTCGGCAGAAATATCTTCGCGCGGTGTCACGAAAATCACCGATTCCCCCGATTTTGAATAGCTACGCAAATAATCCAAACTGGGCAATTCTTGCAGTTTTTTCTCCAATCTGTCGGTGACTTGGTTTTCAACTTCCAATGCCGTTGCACCAGGATATAACGTTTTAATAACCATCACTCGAAAGGTAAATTTCGGGTCTTCGCGCTGTTCTAAGGTGAAATAAGCAAAAATGCCGCCCAACAACAGCAACACCATCACAAATCCCGTAAAAGCGCGATGCGCCAACGCCCATTCGCTTAAATTAAAATCTTTCATGGTTGAACACCTGAAACAAGCGTTTTCGATTCTGGCAAACGAACAGTTTGACCTTCCTTGAGACGTTGCACACCTGCACTCACAATGAGTTGTCCTGCGTTAAGTCCTGTCACCGTCGTCAATTCATCTGCCAATGCCACACCCATTTGCACGGGAACGGCGTTCACCTTTTGATTGACTTCATCGACTAACCACACTTTTTGTTGCGTGGGTTGGTCTTGAGACGTGAAGATGGCTGAAAGTGGCGCAACAATTTGGTTGTTTTTATCCGACGTAAACCACACAGTTGCAGTCATGCCCAAACGCGCCTGTTCTTGTCCATCTAGCAACGTGGCTTTTGCGCGATAAGTACGGCTGGCTGAATCCGCCGTGGCGCTGATTTCTCGAATTTTTGCTTTGAATTTTTGCTTGTCATCTGACCACAAAGTAACATCGATTTGCTGTTCGGTTTTGATGTCCGCAACGCGCTGTTCTGGGATGTCGAAATGAATTTCTTTTTCATCGAGTTGCGCCAGTTTAACCACAGGCTGACCTGCGGCGACCACTTGCCCTTTTTCAACGGTCAACGCCGTGACAACACCATCGCGGTCGGCGGCTAATTCCGTGTATTGCAATTGGTTTGTAGTTTGTTTTAACTGGGCTTCGAGTGAGGCGACACGTTCTTGCGCGTTGGTATATACCGTTTGATGGCGGTCAAAATCGGGCGGACTAATCACTTTTTGCGCTAACAATTCGCGGTAACGATTCAAATCTTCTTTGGAAAAATCCCTATCGGCAACGGCAGATTTAATCTGGGCTTGCAATGCTTGTACTGCCAGTTGAAAATCGCTGACATCCAATTTTGCTAATACTTGTCCTTTTTTAACAAAGTCTCCAATCTCAACAGGTCTAGCGATAATTTTGCCTGCCACACGAAATGATAAGGTTGTTTCAAAACGGGGGCGTACTTCGCCCGCGTAAGAGGTCGCACTTTCTAAATGGTTATAGCCGACTCGAAAGACTTTGACGGGGCGGATTGTTGATTTGGTTTCAGGTTCTTGATGAGAACATCCCATTAACAAGAACAAATACGCCCCAAGCGTGAACAAACGAAATGTATTGGTAGCCATTGATAATCCTAATTAGGTTTTAAATGGGTGAGCGGTTGCGAATATGCCTTTTCAATGTTTCTAGTGAAAACATCAACATGCTATCGTTTAATGTTTTTCGTGTCAACAATGTTTTCTCTGTCAACAATGTTGCGTTGACGATGGCGTTTTTTGATAGACTTATAAAAAATATCAATAGGATTAGAAAAGATGACAGTGTCCAACAGCCAGCCATATCACCACGGTGACCTTCGTAGAGTTTTGATTGAAGCGGCATTAGGTATTCTCCAAGAAGAGCAGGGGTTGCAATTTACGTTAAGAGAGATAGCAAGACGCGCAGGCGTAAGTCACGCGGCACCTTATAGACACTTTCCAGACAAAGCCGCCTTGCTGGAAGAATTGGCAGAAGTTGGCTTCGAGAAAATGGGGGAGCAATTCACTGCGGTAATACAAGAAAACTTACCCATAGAAGAACACTTGATTGCTATTGGAAAAGCCTACATTGAGTTTGGTATTTCTAATCCAGCGTTATATCAGCTCATGTTTAGTGCCGATGCAGGAAAGAAAGAGGAGGAACGCGCCATGGCGACATTGAATATCCTGATTACATTGCTAAAGCGTGGTCAGGAAAAAGGCGTTTTCAAGATTCGTCCCATTCACGGACAAGCCGCCGCATGTTGTGCAACGGTTCATGGTTTAACCATGCTTGCCATAAATGGGCTACTTGTACCTGAAAAATTCGGAGAAAATCCGATTGAATCCGCATTAGCAACGTTATTAGAAGGCATTGCACGTTTTGACACGCCGCCTTCAACCTAATCCAAAATCCTTCCTGATACTTGAATCCACAAGACATACGGGCATGAAACGGCGTAATTTGCTCAATAATGCCGCCTGACCTTTAGGAGGACGGCGCATTTTCCATTTGCCCAAAGCCGCCTCGACAATCGTATTCGCTACGCCATCGGGTTCTGGTGCTTTACTCATACTTTCATGAACTGTTTTCAATGCACGACCGCGTTCGTCATCATAAGCTGAAATCAAATTGGCTGCCTGTGGCGCGTTGTTATCTATATGGGTTTTGGTATAACCAGGTTCGACCAGTACCACGCGGATGCCAAACTGACGCACTTCATGGTCTAGCGACTCTGATAAACCTTCAACGGCGTGTTTGGATGCGGCATAAATTCCCGCGTAAGGGGCTGGCAAAAAGCCTAACACTGAACTGACATTGACGATTCTTCCCGAACCTTGCGCTCGCATGTGTGGAAGCACCGCCTTTGTTGTACGCAAGATGCCAAATACATTGGTGTCGAACAGCGATGCCGCTTCGTCAATTGATGTTTCTTCAATTGAACCCGAAAGCAAAAAACCAGCGTTATTGACGAGTACATCGATTCGTTTAGCACGATCCATGATAGTTTGAATACCTTTTTGAACAGATGTTTCGTCGCAAACATCCATCTCCACGAACTCTACGCCAAGGATTGGCTGTGCTTTAGCAATGTTACGCACCGTACCAAACACTTGATGCCCTTGTTGAGCAAACTTTTTTGCGGCTACGCGCCCGATACCCGATGACACGCCTGTTACGATGACAACTGAATGATTAGACATAAAACTCCTTATTGACTATGAGTGTGAAAAACGAAAATTACATGAAATTTTTTGGCGCAGAACTTTGCCACGCAGGTAATTGCTCAATCGCACTGTACCAACGTGGAATCTCAACATAACCGTCCATTGGATATTTCGCCATCTCTGCTAAATCTAAAAGCGAACCCACTGAAAAATCTGCAAGCGTCACCGCATCGCCCACCAGCCAATCACGTCCTTTCAAATGACCTTCTAAAACATCGGCAAAACGACGGAATTTCTCCGCACCTTTTAGCAACTCTACGGCATCGGCTTCGCCTCGATTAAGAAGTTTCTTAATCAAATGTTCAAAAATAAAAGTGCCACAAGCACTGCCAAAATGTCCCGTTTGCCAGAACTGCCAGCGTGCAATATCTGCTTGAATGCGCGGATTGGCGGGAAATAACGTATTATTTGGGGCTTTAGAACACAGATATTGCATGATGGCATTCGATTCCCATAACACAAAATCGCCGTCCACTAAGGTAGGAATCATGTGATTGGGGTTTAAATTTAAAAATCTCGGGTGCATTTGTTCGCCTTGCATTAAATCAAGTGTTTGTAATTCGCACTCTAAATTTAAATGATGTAATACGGCGACAACTCGGCGAGAATTGGGCGAAATGGGAAAGTGATACAGTTTCATGCAAAACTCCAAAAAATAGTGGAAATAATAGTTGCTTGTTTTTTACAAGTGACTATATGATTGCATGTAAACTTGCTTTTTGCAAGTAACTATTTTTACAAATTCAAAATTGACTTAATTGATGAAAAAAACAACAGAAGAATATCGTTCAAAATGCCCGCTTTCTATTGCCCTAGATTTAATTGGCGATAAATGGAGTTTGGTTATTGTGCGTGATTTGTGCATGGGGAAAAGCAAATACGGCGATTTTCAAAGTTCGCCTGAGGGCATTCCAACTAACATTCTCGCCAGTCGGTTACGGCTATTAGAAGAAAATGGCATTGTGATTAAAGAGCCATATCAAGACAGACCCACGCGGTATGCGTATTTTTTAACGGAAAAAGGTGCGGATTTATTGCCTGTTTTGCAGCAATTGGTTATTTGGACGCAAAAATATGTGCCTGATTGCTTAACGCCGCCTGAAATTTTTTCCCAGATAACACCGCAGGATTTGTTGCTTAAACGTGAGCGATAATTTAATGTGACCTGACGTTACCAAGACTCACCTTCAATCTCACTTTAAACTTAATCGAATTGTTATGACTTTACACCCAGATTTACCGATTTCTTTTTCTCCGATGCACCGTTTGCAATGGGAAGAAGCACAACAAAAATTTGTTATTTTGTACCCAGAAGGCATGGTTGAATTAAACCAAAGTTCAGCGGAAATTTTGAAACTTTGCGATGGCACACGAACTTTTTCACAATTTGTTTCTGATTTAGAAACGCTTTTTCAAACAACAGGTTTAGAAAACGATGTCGCGGCATTTTTAGAAATCGCACTCAAAAACGGCTGGATTATTCAAGGCTAACATCATGGCACTTTATCTCGAACTTCATCCCGAAAACCCGCAAACTCGCTTGATTCATCGTGCAATTGAAGTAATTCGCAACGGCGGTGTCATCATTTATCCCACAGATTCGGCTTATGCGCTCGCATGTCAGTTAGACGATAAAAATGCGCTAGACAAAATTCGCCGTCTTCGGCAACTCGATGACAAACATAATTTCACCTTGGTTTGCAAAGATTTAACGCAAGTGTCCAGTTTTGCCAAAATTGGCAATGAGGCATTTCGTTTAATTAAATCCCTCACGCCTGATGCGTTCACCTTTATTTTAGAAGCAACCAAAGAAGTGCCTCGTCGCTTGCAACATCCAAAGAAAAAAACGATTGGAATTTGTATTCCGAAAAATGCGATTGCTCAAAAATTACTCGATGAACTTGGTGAACCGTTAATGACAACAACGTTGATTTTGCCGCCCGATAGTGACGCATTAAGCGACCCGTACGAAATTCGTGAACGATTAGACGATTTGGTTGATTTAATTATCGATGGCGGCGTTGTTGAATATGACCCAACGACGATTATTGATTGCACAGGCAACAATTGTGAAATCGTCCGTCAGGGCAAAGGGCTTGCCCCAATGCTTGCTTAATGATTGAGGTACAAACAATGATGAACGAACTCACGTTAATCCAACGGATTGTAGTTTGGATTTTGCCTGTCATTTTTGCCATTACGGTGCATGAAGTCGCGCATGGTTGGATAGCAAAAAAATATGGCGACAATACCGCTTCAATGCTTGGACGTTTGACGCTAAACCCACTTAAACACGTTGATTTAGTCGGTACGATTATTTTGCCAGGCTTGCTGTTAATTACAGGAACGGGCTTTATTTTTGGTTGGGCAAAACCTGTACCTGTTGACCCGCGATATTTTAAAAAGCCGCGTCAAGATATGGCTGTTGTCGCGCTTGCAGGACCTGTCTCAAATTTATTGATGGCAATTGGCTGGGCATTGGTGGCGCGAATTGGTGTAACGTTTGGTTCGGGAAATGAATCGATTGCCATGCCGTTGATTTATTCGGGAGTGGCGGGGATTTCGATTAACTTAATCTTGATGCTACTCAATATGTTGCCCATTCCGCCACTTGATGGCAGTCGGATTTTGTCAGGAATGTTGCCGAGTTATTGGGCGTGGCAATTTAACAAACTCGAACGTTTTGGTTTTGTCATTTTGATGGCAATGCTCTATTTCAACGTGTTAGGCGTGCTTTTAGGCTATCCAAAATATATTTTGGAACAATGGTTTTTTACACTCGCGGGGCTGTAATTGAGCGACGAAACACCAGCCATTGCCATACTAAACGGCACGCCATTTCATGATGTACCGCAAGATTTATACATTCCGCCCGATGCGTTAGAAATTCTGCTCGATACGTTTGAAGGCCCTTTGGATTTACTGCTGTATTTAATTCGCAAACAAAACGTCGATATTTTAAACATTCCCATCGCACAAATTTCGCGGCAATACGTTGAATATATTCGCTTAATGGAAGCGTTGAATATCGAACTGGCGGCAGATTATTTGGTCATGGCGGCGTTGCTGGCTGAAATTAAATCGCGTTTATTGTTGCCGCGTCCAAGTGAAATTGAAGCTGAAGATGATGACCCACGAGCAACGTTAATTCGCCGTTTGCAGGCTTACGAAATTATCAAAACTCTCGCGCAAGAAATTGATTTATTGCCACGATTAGAACGTGAAATCTTTTTGCCTGATGTTGAAGTCGCAAATTTAACGCTGCCCGAAAATTTGCCTGATGTGACGTTAAATGAATTACTTCGAGCTTTGCAGCAGGTTTTAAAACGCACTGAGCAAACCGCTCATCATCATATTATCAAAGAGCCGTTGTCGGTGAGAGAACGCATGAGCGCGATTTTGTTGCGTTTGTCAGAGGTGAAAGAAATGCTTTTTACCCATTTATTCACCGTTAAAGAAGGCAAACACGGCGTAGTCGTGACATTTTTGGCGATTTTAGAACTGAGCAAAGAAGGTTTGATTGAAATTTTGCAAGACGAACCGTTAGCTCAGTTAAGTGTTAGAGGGCAACACCATCACTGCGGATAATAAACAATGTTCAACTTATAACTTGATGGCGGTGGATTAGGATTTACTGTGGTTAATCATAACGTCGCCGTTTTTTTCGCGCTTGATGTCAACGGGTAAAACCGCTTCTAGGGTGGAGAGAAAACGACCAAGATCGTTATTATCGAAAATCCCGCCAAGCGTCAAACCGCCAAGGGATGAATCGGCAAGACGGATATGCACAGGATGATACCGCTCTAGCTCTTTAATTACTTCCGATAATTTTGTATTTCGAAAAATGAGCTTGTGGTTTCGCCAAGCGGCAAAGGTTTGAACATCGGCAGCTATGGGTTCGGAAAGGATGGTAGCGGCATTATAGGTTATTACCTGACCTGCTTTGGTTTGACGTTGCTCGCCTGTCGCCAGTAAATTAAGATCAATCGCGCCTTCCAGTACCGAAATCTTGTTTGCTGAAGAGCCAATGGCGACATCAAAACGGGTGCCGATGTCGCGAAGCTTACCGCCTCCAGCCGATACTTCAAATGGGCGTAGTTTACCAGGTGCCACACTGAACAATGCTTCACCGCGCACCAGCTCTAGCGACCGACCAAACCAACTATAATGGACAGCGAGCTGGGTATCCGAGTTAAGTTCAATTAGCGAGTTATCACTCAGGGTTATTTGTTGTAACTCGCCTTTTGCAGTTTGAAACACGCGACCATCAATTAAAGGCCAGCCTTCTCTGGTACCAAGTCCGATAGCACACAACAGACTAGCTGCTGCACTAGCCAAGACCAGATTTCTAGGCAACACGCTTAACCAGCTTGATTTTTTACGGGCAGTGGATAATTCCGTTTGTGGGTAAGGTAAATCTAACCAAACGCGCTCTACTTGTTCATAGATACGGCGGTGTAAAGAATCTGCGGCAAGCCACTGTTCAAATCTCTGTCTCTCGGCAACGGCGAAAGTACCAGATTGCTTGCGTACCAACCAGTCGATGGCTTGTTGACGAATGGTGCTGGACTGCTGTTGTTTTATCATAAATTATTGATTGTTATTATTATCTGATAAGCCAACATTATACTTGCGAAGAGCCGTTTTAAAACGTTATATCGTCTATTGTTCATCCCTTAAAACTCAAGGTAACTCAGGCAATGATCGAAAGCTTTAGCAATGTAACGCTGTACTGTCTTGTCGGAAATTCCCATAAATTGGGCGATTTCCACATGCGACAAACCGTCGAAACGATTTAGCAAAAATGCTTGTCGGTGGTCTGCTGGCAATTGTGCTAGAGCATCACGAAATTTTTTCAAGCGTTGCGCCCCACATACACTATCTTCTGGTCCCAGCATTGTGGTAATGGTTCTGCATTCAATCTCTTCATAATTGTCGTGTTGGCGGTAACTTTGTTTGCGGACATGGTCGACAACCAGATTAGTAGCTATCCTGAATAAAAAAGCGCGAGGCTTGAGAATAGCCGATGATAGAGGATAAGTCAGCGCACGAAGATAAACTTCTTGGACTAGGTCATCGGCATCTGATTCGCCAACCTTTCGACAAAAAAAGACCAGCAAATCGGATGAATAATGTTGAAACCAAACCTGCAAAATATTGCAGGATATTTTTTCTGGCATAATCGAGAGTCCTTTGTCAGCATATTATTTGTGCTGAAATTGCAGGACTTATGCCAATGTCACATTGATTAAATTTCAATAACTTAACTGCTTATCTAAACAACTTACTGAGTGAAAAAACACAAGATAGGGGATATGACTTATTTTTCCGCTATCTGTTACCAGAGAAAATCGCGAAATCTGCGTCTAAATGACCAGTCAGCAATTGCGAATAACAACAATAACGCGCAAATTCCGCCGACGGCGATAAGTGTTGGTTCAAGGGTAGATGAATGGCTGCCGTAAACAATACGCAAGGCTCCGCTAAGATAGGTGGTCGGCATCAGCAGTGCTGCGAGATTCCAAGGCGGCTCCAGCATTTCATAGCTGAAAAAGGTACAGCCGAGATACATCATCGGTAGTAATAAAAACGACAACACGTTTTGTGCCTTGGCTGGCGTTTCGGGAAGAGTGTAACCGACGACACCGAATAAGGAAAACACCATTGCACCGTACAGCAGGCAAATCAAAGTCAGCCCCAGCGACTGTGGTGCCAATCCTAGCAGCGCGTAAACCAGCAGCATGCCAACCAAACCCGCTAGCGTTGCCGCCAACGCCGAACCAGTCACCCAGGCTAGCATTAGTGCCGTCATGCTCAAGGGTGCTAGCAGCCAATTTTCCATGCTGCGGAAATAATAGCCCCGGCTGATGATGCTGCCTACGCTACCTATCGCGGCGTTCATTACCAGCATCGCTAAAATACCAGGTGCTACCACT
>JAQTXN010000055.1 GCA_028688755.1 Methylococcales bacterium | reverse complement strand
CGATTGGTGACGTGACGGATGCCGACCTAATTACAGCAGGCATTCACCTCACAGTTTCAGCCGCCACAATCAATACAGCCTTAGCCGCCGCCACTTTTACGGCAAGTAACGCAGGTGCTGCAATAGTTAGCGTTTCTGTGACTGACGGCATTGTGGTTGCCCCCACAACGGCAACATACAATTTAACGGCAACTAATCCGCCAACACCTACACCTACACCTACACCTACACCTACACCTACACCTACACCTACACCTACACCTACACCTACACCTACACCTGAACCAGTGCCAACCCCCGTGCCTGTTCCAACACCTACGCCCGTTGTTGAAAAACCTGTGTCAAAAGACGTTGAATCACAAGTACCTTCAGCAAGCCAAGTAAAAGGTGACGGTAACGGTGATGGTATTTCTGACGTTGATCAAAAAAATGTCATTTCGTTGCCAACGCAGAAAGATTTGCGAGAAACAATCGATACACCAAAAGTCTATTTGTCGATTGAATTACCGCAAGGGCAGATTTTGACCAAAGCAGAAGTCAAACCCGTTTCTGTTGTGAAAGATGAACAAATCAGCTTCAAAAATGAGATTGTCGATAGCAAAGGCAATACAGTGGTTGTCGATACGCCAATTACTCAAGAAACAGCACCATTTGGATTATTTGAATTTAATTTTGCTAACGTACCATCAACAACTGATTTACGCGGTAATCTCAAAGGTGGAACAACAGATGTAAAACTCTATTTGGATGATCAGCAAACCGTTGAGAAATACCTCAAACAAACAGTTTCAGGTTCGTGGGAGTCGATTCCATTTACTTATGCCTATGACGAAAAACTGGGCAAGACAGTTGTTTCAATTTCGCTCACAGACGGCGATAGATTCGATTTAGATGGCAAAATTGACGGTGGAATTTTCGATCCAGGTGTTCCGATTATCACGCCAAAATTAACAGTTGCGCCGATTCCTGTGGAATTACCCACACCAATTGAAAAAGTGTTTGTGGGCTATGGCAGTGCATTTGAATTAACCTCAGGCGCAGCGCGAGTATTTGGTTCATCAATGCGTGAAGTGTTGACGTTAAAATCGGGAGCTAGCAACGTAGTAATTGACCAAAATGTGGAACAAGTGAATTTGGCGGGAAAATTTACCGATTACACATTTGAGCAACAAGGCAACAGCTTGAAAGTCATCAATAATTCTACAATTGTGGCAAAAATTGCCGTGCAAGATGATAGCAACGGAACATTGCTTGGTTTTACGGATGGTTTGCGCTCGGCAAGTTTTAGCAATGCCTCGATTGCCGTTGCTGACAAAATCGTTCCTGCTGATGATATTCCGCTAGCCATTTTGCAAAAAGCGGGCGTTTATCTCGCGGGCGATTCCGTAAATCCACTCACCGTTGGTAGTGATTCGGTCAACGTTTATGGCTCGTTAGCATCCGCTGACACCGTTGGAATTTCCGCTTTTGCAACAAACGTAATAGTGGATTCCAATGTTGAACAAGTGAATTTTGCGGGTAAATTTACTGAATATGGTTTTATACCAGTGGGGAATTCTTTAAATGTGATGTCTGGTACAACGCAAATTGCTAATATCTTGATTCAAGATGATAGCAACGGCACGATTTTGAATTTTGTTGATGGAGTTCGTTTTGCAACGTTTGTTCAACCTACAGCTGAAACGCCATTACATATTGAAATTACAGGAATTTCTCATATTTTATAATCGAAATGGTTCTATGAGCCTTACAAGATAAATCCATCGAGTTGGTTAAATCATTTTTAAACTGAAAAAAGCAGGCAGGTGTTTAACTGACCTGCTTTTTTATTTGGTGGATTCGATTTTGTATAGCAATTTCCATAATTCGTAGAAAAAAATTCTGTTTCGTAGAAATTTGCTGTTTTGCGTAGAAGAAAAGCAATTCGGCGTAGAACAAAGCAAAGGTCTTTTTAAACGCTGTCCATCATAATTTTTCTAAAAATTAACTTTCATTTTTTAGGAAAAATAATGATGACTACACGCAATGAAATTGTTTTTATCGATAGTAATCTTACAGATTATCAAACGCTGTTAAATGACATTTCTGCTGATGCAGAAGTTCATATCATTGACGGCTCGAGTGATGGTTTGCAACAAATGCTCTCGTTTTTAACAGGGCGCACAAATATCGATGCCATCCATGTTTTAGGGCATGGCAGTAGCGGTACGTTAAAGCTGGGCAATCTCACGCTGAATAGTCAAAACATTGAACAATACAAAACACAATTACAGCAACTTGGGCAAAAACTCACGACAGATGGAGATTTGTTGTTTTATGGTTGTAACGTGGCACAAGGTGAACAAGGACAAGCCTTCGTCAAACAAATTGCGGATTTTACCCATGCAGATGTGGCGGCATCGGATGATTTGACGGGAGCGACTGCGCTGGGTGGTGATTGGCAGTTAGAGACGCACATCGGGAGTATTGAAGCGCAAAATTTAACTATCGATTCTTTTGCGTCAGTTCTTGTTGCTACGGGTGGCGCAGCCACTATTCAGCAAGGAACTGATACCTCGCTAATACGCTATGACCTGCATAACTATTTTCAGGCTACCGAGTTTCAATTTACTCCTATTACACTAGTGCCAATTGTTTCTGCAGATACAGGGTCAACGGGAGCAGATATTGTTTTTCAATGCAAAGTAGCTGACGGAGGAAACGCATTAACTGTAGGAAATTGGTATACATGGACAGAACTGAAGACTCTCGTACCAACAGCATTTCCCAGTGATCAGGCAACAGATAACGGTCCATTAGATAGGAATAGCAGTTCTTCTGTACTCGATTTTGATATAGCGGCACGCATTGACTGGAATAATGCGAATTTACCTTCAACGCTAACATTTACCTTGGGTGGCAGTAGAAATTACACAATTGGAATTAGCAAAGCAGCTCCAGCCAATACTGCTCCCGTTGCAAGCAATACATCCGTTACCTTAAATGAAGGGACTTCAACCTCTGTTAATCTTTCAAGTTTAGTCACCGATGCAGAAACCGCATCCACCTCTCTTACATACAGTGGTACGGGGGTTTCTGGTACGTCGATGTCTTATACCGCATCCACTAATGCGGCTTTAAAAGGCACACAACAAGCAGCACAAATAACTTACACGGCAACAGATTCAGGTCCTTTATCTGCAACGGGAACGGTAACTTTTAACGTTACTTACGCCGACGATGCACCAACTGGAACAGTAACGGCAACAGGCACTTCGCGTGTT
This sequence comes from Methylococcales bacterium, assembly GCA_028688755.1. Lineage (GTDB taxonomy): Bacteria > Pseudomonadota > Gammaproteobacteria > Methylococcales > Methylomonadaceae > UBA10906. The sequence continues at coordinate 12,235 of JAQTXN010000055.1, read as the reverse complement.
ACACAAACGCTCACGGCAACAAATACCATTTCCGATGTTGATGACGGCGGAGCAGGTGTTTCTAAAAGCTATCAATGGCAATACTACAACACCACGAATAACGCTTGGACAGATATAAGCGGCGCGACCGCAAGCACATTTGCACCAACAGCGACCGAAGAAAATAAACTGGTACGAGTAAAAATCACCGCTGGTTCGCCTTCTACCATTTTCACATCCGATGTTCGATTTATTTCTCCAGCAAATGTAGCTAATGACCCTGGCGTTATCACGCTCACTGGTTTGCCCGCTCCGATTACCATTTCGCAACCCGCTGGCAATATCTCTGTTACCAACGATAATCCAAACCCTGCAACTAGCACAGTCACAGTCGATGGCCCTGATACTGGCACTACAGTTACCACTTTAGGGAATGGTCCTATCACGGTGGCAAATCCTCAAGGCGGTGTGACAGTTATCAATAACGGCACAGGTATTACAACCGTTACGGGTACAAATTCGGGAAGCACCGTCACGCCACAAGGAAATGGACCAATTGTCATTGTGACTTCTGCGAATCCAGGAATTACGATAAACGACAGTCAACCTGCTGCTGATTTAACTATTACGAATACAGGAACTGGTACGGTCAGCGTCACACCCGTTGGCGATAACGGCACAATCAAAATCGGCGGAACTAGCACGGGAGCTATCACTCTTTCAAATCCTGCTGGTGATACTACCATTACAAATAACGGAACTAGCTCTATTACAGTCAACAATTTGGTTGATGGAAAAATCGTCACCAGTAATGGTTCAGGCTCGGGGAATGTGAATGTTGTAAATCCAGCGGGTGATGTCACGCTGAAAAACGATACATCAACAAGCACACTTTCAACTTCTGGTGTGGCGGATGGAAAAACGGTTACAACCACAGGTGCAAACAGTAGTGCGGTAAATAATCCCGCTGGCAATGTGACTGTAAACAATACAAGCACTGGCACAGTGACTGTTAGCGGCACAATTGACGGAAAAACAGTGACTGCACAAGGCACGGGGTCTATTGTCGTGAATTCGGTATTAAGTACGCCAAATGCCATTACGATTGATGCAAGCGCAAATCAAAACAATGTCACGGTTGATAATGATGGAACGGGCAGTGTTTCGATTACAGGGCTTATTGAAAACGGTTTAATCAAAAGCATAGGCAGTGGCACAGGTTCTACAACCGTTACCAATCCCGTGGGCAGTTTTACGATCAATAACACGGGAACAAATACGGTTTCAGTGACAGGTTTTGACGATGCAAAAACATTAACGACAACAGGCTCAGGCGCAATTACTGTTAGTAGTCCTGATGGAAATGCAACGATTAACACGACAGGGACAAATACGGTTACTCTCACAGGTGTACTCGATGGCAAAACCATTACTACGACGGGTACAAGTGGTTCTACTGTTGTAAATGACCCAGCAGGTGATTTAACGATACATAACACAGGCTCAGGAAATGTGTCGGTTGCAGGGTTTAATGATGGCAAAACCATTACCACAACTGGCACGCAACCTATAACAATTAGCAGCCCAGATGGAAATTTAACCGTTATCAACACTGGTACGGGCTTAGATACCGTAACGGGATTGTTAGCCAATAAAACGGTTACAACGTCTGGAACTGGCAATACAACAGTTAGCAGTCCAGCAGGAAATTTGACATTAAACAATACGGGGACAGGTTCGTTAAAAGTAATAGGTGCAATCAATAACGCGACGGTGACTTCTACAGGTACCACCGCAACCACAGTTGATAGCTCGGTAGGAGATGTTGTTGTTAACAATACGGGAACGGGTGTTGTAACCGTGACAGGCACAAGCAATGCGAAAAACATTACTACTCAAGGTACGGGAGCTATCACAGTTAATTCTGTTCTAACCTCAGGCAATGCCATCACCGTAAATGCGGCGGCAAATCAAAATTTAACATTAGATAATGACAACACGGGAACTATCACTGTTAATGGCGTAACAACTGGCAGTACCATTAAAAACACAGGCGATAGCGCAACAGGGATTACCAATATCAATAATCCAATTGGCTCAGGCACCTTAACAGTCGAAAATACAGGCGTAAATCCTCTTCGTGTAACTGGTTTAGATAATGGTGCGACACTTACCAATACAGCAAACAGTAACGGCAGTGGTGGAATCATTTTAGATACACCTGATAGCGGCACAATGACTGTCCATAACATTGGTAGCAATACGGTTGTAGTGACTCACGCACCTAATAATCAAGTTGTGAATGCGACAGGAACAGGTTTAACAAATGTGGATGATCCTGCTGGAAGTGTGACCTTGCATAACACAGGTAGCGGTGAATTGAGGGCTACAGGCGTAAATAACGGCACGTCAGTGAACGCCACAGGTACCACAAGCACAACCGTTCAAAATCCAGATGGAAATGTGACCGTGAATAACACGGGAACAGGTATGACAACGGTAAACGGTGCAATCAATGGTTCAACGATTACCACGCAAGGTACAGGGTCAATTACCGTTCATTCAGATCTGACCACTCCTAGCGGTATTACTGTCGCGGCAGCCAATAACACTCATTTAACTGTAGACAACGATAACACTGGTTCGGTCAACGTAACGGGTGTGACCAATGGCAGCACTATTCACAGTACAGGTATCGGTACTGGCACGACTACCGTAGTAAATCCGACTGGTAATTTGACAGTGGATAATACGGGCAGCAACCGCGTCACGGTGACAGGTTTTGACACGAATAAAACTATCACTACCACAGGTACTGGTTCGATTACGGTGGACAACCCTGATGGCAACGTGATTTTAGCCAACACGGGTAGCGGCACCGTGGTTATCAATACACTCCATTCAGGTAACAACGCAACAATCACAGGCTCAGACCCAGTCAACGTAACGGCTCCAGCGGGCAATGCCAATATCTACAACAATGGCACAGGGTTAGTAACTACCAGTGGCGTGACTGATGGCAGCACCATTCACACCTTTGGCAGTGGGTCGCAGACAGTCGATTTAAGTGGTTTAAGCAACTTGTCATCGGTCACTATCGATAACAGTGGCACAGGAGCAATCAATTTAACGAATGTGCCTTATGGCGTAACAGTTTATTTCACGGGTACTGCGCCAATTACAGTGAGCAGTTTTTCGGGAAACCCGCTAACGGGTGCTGCCGTACTGGAAAATCTAAGCTCCAGCTTGGTTACTGTAGCGAATGATGTCAGTGGTGTGAATGGCGGTACGGTTAAATCTAGTGGCACAGATCCAATTAAATTTGATACTGATGTGGCGAACGCCCAAACGCTTCATGTCGACATTGCCGACAATACGAACGTCACTTTCGACAACGACGGTGCAGGTACGCTTGATGTTACTGGCGTGCCTAATAACAGCACGCTTACCAGTAGTAGCAGTGGTTCGATGACGGTGACTAATCCAACGGGGGATTTGACTGTTAATAATTCAGCTAACGGTTCGCTCAATATCACGGGATTCGACAATGATAAGACGCTAACTCTCAATACGACAGGCATTACGACGCTCACTGCTCCAGATGGGAATCTTAGCGTGACCAATTCTGCTAGTGGAAATGTCAATGTTACGACGCTAGGCGCAAACAAAACACTGACTGTTAATGCGTCAGGCAGCACAGCGGTTTCAAATCCATTAGGCGACTTGACGCTTGTTAACAATGGCTCAGGAAGTATCAGTGTTGATGCACCTATTTCTGAGGCAACGATTACAACAAATAGTAGCCGTTCGACAACTGTAACCAATCCAGCGGGCAATTTAACGGTGGCGAATACGGGAACAGGCACTGTTGCTGTCACAGGAATCAATAACAGTGCAACGTTAATTGCAACAGGAAGCGGTGCAACAAACATTACAAGTCCAGATGCTGATGCAAGTTTTACTGTAGCCAATAATGGCACGGGTTTGATTAGTGTGAGTGGTATTGCCAATGGCAAAACGATTACTACCGCTGGAACAGGACAAATTGCAATCACCACTGCGCTTGGAACAGGCGAAAAAATTATCGTTGATTCAGCAAATAACAACGATATACAAATCACGAATACAGGTGCTGGACTCGTTGATGTGCAAGGAGATTTAGCATTAGACAACAACGATGCAATAACCTTCACTTTGACGGGTAATCACACAACGGTGATGTCTGAAACAGGAATTTTAAGTTTAGGCAACGCGCCGTTATCGCTTAATTTAGCCTCAGGATATACACCTGTGTTAGGTGACACGATTACGTTGATTGCTAATGATGATGCAAATCCGCTTGATTTAATAGCAGGCACTTTTGCAAACAAAGCCGAAGGTTCAACGATTCAAGTTGGAAATTATTATTTCAAAATTAGTTATGTTGGTGGCACTGGAAATGACATAGTTTTAACCATGACTGGCAGCGTTCCTGTAAATAATGGCGGCGATGGCGGAGATTCCATAACGCTTCCTACTATTTTGACGCTACCACCTGTGATTGTAACGCCGCCAAAACTTGAACCTGCATTTGGAAAACCTGTGTCAAAAGACATTGAAATGCAAGTACCTTCAGCAAGTAAGGTAAAAGGTGATGGCAATGGTGATGGAATTTCTGACGTTGACCAAAAAAATGTCATTTCGCTGCCAACGCAAAAAGACTTGCGAAACACCATTGATACGCCAAAAGTGTATTTGTCGATTGAATTGCCGCAAGGGCAGATTTTAACTAAAGCAGATGTTAAACCTGTTTCTGTTGTGAAAAATGAACAAATCACCTTCAAAACAGAAGCTACCGATAGCAAAGGCAATGCAGTCGTTGTTGATACGCCAATTACTAAAGAAATGGCACCATTTGGTATCTTTGAATTTAATTTTGCTAACGTGCCATCAACAACGGACGCACGCGGTAATCTCAAAGGCGGAACAACAAACGTAAAACTGTATTTAGATGACAAACAAACCGTTGAAAAATATCTTAAACAAACCGTTTCAGGGACATGGGAGTCGATTCCATTTACTTACGTTTATGATGCAAAACTCGGAAAAACAGTCGTTTCGATTTCGCTCACTGACGGGGATAAATTCGACTTAGACGGCAAAATTGACGGTGGGATTTTCGATCCAGGTACGCCGATTATTACGCCAAAATTAACATCTGCACCGATTCCTGCGCCGATTGAAAAAGTATTTATGGGTTATGGCAGCGCATTTGAATTAACCTCAGGCGCGGCGCAAGTTTTTGGTGCATCAATGCGTGAAGTGTTGACGTTAAAATCGGGAGCTAGCAACGTAGTGATTGACCAAAATGTGGAGCAAGTGAATTTGGCGGGAAAATTTGCCGATTACACGTTTGAGCAACAAGGTAACAGTTTGAAAGTCGTCAATAATTCTACAGTTGTGGCACAAGTATTCGTACAAGATGATAGTAACGGTACGTTACTTGGTTTTGCGGATGGTTTGCGTTCGGCAAGTTTTAGCAATGCCACGATTGCCGTTACTAACAAAATCGTTCCCGCCGATGATATTCCGCTAGCGATTTTACAAAAAGCGGGCGTTTATCTCGCAGGCGTGTCGGCAAATCCAATCACCGTTGGTGGTAATTCAGTCAGTGTTTATGGTTCGTTAGCATCCACTGACACCGTTGGACTTTCAGCATCGGCAACCAATACAACGGTGGATGCCAATGTGGAACAAGTGAATTTTGCAGGTAAATTTGCCGATTATGGCTTTGTGACCGTTGGAAATTCGCTTGATGTGCTGTCTGGGACTTCAAAAATAGCCAATATCGGCATTCAAGATGACAGCAACGGCACGATTTTGAATTTTTCAGATCAATCGTCTTCGGCACATTTTGTAACCAGTGCTACAACGCTACAAATTGAACTCACAGGTATTAACCCAATTTTGTAAATTGTCAGTTTAACGATAAAAACCGCTCTCTTGTGCAAAACGAAGGGGCGGTTTGTTTGTGTTAGTCCAAAGAGAAAATGAGAGACTGTAAAGTAAGTTGTAACTTGCCACTCATTATCCAAAAATTCCCCTTAAAAAACATTGCATAATCCTCCCCGTATCGAATATATTCGCGGAAGTGGTGAACTACGCGGCATTCAATTATTTGCTAGCGACAATTTTTAAACCCGTCACGTCCAGTGAGGTTAATTATGTTCAAATCATTTTCGCTTACGACCAAGATGGGGTTGGTTTTTATCGCATCTCTCTTGCCGTTTTTGGTGGTGCAATCATTTCCTGATCGACTTTATTGGGTAATGGAAAAAACCAATTATTTGGCGTTTCACAATGTGGCAGAATTTTTCAGCGTTGTTGTTTCATTTTCCATTTTTGGCGTAGGTTGGTACACATACGACCAATCCAAAAACCACCACGCCTTATTTCTCAGTACGATTTTCTTTGGTATGGGGCTAATCGATTTTAGTCATGCCTTAACATATTCGGGAATGCCTGATTTTATTACGCCAAACATACTGACCAAGGCAAGTCAGTGTTGGGTTGCGGCGCGGATGTTTATGGCGATGGGTTTTCTTGCAAGCGCGTATGTTTATCCGAAAAGTCACTCGTCCTACTTATCAAAAACCGTATTGATGCTCATCAATCTCAGTATTTCGCTTTTTCTGATTGCCAGTATCACATTTCTTCCAGATTACGTTCCCGTTACGGTTATTCAAGGTGTTGGCGTAACGCCATTTAAGACCAATAGCGAATACGTCATTATGTTTTTGCTGTGTTTGAGTATTGCTATTTATTGGCGACGAATTATCAAAACGGAAAATCAACAGCTGTCTTATTTCCTGTTTGCCTTTGTGATTTTAATTTTTAGTGAAGGCGTTTTTGCTCATTACAAAAGTGTTTTTGATAGCTATAACGTGATTGGACACATTTATAAAATCATCGCATTTTTATTGATTTATAAAGGTTTATTCACGTCTGAAGTGAAAAGTCCCTATTTCTCACTCGAAGCGTCTAACAATCAACTCCGAAATGAAATTACAGGGCGCATCAAAATTGAAGAAGAATTGACCGCTTACCGTAATCATTTGGAACTTTTGGTTGAAGAACGCACCGCAGAATTAGAACAAGCTAAAAATGTAGCGGAATCGGCGAATAAAACGAAAAGCGTTTTTCTCGCAAACATGAGCCACGAGTTGCGAACACCTTTGAATGCTATTTTGGGCTTTTCTCGGCGATTGCGTAATGATGTCACCATTTCTCATGACCAAGCAGAAGATTTAAGCATCATTGTTCGCAGTAGTGAGCATTTGCTTGAGTTAATCAACAATATATTAGACATTTCCAAAATTGAAGCAGGAAAAATCGATTTAGAAGAATCCAGTCATGATTTGCAACATTTGTTATTTGAAATTCAATCACTGTTGAATGTGCGAGCCGTTGAGAAAGGTTTGTATTTCACTATCGCTTTGTCGCCCGATTTACCGCGTTATGTGGTGTTGGATGCGGGGAAACTTCGTCAAGTCATTACAAATTTGGTTGGCAATGCCATTAAATTCACGCAACAAGGGGGCGTAACCCTTCGCGCTGAAACGACACATCGAGAAACAGACCAACGTGTATGGTTGCGTTTTGCTGTTGATGACACGGGCGCGGGAATTAGTGAAGAAAATTGCCAACGAATATTTTCACCTTTTGTGCAGTTAGGGCAACAAGCTCCTGTCGAAGTAGGAACGGGGTTAGGACTCACGATTAGCCGCCAATTTGTCGAACTCATGCACGGAAAATTAGAAGTCAGTTCAGAGGTTGGGAAAGGTTCCGTGTTTTATTTTGACATTCCCGTCGTGTTGTCTAGCGATAGTGGAATCACGGTAGAACCCAATCATGGCAAAGTCATTGGGCTGGTAGAAGGTCAACCGCATTACCGTTTGCTTGTTGCTGAAGACCAATTTGAAAATCGCTTGTTGTTACACAAAATACTCGAACCGCTCGGTTTTGAATTGCATGATGCGTTTAATGGTGAAGAAGCGGTGATGCGATATGAAGCATGGAAACCTGATTTAATTTTCATGGACATGCGTATGCCTGTGATGGATGGATTGGAAGCCACACGACGTATTCGTGCAAGTGAAGACGGCGAAAAAGTAAAAATCATCGCGCTAACCGCACACGCATTAGAAAATGAACGCGTTGAAATTTTAGAAGCAGGTTGTGATGACCTAGTACGCAAACCTTATCGAGAAAATGAACTTTTTGAAGCATTAACAAAATATCTTGGCATTCGCTTTTTGTATGAAAAAAGTGAGGTTGAAGTCGTTAATTCTGAACAAAACATCAGCGAAGAACAGTTAAAAACATTGCCGATAGAATTGCTAGAAATGTTGCATCATGCGTTGGTTTTACTTGATGAAGATGAATGTCTAAAAGTGGCTGGAATGATTAGTGATATTAACCCCGTTTTAGGCAATCAAATTCGCAGTAAAGTCGAAAAATTCCAGCATGATGAGCTGTTATCTGTTTTAAATAAAGCACTCAACGCATTACGTTTATGACAATCAATCACCGAGAATTAGCCATGGCTGGAGATATTCTTATTGTTGACGATTCGCCAGAGAATCTTAAATTTTTAAAAGAGACTCTCACAAGCGAAGGCTATCGCGTGCGTCCAGCCAGTAGCGGACATTTAGCGTTGCAATCCATTTATGCCAAATTACCTGTTTTGATTTTGCTTGATGTACGTATGCCAGAAATGGACGGATTTGAAGTGTGCCGTCGTTTAAAAGCCGATGAAACAACAAAAGCCATTCCCATTATTTTTGCCAGTGCATTAACCGATACGTCAGAAAAAGTGAAAGGATTTGAATTAGGCGCGGTCGATTATGTGACCAAACCACTCAATGCCCAAGAAATCCTGATGCGCGTTGCAACGCATTTAAGTCTTTTTGTTGCTAGGCGACAATTAGAAAATAAAAATCGTGAGTTACAAGAAACGGCCGCTGAGCTAAATCAATATCGCAAATACCTCGAAAATTCCATTCGAGAATTATCGATTGCCAAAGAAGCAGCTGAAAAAGCGAACGTGGCGAAAAGTACCTTTATTGCGACGATGAGTCATGAATTACGCACACCGCTTAATGCGATTTTGGGATTTTCAGAACTCATGAGTTTGGATAAATCAACCACAGAATCACAAAGAGAAACGTTGCGTATCATCAATCGAAGCGGCGCACACTTACTGAGTATGATTAACGATGTGTTAGATATTTCTAAAATTGAAGCGGGTCGCCTTGAAGTCGATATACAGGCTTTTGATGTTATCAAATTGCTAAATGAAATTGGCGAAATGATTAACGTTCGAGCAGTAAGCAAGCAATTGGGATTTAGTGTCAATCTTGCCGCTGATATACAGCGATTTATTAAGTCAGACAGTAAAAAATTACGGCAAGTGCTAATCAATTTATTGGGCAATGCGATTAAATTCACAAGCAATGGAAAAATTACATTGCAAGCCCATACGAAACCATTCACATCCAGTGATACGCTCATGTTGGTCATTGACGTGATTGATAGCGGTGTTGGTATTCCAGCAGAAAAGCAAAAGGAACTTTTCAAACCCTTTGTACAATTAGTTCAAGAAAATGCGGACATAAAAGGAACGGGATTAGGACTTGCGATTTCAAAATCATTGATAGAACTACTAGGCGGACAGATTAGCGTCACGAGTGTGTTAGGAGAAGGCTCGATATTTAAAATTGAATTGCCCGTTACGTTAGCAAATCTTAACGACCTCGCCATAGAGGAAAGTTATCGAGAAGTAAAAAGCCTTGCGCCAAATCAACCAACGTGGCGGTTATTGGTCGTTGACGATAGTGTAGACAACCGATTATTGCTGGTTGCGATGTTAAATCGCATTGGTTTTCAAGTTCGAGACGCAGAAAATGGTCAAGAAGCCATTGCACTCTTTGAACAGTGGCATCCGCATTTGATTTGGATGGATATGCGTATGCCTGTGATGGATGGTTACGAAGCAACGAAGAAAATCCGCCAACTCGCAGATGGCGAAAAGGTGAAAATTATTGCCCTCACAGCCAGTGCATTCACTGAGCAACACAGCGATATTATCAATGCAGGATGTGATGCCGTTTTGCACAAACCCTTTCATATTCCTGAAGTTTTTGCCTCATTGAGTCAACAACTGGACGTAAAATTTATTTACCAAGATTCACCCGTAACCGCGTCATCTCCTACGTCAAAAATCACCACTGAAATGCTAACAACGTTGCCCTTAGAATTACGCCAACAGTTGCACGAAGCAGCTTTAAAGCTCGATATAGAAGAAATTGACACGGTGATTGTAAAAATTCACACCTTAGCTCCTGAGATTGCCGATAGTTTAGAAGCATTGGCAAAAGGTTATCAATTCGACAAAATCATTCAACTGATTGATTTTAAAGAATGATATTGTAATTCGTACAATAAATTTGCAGTCCCTCTCCCCTCTTTTATTAGGAAGTATTACTTATGAATCGCTCAATATTGCTTATTTTGTCTTCACTCACGTTAATTTCCTGTGCCGATTCGCCGTCTCGCACCGCAATCAATGAAACGAAAAATCCCGCGCTTCATGTAATTCACAATAATAAATTGCACGAACTCATGGATAATTTGAATCAACTCATGGGGCGAATGAATGTGCTATCACAAGAACGATTTCTCACCGAACCCGAGTTAGATGCTGAATATCGCAAATACGCGAAACAGATTTCCACTGCCTCACAAAATTTATTACAAACCATCGATGTAATTCCCATGACCTTGCCGTCGTTACAGCTAAATGCCACAGAACAAACGACTTTTTTAGCCTTAGTAGCCAAATTGCGTGAGCAAATACAAGCGTTGCAAATTCAAACCACGCAACATCATCCGCATGTTATTTCTGATTCGTTAGCCCAGATAAATACCACTTGTGCGTCTTGCCACGCTTTGTTTAGAAAACAATGACAGGGGATAAAAATGAAACCTATAGCTATTCCTTTATTAGCGTTGAATTTGTTGCCATTGCCCGTTTTGGCAGAAGACGATATGCGCGAGATGTTCAACGAACTCAAATCACAAGTTAAAACATTACAAACGCAAGTTCAGCAATCCAACACACGCATTAACGAATTAGAAAAAGAACTCGCGCAAGCGCATTCAAATCCACCACCAACGCAAGCAATTCCCGTGATTACACCGCCTGTTGCGACAACAGCCAAAACGGATGAAATCATTACTAAACCCGCTGTCACCGTCGGTGATGTGAAAGGGACATTTAAAATTCCTGGAACCGATACATCGGTGGGGTTAGGCGGTTATGTCAAGTCGGATATTTTATTCAATAGCGTCAGTGCGGGGCGTGATGAAGGCGGAGATCAGTACACGGTTTATTCGCAAATTCCATTAGAGGGAAAAAGGTCAGGCGAGAATAGTCAAATCACGTTTAATGCAAAAGAAAGTCGCCTTTGGCTTCGCTCTTTTACACCTAGCAAATGGGGTGAAATTAACACGCTGTTAGAAGTCGATTTCTATGGTGATGCCGCAACGTACACCTACACACCGCGTATTCGCCACGCTTATGGTTCGATAGGTAATTTCTTGGCAGGGCAAACGTGGACAACCTTTTTGAATGTGAATGTGTTGCCAAATCTTCTCGATCCAGGTGGTTCGGCTGGTGCGGTGTATGGTGTAAGACAACCTTTAGTGCGTTGGACACAACCGTTCACAATCGAAAATCTACCGATGGATGTTCAAATCGCATTGGAAGCACCGCGTAGCAGAATACGCGACGTACCCACCGCAGATTCCGACGTATTTAGCACACCCAATTCCGACCGTTATCCTGATTTAGTGGCGCGTGTGAATGTCAATCCTGATTGGGGAAAATTCTCTTTAGCCGCATTAGGACGACAAGTTCGTAACACAAACACATTGGGAAATAATCCATCTGAATGGGGTGGTGCGGTCAGTTTGGCAGGAAAAATAAACAGCATAGATTTAGACAGCATTCGCTTTATGCTTAATTACGGTAATGCAATGGGGCGTTATGTTGCTTCGGCGAATACCTTTGAAGATGCGGTGCTGAGTAATGGCGATTTACAGCTTGTTGATATTTACAGCGGCATGCTTTCTTATCAGCATTTTTGGACAAAAGATTGGCAATCAAATCTCACTTACGGTTTTATTCACGCCAATCAACCCGCTTTAGCAGGCA
>JAQTXN010000054.1 GCA_028688755.1 Methylococcales bacterium | reverse complement strand
CGCTTTGTTTGCGCGACAAAATACGCTCGTATTGTTCAAAACGAAAACCTAGCGCATTTTTTTCTTCATTCAACGCAAGTCCTTGATTTACCAGCGGCATAATAATTACAAAACTAATAAATCCAAGCACGCCAAGCAATAAACCGACCGATAAAAAGCGATCATTTTGGTTGTTCTTCTGGAGTACCATTTTCAGTCTCCACTTCTTCAGTTGTTACGTCTTCAACTGTCGTTTCAACAGGCGAATCGTCGCTAACCTCTTTGCTAGATTCACTTGTTGGCTCCGCAGTTGTGTCGGTTATCACGTCACTGTTTTCAGGATTATCTGGTTTGGTTATTTCAGCTGTAATTTGAAAACGCTCCAAGCCGCTTGCTTTGTCTTGCGTCACAGGCGAGGCAAAACTGACTTTGGCAAAATAATCTGACGCTTCCAAGTCTGCTAGCAAATTAGATGCCGCTTGTGATTCGCCTTGTAATTGCACTTGCCCGTCGCTGTATTGCAAATAGGAAAGCCAGCTATCATCTTGCATTAACGCGCTGATTTCATTGAGTATTACGACAACAGATGGTGAGGCGATTTTTTCGTTAATCAGTAATTGCGTTTCTTCGCGCAACGAATCCATTTCTGCTTGTAGATTTTTGACAGCTTTGACTTCTTTATCGATTTTTGAAATTTTGTTTTGCAGCTCTTCAACAGCTTGATATTCAAGCCATACAGGCAAAATTAAACTTGAAAGACTTAGCAAAATTAGCAGCGTCAATAATCCGCCAATTATCCAACGCGAGGTATTTTTGACTTTGGGCTGTAAATGAGGAGGAAGGAGGTTGTAAGCAGAATGGAGATTTTGCAAATCGTTCGGGGAATTTTCGACATCAACAACAGACGGCGTAATGCCTAACAATTGGCAATCGCTATAAAGATTTTCGAGAATTTTTTTCGGGGTGAGAAGCAGTTGAACAACAATTTGCGCGGCTTCGGTATCGATGCGTTCAATGCGCGTCGCAAAATACACTTGTTCGGCTTTAAACGGACTGTAACGGTCAAGTTCATAACTGACCACTTGCGCCACATTCGCTTGTGCAGCAAGCGGCAAATTGACCGTTTTTGAAAGCGCGTCTGCATTCGATAAGCGCAACACAAAAATAGCATTTTTAAATCGTTCGTCAGCAAGCAAATTTTTTACAGCGACCGCTTTTGAAACATCTCGCGCAACGGTAGCTAAATGTTTTTGCTCCCCGTTGATTTCATAGCGGAGTTCGAATTGCTCGCCATTTGAACGCACAATAATTGCCGCTTGCGGCGCGTGAAAAAATTGGCGAATTTTAATTGGCACTAAAAATGCTAATTCACGCGCCCACCAGCGCAAAAACGGTTTGATTTCGAGGGTAACGTTTTTATTGAGATTCAAAACACTCACCTAAAAAATCAACAGTTATTGTGCGGCGGTTGCAGGCAGATTGATTTCAACATCAGCGTCATCTTCGAGCGTGTTAATTAGCGAGTTGAATTCGCTATCCCCAACCGCTTTTGAGATGTTCTTCTTTGCCAATTCTATTTTTTTCTTGTCATCTTCAGTCATAGTGCCTTCTTGCACTTTGGTTAAACTGACAACAACTTGTTCATGCGAAGCTAAACTGACGGTGAAAATACTCGGTTTATCACTCACAGGTTTTGCCGCTTTAAAAATCGCTTCATTTAAAAAGACATTAAAATCTTTTTTCATGCGTGTTAAACCCACTTCTTTTTTCACAGGCAATTTGTAATCAGCCGCAACTTTTGTCAACGTTTCACCTGCGAGTAACTTTGTTTTAATTTCTTTCGCTGTTTCAATCGCTTTTTGCTGCGCTTGTTCGAGTTGCACCGCTTTCACAATTTCAGGTTTAACTTGTTCAAGCGGTTTATTTTCTGCCGCTTTGTGTTCGAGCATTCGTAAAACAACTAAATGGTCATTGCTCACTTCAATTGGCGTGCTGTTTGTACCATTTAAAACTTCATCGCTAAACGCTGCATTGCGAATTTTTTCTTCTGCGGCAATGCCTTCGCCTTGCATTTTGGTGAAAAGACCTGTTTTTTTAATCGTTAAATTAAGTTGTGACGCGCTGGCTTGCAGATTATCCGAATTTTGATAAGCCGATTCGGTCAACACTTCGCCTTGTTGATAAAACAAATTTTCAGCTTGCGATTTTTGATATGCCTTTGTGACTTCGGCTTTTACACTTTCAAACGGTTTGATTTGTTCAGGCGTTAATTCGATTACTTTAATTAAGTGATAACCAAATTGTGATTTGACAGGTGCAGAAATTTCACCTTGTTTTAACGCGATGGCGGCGTTATCGAAATCTTTTTCCATTACGCCCGCGCTAAATAAACCTAAATCGCCGCCGTCTTTGCCTGTGACTTTGTCGTCAGACAATTCTTTTGCAAGTGTTGCAAAATCTTTGCTCGCTAAATCGGCTTTAGTTTTAGTCGCTTTTTCTAACGCTGTTTTCTCGTCTTGTTTGTCATTGATTTCAAACAAAATGTGAGCAACTCTGCGACGTTCAGGTGTTGAGTATTGCGCTTTTTGCTCTTCATAAAAGGCTTTGACTTTTTCGTCAGTGACTTCAACTGTTTTCGCTAAATCTTCAAGCGTCAATTCGATATATTCCACGGACATTTGTTCTGGAACTTGGAATTGCGTTTGATGTGCGTCGTAATATGTTTTGATAGCATCATCGCTTGGTGTTTGCGTTGAAGCTGCAACAGGAACGGTAACGTATTCAACATCACGTTGTTGATTTTGGATTTTAAATACACGCTCTAAATCGTAGGGCGTGGCAAAACTACTTTCTAAAACGCTTTTTTGGAATTGTTCCATGACTAGCGCATTTTTAATTTGGCTGACAAATTCAGGCGAAGACATGCGTTGCGACGAGAGCATCGATTTATATTTGGCTTCATCGAATTTTCCATCAGTTTGGAAATAAGGCAGCGTATGAATAAAATCACGAATTGCATCGTCACTGATGGTTAAACCTTTGTGATGAACGTATTGTAATAACACTTCGTCTTTGATGAGTTTGCTTAGAGCTTGTGATTTCATTGAGGCTTCGTCGATGGCTAAACCACCTAAACTTTGGCGGTACTTTTCGACAGCTTTGGTGACATCGTGTTGATAAAAATCTTTTTTGCCAACAGAGGCAACGGGGGATTCTTGTCCATCGTTGATGTAGTTGTTAATCCCCCATAAAACAAATGGGACACAAATGACGGTTAAAATCACGCCTGCAAAAGCACCTTGGGATTTTTCTCTAATTTTTGTCAGCATAAAAGGGCTACCTCAAAAAACGCATTGTTAGTAAGCAAAAAAAAACCTCGAACCCAAAGGTTCGAGGTTTTTTAGATATTGGCGAAGCGGACGGGACTCGAACCCGCGACCACCGGCGTGACAGGCCGGTATTCTAACCAACTGAACTACCACTCCAAAGTCGTGGTGGGTGCTGAGGGGTTCGAACCCCCGACCCTCGCCTTGTAAGGGCGATGCTCTACCAGCTGAGCTAAGCACCCGACTTGATAGAAACTAGTTTACAGCATCTTTTAACGATTTACCAGCTTTAAATGTTGGAGTTTTTGCTGCTTTAATCGTAATTTCCTCTCCAGACTGCGGATTACGCCCTTTGCGCTCTGCTCTTTCTTTCACAGAAAAGGTGCCAAAACCGACTAAAGCGACCGCATCGTTTGCCGATAATGCTTTTGTCACTGCCGCAATAAAGCCATCTAATGCACGTCCAGCGTCCGCTTTTGTTAATTTTGCAGATTCTGCGATTTCACTGATCAATTCCGATTTATTCATCATTCCCCCTAAGGAAGTTTTATTTTTAAATTTATAGTTAGCAAAATGCCGTATTTACTCGTTTCTAACCACTTGAAACGCGGCATATTTATAAAACGCCGCGCTAACCCTGTCAAGGAATAAAGCCGTTACAGACTTTGAATTATCTAGCCTGCACGGATTTTAATGTGCCGTTACACGCGGTGAATTTTTTTTCGACGATTCAATTTTGGGTTTATCGGTCAAATCAATTTCAATCGGTTGACGCGGAACGGGTTGATATTGCAACGCAATTTCTAACACTTCATCAATCCAACGTACAGGCTTAATCGTTAAATTTTGTTTAATGTTATCAGGAATTTCGACTAAATCTTTTTCGTTCTCTTTAGGAATAATCACAGTCGTAATACCGCCACGATGCGCCGCGAGTAACTTCTCTTTTAAGCCACCAATCGCTAAAACCTCGCCACGCAATGTGATTTCCCCTGTCATAGCAACTGACGCTTTCACAGGAATTTTTGTAAGCGCTGACATAATCGCGGTACACATTCCAATCCCTGCACTTGGTCCATCTTTTGGCGTAGCACCTTCGGGAACGTGAATGTGAATATCTTTATTTTGGAAGGCTTCATCTTCAATACCGAAAACTTCAGCGCGACTACGAACCACCGTCATCGCTGCGGCAATCGATTCTTTCATCACGTCACCTAACTTCCCTGTCGTTGAGTATTTCCCTTTCCCGTTGATGACCGCCGTTTCAATCGTGAGTAATTCACCGCCGACCGAAGTCCACGCTAAACCCGTGACACAACCGATTTGGTCTTTTTCTTCTGCTAAACCGTAGCTGTAGCGGCGTACACCTAAATAATCGCTCAAATTTTTCGTCGTGATTTTGACTTTGGTTTTGCGCGGTTTGAGTAGTAGATCTTTCACTACTTTTCGGCAAATTTTCGATACGTCGCGCTCTAAATTTCGCACGCCTGCTTCACGCGAATAGTAACGAATCATGTCGCGCACAGCGTCTTCGGCAATGTCGATTTCTTTTGCTTTCAAGCCGTTTTCTTTGATTTGTTTTGGAATCAAATAACGCATGACAATGTTAATTTTTTCGTCTTCGGTATAACCAGCTAAACGAATTACTTCCATTCTATCGAGCAACGCGGGCGGAATATCCATGCTATTTGCCGTTGCAACAAACATCACATCCGACAAATCAACATCAACATCTAAATAATGATCAACAAAAGCGTTATTTTGCTCAGGGTCTAAAACTTCGAGCAACGCTGACGCAGGGTCGCCACGCATGTCAGTAGTCATTTTATCGATTTCATCAAGTAAAAAGAGCGGATTTTTCACTTTGACTTTCGACAAATTTTGTATAATTTTGCCAGGCATCGCGCCAATATAAGTGCGACGATGTCCACGAATTTCAGCTTCATCACGCACACCACCTAACGCCATACGAACGTAAGTGCGATTCGTTGCGCGTGCAATCGATTCACCAAGCGACGTTTTACCTACACCTGGAGGACCAACCAAACACAAAATCGCGCCTTTTAATTTATCAACACGCTGTTGCACTGCGAGATATTCCAAAATGCGTTCTTTGACTTTCTCTAAACCAAAATGCTCTTCATTCAAAATGGCTTCTGCTGCGGCGAGTTCTTTTTGAACTTCAGTTGTTTTATACCACGGCACATTTGTGAGCCATTCAATATAATTACGCACAACCGCAGATTCAGCAGACATTGGCGACATTTGCTTGAGTTTTTTCAACTCGTCTAATGCTTTCGTTTTCGCTTCTTCAGGCATTTGAGCTTCGTCAATTTTTTTGGTGAGCAAATCAATTTCTGTTTCGGTTTCATCCGTTTCACCTAATTCTTTGTGAATCGCTTTGATTTGTTCATTTAAATAGTATTCGCGCTGATTTTTATCCATTTGTTCTTTGACGCGAATCCGAATTTTTTTCTCGGTCTCAAACAAATCGACTTCGCCTTCCATAAACGCAAGCAGTGATTCTAAACGTTTGCCAACATCGAAAGTTTCTAAAAGTGATTGTTTATCAGCTACTTTTAAATTCATGTGTGCCGCCATCGTGTCAGCAAAACGACTCGCATCATCAATTTCATTGAGCGCGTTTATCACTTCAGGCGGAATTTTATTATTGTGTTTAACGTAACTTTCAAAAGAATTCAGCGCGGTATTTTCTAAAACCTTTTTTTCCTTTTTCGGCATTTTGTAGGTTTCATCGACCGTTTCAATTTGCGCACATAAAAAACCATTTTGCCGCTCGTAACCGCGCACAATGCAACGCTGCTCACCTTCCATTAACACTTTCACCGTGCCGTCTGGGAGTTTTAACATTTGCAACATATTTGAAAGCGTACCGACTTTGTACAAATCTTCGATTTCAGGCGCATCAACGTCAGGTGTTTTTTGTGCAACAAGTAGCACTTGATTGTTGTCTTTAATCGCATTATTAAGCGCGTCGATAGATTGATCACGCCCCACAAAAAGTGGAATGACCATATTTGGATAAACCACCACGTCACGCAATGGCAGTACGGGAATGAGCGTTAATGATTCAATCATATTATTGTTACCGTATTCAGAAATAGAAATAAAAAGTTAGAGAAACTATGGGGGGATTTTCGCTGAAAAACAAGACGTATTTTACAGTCTAAAATTTAGCAAAAAATGAAGATTCTCCAAATCACTTATTCGCACCATGACAATGCAAAATCATCATGTTCCATTCTCCCAATTTACGGAAGACAAAAAGTTATGGTTTCAAGTAAACAGCAGGCTGCACTAAACGTACACGTTCCGTCACACCATTCAATGACTCCGAATGACCAATCAGAAAATATCCGCCTGAATGTAAAGAGGGTAACAATCGTGAAACGACTTTCGCTTTCGTTTCATTATCAAAATAAATCAAAACATTACGCAAAAATATCACATCGAATTGACCTAATTTTGGCGGTGATTCGATAAGATTATGTTGGATAAATATCACGCGCTCACGCAGCCTTTGCTGAATTAACAGCGTGCCATCCTCTTTCCCCGCACCTTTAAGGCAATAATTCAACAAATAATGTTTAGGAATCTCTGGCATACGATCTATGGAATACTGTCCCATGCGAGCTTTCTCTAACATCTTCGTACATAAATCCGAAGCCACAATTTCCCACGACCGTTCACCTAAAATTTCGTGTAACAACATGGCAATACTGTAAGGCTCTTCACCACTTGAACATGCTGCACTCCAAACTCGTAACGTTTTACCTTTTTTTGAAATGTTCAAAATGTGCTGACGCAAAAAATCAAAATGTTTAGGCTCACGAAAAAAATGTGTTTCGTTAGTCGTAAGTAAATCCACTGCTACTTGCAATTCTTCTGAACCATTAGCAGACGTAATCATGCGAAAATAGTCGCTGTAACTTTTCATCTTATAGTGAGTCAGTCGTTTCTCTAGTCGGCTAGTAACGAGCGGTTTTTTGCTAGGCAAGATGTTGATGCCCGCAATGCGATAAATTAAGTCGCGGAATTGTTTGAACTCTCTTTCCTGTAACACAGTGCCGAATAGATTTGGTTGATGAAGTACATTATTGGCAATCATGTTTAAACCCTCCGCTGCTGCAAATTGTAGGGGGCGAATCATATTGCCCCTACGGTTAAAATTTATGCCATCGCGTAACATTAGTTTTCTAACTATTCATCACATCGATAGTATTGCCCGAGCGTTCCGCCACTAATGCCGCCATATCATCCATAGATAACACATGCTGAACATTCAGAATAATCACAAACTTGCCATCAATTTTCCCCATTCCTTCAATAAATTCTGTCCGAATATTCGTCCCAAATGTGGGCGTGTTTTCAATTTCTTTCGCAGGTATTTCAAGCACTGCATTTACCGCATCAACCATCACACCAATGCTGTGCTTTTCTTCGCCTGTCATGACCTCGACAATAATGATGCAATTGCGCTGTCCCACCACGGTGGCGAATTTTCCAAAACGCGCACTTAAATCAATTACTGGCACAACCGCACCTCGCAAGTTAATCACGCCACGAATAAAAGTTGGCATACGCGGCACTTCGGTTAATTGACCAAATTGAATAATTTCTTTGATACAAAGAATGCTTATCGCATAAGGCTCACCGCTCAATGTGAAAGTGAGGTATTGCTGGTCTACGACATTTTGCACCGTCGCGATGGCAAGTAGTGGTGCTGTTTGTACATTTGCACTCATGTCAGCCTCCTAAAAATGCACAAAGTCAGCTTCATTTGGAACATGTTTTAACGTTGGCATTTTTTTGGCTGAGGATTTAGCGTGTTTTGCCTCATGAACACTTGCCCCATTATGCCCCACATCAAAAAATGAAATTAGTTCTTGTAATTGCATGGCTTGACCGCTCATTTCTTCGGAAGTCGAAGCTAATTGCTCTGACGAACTGGCATTTTGTTGGGTGATTTGATTGAGTTGGTTCATCGCGGTATTGATTTGACTCACCCCCGCCGATTGTTCTTCAGATGCAGCTGCAATTTCCTGTACGAGATTGGAGGTTTTTTGAATAGATGGCACGATGGTATCCAGCAATTTTCCAGCACGTTCTGCCATATCCACACTACTTCCTGCCAATTCGCCAATTTCTTGCGCGGCGACTTGGCTGCGTTCAGCGAGTTTGCGAACTTCAGCAGCAACGACGGCAAAGCCTTTCCCATGTTCACCAGCTCTTGCAGCTTCAATGGCTGCGTTTAACGCCAACAAATTGGTTTGATAAGCAATATCGTCAATGATGCCAATTTTCCCTGCAATACTTTTCATTGCATTGACTGTTTCTTTAACGGCTTGTCCACCTTGTTCCGCTTCGTTACTTGCTTGTGCGGCTATTCCGTCGGTTACTTTTGCATTTTCAGTATTTTGATTGATAGAGGCTGACATTTCTTCCACCGCAGCACTGGTTTCTTCGACGCTAGCGGCTTGTTCTGTGGTCGCTTGACTCATACTTAATGCGGTTGCCGAAACTTCTTCACTCGCTGAAGCGATATTTGAAGCAGCACCATTCACTTCACTAATTACTTGAGAAAGCTTGGCAATAGTATTGTTGACAGTATCTTTGAAATCTTTGAGTTCGCCTTTGTAATCGCCGTTAACGGTTCGGGTCAGATTGCCTTGTTCCATATCAACGAGGACTGCTGCCACTTCATTTACAGGTAGCACAATGCCGTTTAATGTTTCATTCACACCTTCGACAATTTTTCGGAAATCACCTTGATGCTTAGTTGCATCCGCGCGAGTTTGCAAACGCCCTTCAATAGCGGCAACTGCAAGCATGTTTGCATCAGTGACTAAATTTTGAATATTATTTTTGAGCAACATCAACCATTCGTGAATTTGGTCGTCGTCAGAGGCTTTTGCCATTTCTGCTGTCATATCACCATTAGCAATTTTTGTGGTGTACGCAATCAAATCAGACAACCAACTATGTACGCCATTAACCGACTGCTTCATTTTATCGTGATCGCCTTTGCACTCAATTTCCACTCGTTGCCGTAAATCGCCACCCGAAATGCGTGTGAGAATGCGATTGCCTTCGCCAATTGGCAACAAAATTGCGTCGAGCATTTGATTTACGCCGCTCACGACTTCGGCATATGCCCCTTGAAATTGTTCAGGTTTGCCGCGTTCTGATAATTGCCCTTCGCGCGAAGCAATCGTGAGGCGTTGCAATTCTTTTTGCAAATTCTGTTGAACGTCAACAATTTGAAGAAGGCTTTTAGACAACACGTCGCTTTCAGAACGAACATTGATTTGAATCGATAAATTACCTGTCGAAATGGACTGCGCGGCTATTGCTTGCTGGTTGAGACCATCAATGACGGTATTGAGACCATTTTTAATGTTATTAAAGTCACCATTATAATTTTCGGTAATCTTGGGCGGTATATCGCCTTTAGAAATACGCTCGATATAATCTGTCGCCACATTAAGTGGTTGCACGATAGTATCTAACATTTGATTGATGGAATTCCCAAACTGTTGCGCTTCGCCCGTCAAATTAGTGGTATTAAAACGATCTTCAAGTCGTCCATACGCAATAGCTTGGCAAACCCGTTGCATTTCAATCGTTGCTTTGGTTTCTGCTGGTTGTTGATTGCCTGCTGAAAATAAATCAATTAGTTTCATTTGTCTCTCCTAGCGTGTAGCCATGATTTTCTGTCAGTTAAAAATTCTGTAAAAATTACAAGGTTCTTTCACTTAAATTACTTCTGCATAACTTCTTGATGCTCTTGATACAGTCATTTCTTCGACTGCCTTTTCGTGTTCGATTTGATTCATTAAACTTGGCACATCAACAATTAGTGCAACGTCGCCGTTGCCTAAAATGGTAAAACCACCAATGCCTTTTTCACCCTGAAATAACTTACCTAATGGTTTGATAACCGTTTGAAATTCGCCCATCAATTTGTCAACAACTAAACCTGCTTTGTGATCGCCATAACGCACAACGACGACATTCTCACGCTGACCTTGTTCACCTTGTGTGTTGAGATAATCGCGCAATCGACGATACGGCAACACTTCACCGCGTAAATTTAAACATTGACCATCACGCTCGTCGTTTGTCCATGCCTTTAATTCAATACATTCGACAACCATATCTAATGGGATGACGAAAACCGTATTTCCAACTCCTACCATAAAGCCGTCAATAATGGCTAAAGTCAGAGGTAATCGAATACGAATGGTGCTACCCAAACCTTCTTGACTTTCTATATCCACCGTACCGCGCAGAGCTTGGATATTTCGCCGCACGACATCCATTCCAACACCGCGTCCCGACAAATTGCTAACCGTTTCAGCTGTAGAAAATCCTGCTTCAAAAATGAGGTTGTAGATTTCTTTGTCCGTTAGATTTGCACCTTCGGCAACAAGATTGCGTTCGATGGCTTTATTGAGAATTTTTTCTTTGTTAAGTCCGCCGCCGTCGTCGCTAACTTCGATAACAATGCTGCCCGCATCGTGATAGGCGTTGAGTTTGAGTGAGCCTTTCACAGGTTTGCCACGGGAAAGACGAACTTCAGCGGATTCGATGCCGTGATCCATCGAGTTACGCACTAAATGAGTGAGTGGGTCGCCGATTTTTTCGACAACAGTTTTATCCAGTTCGGTTTCTGCACCACTGATGATTAACTCAATGTCTTTGCCAAGCTCTTTACTGACATCACGCACAACCCGTTGAAAACGATTAAATGTGCCGCCAATTTGCACCATTCGTAATGCCAACGCTGAATCACGCACTTCTTCTACTAGCCGTGAAAGCGTCGCCGTTGATTCAATAAGGTCGGGCATGTTGGCGCGGCGAGCAATCAAGTTTGTGCCTGCGCCAGCAATGATCAATTCACCAACCAAATTGATCAGTTCATCGAGTTTTTCGGCATCAACACGAATCAAATTTGCTTCGGCTTTTTTATTTTCTTTGACTTGTTCTTGTTTTTTGAGTGCCGCTTCAATAACGGGCGGGCTGACCATTTTTTGTTCGACGAGGACTTCGCCAATTGGTTGTTGCAATGCCTCATCACATTGCGATTGAAAATGCAGAACGCTTTCAAGTTCCTCAGGGGTTAATGTTCCGCAACTAACCAAAATTTCGCCTAAGCGCATTTCTTGTTCGGGTAGTTCGTGAATTAAATCTTGATATTCGGAGATTTTACTGTGCGGTGGGAGAATTCGAATTGAGCAATCGTCACGCACAAAATTAAAGACATTCTCAATCGTGCGTTTATCCTCATTGCTTTGAAGGCTGATTTCAAAGCCTAAATAACACGATTCTGGATCCATGTCTTCTGCGGCTGGAATTGCATCAATGATTGTCACCAACTGCACAATCGTGCCGTGCGATGCGAGGCAACGCACAAAAGAAAAAGGATCCATACCATTTCGAAAAACATCTACACCAAAACGTAACGACAAATGCCAGTAATCCGTTCCAACAACATCGGTTTGTACAGGTTCTACATTGGCGTTAGGCGTTACAACAGTTAATGGATTTGATTCAGATTCTTTTGTTTTATCTAAATAGGTTTCTAATTGTGAAATTAAACGTTTGCCATATTCGTCAATTTCACTCGAAGGCGACATACCTTTGGCAACATGTTCAACTAACACTTTTAGATAATCGTGCGCTTCAATCAAGGACGCGACTAGTACCGAATTTATGGCAATATCACCGCTACGCACTTTGTCTAAAACACTTTCTGCGGCATGGGTAAAAGTCACAATGTGGTCAAGCCCAAACATGCCTGCTGAACCTTTAATCGTATGCGCTGCCCGAAAAATGGCATTGATAATTTCAGGATCATCTGGTGCTTGCTCTACTTTTAGAAGGGCTTCTTCCATTTGTTCGAGTAACTCTTTGCTCTCAATCACAAATGTTTGCAGATATTCATCAGGAATCATGCCAGATTCTCCTCAAGTATGATTTCAGGCGTAATGAGCATCGAATCACCAAGAAGACTCGTTAACCCTGCTAAATTTAAAAGATTTAAGACGGCTGGACTGTGTTGCGTAATTTTGAAAACACGACCTAAAGCCATCGCACCTCGTTTAATCACAATCAGCAACTGTAACCCAGCCGCATCAAATTCATCGACAGCAGATAAATCCAACACCAATTCGTCATTAGTTAGTAACTTTGCTAACAACGACTCCTTTAATTCCGCCACGGTATAAATTGTAAGTTCACCTTTTATGGTGATACGCCCGTTTTGCTCTTTACTTTTTGCCATAAGTAGCCCTTTTTCTGAATTTAATATCAGCAGACAATTCACTTGAAACTATAGCTGGTGGGATATTTTCGAAAATATATAAAGTATCGAGCTACGAACCCTCTACCGCCTGATTTGAAAAATTGTCAAATTGACACTGACGGGAAGAATACCTTTTTTTAAATAATGAAATTTATTTAAGACTGCACTGTTTTTTATTCAAAAGCGCACTAAACTGATTGGTGTTGTTTTAACTAATGTTACGAAGGGCGTATTACGGCGGATTCACGCTAACTGATTCAAGCGCGTTTAGCTTTGTTTAGTTTTGAAAACTAACACGATAGATGAGGATATATTTCATATTTTTATTCTTAAAAAAAACGTGTACTATCGCCTTTCTTAAAATAAAAACAATACTCTTAGAAGGAGCATGAAACATGGGTACAATCATTGAAATTACGATTTTTATGTTGGTAATTGCAACCGTAGCATTCGCGCCATTGGGTTATTTCATTTACAACTACACGAAAAAAGATGGTGAACCATTTGGTGATTTTGAACATCCCGAACACGGTCATTCAATTATTGATGATTTAGCGGATAAAGCGAAAGAAAAAATTGCACATTAACAGGTTGATAAGATAACGCTTCTCGATGAAGCGTTATCTTTATTTGTTTGTTACCAACAATTTCTTGAGTAATAACTCGAACGCCCATCATCACGATAATACTCTTTGCAATTATCATCGTCATAACCCCTTGACCGCCCTTGCCTTTCGTAAAGCTCATGTTCGCGGCGTTCAAGTTCTATTTCACGCTGTCTTAATTGCTCTTCTCGAATTTCTTGCGTCGTTAATGGACGACGATAATATCTGTCATCGACAGGTTCTCTATCTTGTGTTGCACCATAAAGTGCCGTGCCTGCAATCACACCGCCAATAATGGCTGGTGCAATCCAACTATTTCCATGACCATGATGAGTTGAGTGTCCGCGATAATTGCCATGATGTCCATATCTATCCGCATTTACGCTAAAAGGTAAAAGTAACGCAATGCTAAAAACCACTAATTTTGTTTTCATAATTTGAACCTACAAGCGAGAGTAATGAACCGAAGTTAAGCCGTTTTTTTCATATTGATTCGAGCTTTAATAAGCGACAATGACACTGTAATGATTAACGCCAATAATGACAATTCTAAAGTGATGAAGGTTACAATTTTAAAATAGGCAAATTGCGGATGAACAAACCGAACTAACCAACCCGCGAGTTCTTCGGCAATGGCAGAAAAATAAGTGAGGGAACTGAGCCAAATTTTTAAACGCACAGAAAAATCGGTCATGAGCATTAAATGCGTCAGTGTGACCGCAAGCATTCCCATCGAAAACAAATGAAAATGCAACACTTCAAGCATCCCATCATAACTTTTTGCAGGAATAAACTGCTCTTCATTACCGTTGTAATACGTCACAACCGAATCAAACGTTAAATCCATGCGATGAAAATACATCAGCGCATTACTAACGCATTGCAAAAGCATATACGCCAAAAACATCAAAACCAGCGCATTGAGCAATAGTTTGCGTTGCTGCTCACCGCTAACAAAATAACGCATTATTTTTTGACCATCACTTGATAAATTGCCATCACTTTCCGAGTGCTATTTAACGCCGAACGTGTGCTTAACGTTGCGCCTGAAACACCATCAACACCTTTGGAAAAATCCATCTCATCAAGCGACCGTTTTGCAAGCGATTCAAACCAGCGTGCAGGCGGCATATATTCAGGCGGTTCATGAAATGCCAAAATCGTGACGCTTTTTAATTCGCCTTCAGGTGTAAGCAAAATCATCACTGTTTCAGGTTTTGTTCGCACCGTTTCACTTTCAATTGCGGCGTAACCTAAAACTTTGCCATTTTCTTTACCGACATAAAACGTAAATAAGCCAGATTCGAGTTTTGTTTTTGCCAATTGTTGAATTTTTGCCGATTGTGCTTCATCGGGGAAAAGTGATAAATTTTCGACAGTTGCTTTGCCAAAAGCGAGTTCTAAGGCTTCCGTTTTGCTGTAAAAAATTTGGGCAAAACAAGCAGTTGTTAAACCTGTCAGCAAAACGAAAAGAGCAATTTTAGTTTTCATCATTTTTGATTCCTTTTTTGTAAGAATTACCGACCAATTGCGTGATACGTTAAACCGTAGCTTTTCACAGTCGCTGGTTCATATAAATTTCGACCATCGAAAATAACTCTGTCCAGTAATAACTCACTCATACGCCCAAAATTTGGACTTGAAAATTGCTTCCATTCGGTCACGATTGCTAACGCATTCGCGCCATTTAATGCTTCTTTTGCCGAATCACAAAAACGAATGTGCGAATTTTCACCATACAAACGTCGTGCTTCATTCATGGCTTCGGGGTCGTAGGCTTGAATGCTTGCACCTACTTCAAGTAACGCGTTGATTAGCACGCGACTTGGAGCTTCGCGCATATCATCAGTTTCAGGTTTAAATGCAAGCCCCCAAAGTGCAAATACTTTGCCTTCCAATTTTCCTTGATAATGCGCGACTATTTTTTCAAACAGCCGTTGTTTCTGACGATTATTAACATTTTCAACAGCGGTTAATAATTCCGCTTTATAGCCCATTTCGTAAGCAGTTCGTTCTAAGGCTTTCACATCTTTTGGAAAACACGAACCGCCATAACCACAACCTGCATAAATAAAACTGTTGCCAATTCGACTGTCTGAACCAATTCCGTGACGAACATGTTCAATATCGGCACCTAAGTATTCAGCAAGATTTGCCAGCTCATTCATAAAACTAATTTTTGTTGCCAACATGGCATTGGCAGCATATTTTGTCAGTTCAGCAGAGTGCACATCCATTGAAATAATACGATCAGCACGTCGATTAAATGGCGCGTACAGAGCTTTCAATAATTCGGCAGTGCGTGGATTGTCGGTGCCAATAATGATTCGGTCAGGTTTCATAAAATCATTTAACGCAGCCCCTTCTTTTAACAATTCAGGATT
>JAQTXN010000199.1 GCA_028688755.1 Methylococcales bacterium | reverse complement strand
GTAGTTTCATGTAGTCCTTTGTGAATTTATTAAAAGTTTGTCGTTTTACAATTCAATCAAATGTTCAGCAACAAATGTGCAGGCGATTCTAAACATTCTTTAATCGTAACCAAGAACTGCACCGCATCACGCCCATCAATCAAACGGTGGTCATACGACAATGCCAAATACATAATCGGACGAATTACAATCTGCCCATTTTCAACAACGGGACGTTCTTTAATGGCGTGCATACCTAAAATGGCGGATTGCGGCGGATTTAAAATCGGCGTTGAAAGCATCGAGCCAAACACGCCGCCATTGGTAATGGTGAACGTACCGCCTTTTAAATCTTCATAACTCAAACGACCTGAACGTGTTTTTTCACCAAATTCGACGATGCTTTGTTCAATTCCCGCAAAATCGAGCTGATCCGCGTCACGCAATACTGGAACAATCAAGCCTTTTTCGGTACTGACCGCAATGCCAATATCGTAAAAACCGTGATAAATAATATCGTTGTCATCAATCGACGCATTCATCACGGGAAAGCGTTTTAACGCTTCAATCGAGGCTTTGACAAAAAACGACATAAAACCGAGTTTCACCCCGTGTTTTTGTTCAAAACGTCCTTTGTATTGATTTCGTAATTCGATGACGTTTTGCATACTCACTTCGTTAAATGTAGTAAGCATGGCGGCATTTTGTTGCGCTTGCAGCAAACGTTCAGCCACTTTTGCACGCAAACGTGTCATCGGTACACGCTGTTCAGGACGCAAATTTTCAGCAGGGGTTGTCAACTCTAATTCTGTGAGTGGTTCTGGTTCAACAGCAGGCACAATGACTTCGGCTTCTTGCAACGCACGTTGATTCACAACATCTAACACATCGGCTTTGGTCAAACGTCCGTCTTTGCCCGTACCGACAATTTCGCTCGCATCTAAATCATGTTCGCGCAACAAACGACGAATGGATGGCGTTAACGGATTATCAAAATCGTCATCATCAACAAGTTGCGTTGTTTCGATAGCAATTTCTTTGACTTCAAGCGTCGCTAAAATTTCACCGCTGGTTACAATCGCACCGTCAGTTTTTAAAATTTCACGCAAAATTCCTGATTCAGGCGCGACGACTTCAAGCGTGACTTTATCGGTTTCTAAATCAACTAAACTGTCATTTTTCAAGACGTTATCGCCCACACTTTTGTGCCATGC
Source organism: Methylococcales bacterium (assembly GCA_028688755.1). Lineage (GTDB taxonomy): Bacteria > Pseudomonadota > Gammaproteobacteria > Methylococcales > Methylomonadaceae > UBA10906. Next base: position 2,543 of record JAQTXN010000199.1, on the reverse strand, counting down.
AATCAGCGTTGCGTCGCTCACAGATTCGGGCAAATGTGGCACTTTAATTTTTAACGTCATAACAATCCTTTTTGTTTAAATTACTAAGCAGGTTTTAGTTTTACAAATTCAAAGGTATGTGGCAAATTGTTTATTCATGTGGCGCGGGTTTGCGTAACGTTTAAGTCTTTAACACACAAAAATTTTAGTTGGAAAAATATGTCAAACATAAAAAAAGTAGTTTTAGCGTATTCGGGTGGTCTTGATACATCAGTGATTTTGAAATGGTTACAAGATGTTTATCAATGTGAAGTCGTGACATTTACGGCGGATTTAGGGCAAGGCGAAGAAGTTGAACCAGCCAGAGCAAAAGCACAATCACTAGGCATCAAAGAAATTTATATCGACGATTTGCGTGAAGAATTTGCGCGTGATTTCGTGTTTCCAATGTTCCGCGCAAACACGATTTACGAAGGTGAATACCTTTTAGGAACATCGATTGCGCGTCCGTTAATTGCAAAACGTTTGATTGAAATTGCGAACGAAACAGGCGCAGATGCGATTTCTCACGGAGCAACGGGCAAAGGCAATGACCAAGTACGTTTTGAACTCGGTGCATACGCATTACGCCCAGATATTCATGTGATTGCACCGTGGCGCGAATGGGATTTGAATTCACGTCAGTCGTTGCTTGATTACGCGACAAAACACGGTATTCCCGTAGAACAAAAACAAGGTGGCAGCTCGCCTTATTCAATGGATGCGAATTTGTTGCACATTTCGTATGAAGGTAGAGTTTTAGAAAATCCATGGACTGAACCTGAAGAAACGATGTGGCGTTGGAGCGTTTCACCTGAAAATGCACCTGATAAAGCAACATACATTGAATTAACTTATGCAAAAGGCGACGTGGTTGCGATTAACGATGAACCTGTTTCACCTGCAACCGTGATGGAACGTTTGAACAAAATCGGTGGTGAAAACGGCATTGGACGTTTGGATATTGTTGAAAACCGTTATGTCGGCATGAAATCACGCGGTTGTTATGAAACGCCAGCAGGAACAATTATGTTGAAAGCGCATCGCGCAATTGAATCGTTGACGCTTGACCGCGAAGTGGCGCATTTAAAAGATGAATTGATGCCGCGTTATGCGTCACTTATTTATAACGGCTACTGGTGGAGTCCAGAACGTGAAATGTTGCAAACGATGATTGATCAATCGCAACTCAACGTGAATGGCAAAGTGCGTTTGAAACTCTACAAAGGCAACGTGATTGTCGTGGGTCGTGAATCATCAACCGACAGTTTATTCGACGAAAGCATTGCCACATTTGAAGAAGATAATGGCGCGTATGACCAAAAAGATGCGGCTGGTTTTATCAAATTAAATGCGTTGCGTTTACGAATTGCCGCAAAACGTAAAGCTGCAAAATAAGTTTTTTGTTCTCAAATAAAAAGGCGGCGTGAGAACACCATCACACCGCCTTTTTTTAAAACCATTAAGCAGGTGATTTCATGACCTTAAATGAACAAATACAACAAATTTTAGATGAAGAAAACGCACAACTTGAGCAACGCAGCTGGTTAAAACGGGTTTGGAAATCTGAAAATCGCAAACAAGCACTCAAAGCCGAATTTATTGCATTTTGGCGCGGTCTGAGTAAAAAAGGCATTTTCACGCTATTTTTAATCATCGCGTTTGTGTTTATGTTGACGTTTTCTGTGCTGTAAAAAGGAGTATTTATGACCATTAAAAAAGTCGCTTTGAACCAAGATAAATTAAACAAAATCGTCTCCGATGCGCGTAAAACGCAAGCTGAATTTGAGCAATCGTATCGCGGACAAGCGTTAAAAATGTATCCGTGGATTTGCGGACGTTGTACGCGAGAATTCACGCATACAAATTTAGCCGAACTCACTGTGCATCATCGCAACCACAATCACGATGACAATCCCGCTGATGGCAGTAATTGGGAACTTTTGTGTTTGTATTGCCACGATAATGAGCATCAACGTTACGAAGAAGCTCAATACGGCAGTGCAAAGAATTCGTCGTCGAATGCACCGCTCGGTTCGCACAATCCCTTTGCAAATTTAAAATCGATGCTCGAAAACAAAAAATAGGAAAACACATGATTAAAGCAGGCATTGTCGGCGGTACAGGTTATACGGGCGTGGAATTGCTGCGTATTTTAGCGTTGCATCCAAACGTAAAAATTACTGCTGTGACCTCACGTTCAGATGAAGGAATGCGCGTCGATGCGTTGTATCCGAATTTGCGTGGTTATTTGGGTGATTTGACATTTTGTTTGCCAAACATGGACGCGCTTTCAAGTTGTGATGTGGTTTTTTTCGCTACGCCAAATGGCACGGCAATGCTTATGGCAAAAGAACTGCTCGAACGAGGCATTAAAGTCATTGATTTGTCAGCAGATTTTCGTTTGAAAAATGTAGCTGAATGGGAAAAATGGTACGGTTTAACACACGCGAGTTCGGATTTGGTTGAGCAAGCAGTTTATGGCTTGCCTGAAATTCACCGTGAAAAATTGAAAAATGCAGATT
>JAQTXN010000198.1 GCA_028688755.1 Methylococcales bacterium | reverse complement strand
CCGCTAATAATTTGAGCGTAAATGTGCTGTGACGATTTGTGAATTGACAACCGAGTAGCGTTCAACTTTTTAATCTGACTACGCAATTTTAATGCGCGTTTCATACGAGTTTGTTTCTTATCCATTACGCCACCCTACTTTTTCTTAGCTTCTTTTCTAGCAACATGCTCATCCGAATAACGAACGCCTTTACCTTTATAAGGTTCAGGTGGACGGTAAGCACGAATTTTCGCAGCAACTTGACCGAGCAATTGTTTGTCACTACCTTTCAAGATAATGTCCGTTTGTGATGGTGTTTCGACTGAAACGCCAGCAGGAACTTGAAAATCAACAGGATGTGAAAAACCAAGCGACAAACTTAAAACGTTTCCGTTTGCTTGAGCTCTGTAACCAACACCAACAAGCGATAATTTTCTTTCGAAGCCTGTTGAAACGCCAGTGACCATGTTATTCATAATCGCTCTTGCAGTACCTGCTTGAGCCGTTGCTTTTTTATCGTCTTTATTCCAGACCATAGACGCAACATTACCTGCGATTTCGATGCTGACTGATGAATCAAAATCAAATGACAAACTACCTTTGCTACCTTTTACGGTGAGGTTGTTGCCACTTACTTTAATGTCCACACCACTTGGAATAGTAACGGGAGCTTTAGCAATTCTTGACATAACGACCTCTTAGCAAACGGTGCAAATGACTTCGCCACCGTGTCCAATCGCACGAGCAGCTCTATCTGTCATAACTCCATTAGAAGTTGACACGATAGCGATACCTAACCCGCCGAGAACTTTTGGCAATTCATCTTTCGATTTATAAATCCGCAAACCTGGTCTGCTGATTCGTTTGATGTTTTCGATTACAGGCGCACCTTTGTAATACTTCAACTCAACAGTCATCTCTGTGTGAGAGCCTGTAGTTTCGGTGCTAAAATCTGCAATGTAACCTTCTTCTTTAAGCACTTTTGCAATCGATACTTTAAGTTTAGACGAAGGTTGTTTAATAAATTTTTTACCAGCAGACTGACCGTTTCTAATGCGTGTCAGCATATCCGCTACTGGATCTGTCATACTCATTTTTTAAATCTCCAAAATTGGTTCACCAGAATTACCAGCTTGCTTTAACAACGCCAGGAACGTCACCACGCATTGTTGCTTCGCGTAATTTATTACGACTCAAGCCAAACTTGCGATAGTAACCATGCGGACGACCCGTTAAATTACAACGGTTACGAACACGCGAGGCACTGGAATCTCTAGGTAATTTTTGAAGCTGCAAATGAGCAGTTTCTTTGTCTTCATACGTTGCGTTTGGATCACGAATGATTTCTTTCAACGCAGAGCGTTTAACAGCGTATTTTTTGACTAATTCTTTGCGTTTTTCTTCACGCGCAATCATCGATTTTTTTGCCATGATCAGTCACCTTCTACTGTTTAAATGGAAAATTAAACAACTTCAACAATGCCAAACCTTCTTCGTTGGTTTGTGCTGTCGTTGTGATGGTGATGTCCATACCGCGCAACATGTCGATTTTGTCGTAATCAATCTCTGGGAAAATGATTTGCTCTTTTACACCCATTGAATAATTACCGCGACCGTCAAAACTTTTTGGGTTTAAACCACGGAAGTCACGAATACGAGGAATCGAAATACTGATTAAGCGATCTAAAAATTCATACATTTTGTCGCTACGCAAGGTCACTTTGCAACCTAACGGCATATCATCACGGATTTTAAAGCCCGCAATAGATTTTCTAGCCAATGTGATGACAGGTTTTTGACCTGCAATCTTCTCCATGTCGCCAACAGCAGCCTGCAAAACTTTTTTGTCCGCGACTGCGCCACTAACGCCCATGTTCAAAGTAATTTTCGTAATACGAGGTGCTTGCATTACCGATTTGTAAGCGAACTGCTCCATTAAAGCAGGGCGAACAGTTTCTTTATATACTGATTCTAATCTAGCCATGATTCACCTTACGCGTCGACAACTTCGTTAGTTGATTTGAAGTATCGGACTTTTTTGCCATCATCTAAGAATCTAAAGCCTACCCGATCCGCTTTTTTTGTTACTGGGTTGTATAAACCCACGTTTGAAATTTCAATCGGCATATCTTTCGCCACAAAACCACCTTGAACGCCAGCGTTAGGATTTGGTTTTTGTGTTTTTTTAACCTGATTGATGCCTTCAACAAGAAGTTTGTTATTTTTTAGGACTTGTACCACTCGACCAGTTTTGCCTTTGTCTCTACCGATACGAACGATGACTTCATCGCCTTTCTTGATTTTTTGCATAATTTGTCCTCGCCTTACAATACTTCAGGAGCTAGTGAAATAATTTTCATAAATTTTTCACCTCTTAGCTCACGAGTAACTGGGCCAAAAATCCGTGTGCCAAGCGGTTGCAAGTTATTGTTTAAAATAACTGCCGCGTTGCCATCAAAACGAATTACTGAGCCATCAGCACGACGTACACCTTTACGGGTACGGACGACCAACGCATTATACACGTCACCTTTTTTCACTCTGCCGCGTGGAATTGCGTCTTTGATACTGACTTTAATAATATCGCCAATACCTGCATAACGCCTGTGTGAACCACCCAACACTTTGATACACATGACCTTTTTTGCACCGCTATTATCGGCGACCTCAAGGTTAGTTTGCATCTGAATCATGATTTGTTCCTAAAATAATAAATTAACCGTTGAAACTATTTTTTAGCAGCTTCTAACACTTGCACTAGTTTAAACGTTTTGTTTTTCGACATCGGACGGCACGAAGTAATCGCAACTACGTCGCCTTCTTGACAAGTGTTTTGCTCATCATGTGCCATCATTTTTGTTGAACGTTTGATGTATTTTCCATAAACAGGATGTTTTACAACTCGTTCAACCAAAACAGTAATCGTTTTGTCCATTTTATTGCTGACAACGCGACCTGTAATGGTTCGTACTTTTGTTTCTTCGCTCATACTACGCTCTCGCCATTTCATTTAAAATCGTTTGAACGCGAGCCACGTCACGTCGTACTTGTTTCACTTGCGCGGTTTTAGTCAATTGACCAGTACCTTTTTGCATTTTAAGAGCAAAGCTCTCACGCGCTAGATCAATCAACAAAGCCGACAACTCATCGCGCGATTTTTGACGTAATTCACTTGCTTTCATCACATTATCGTCCGTACAGTAAAGAGTGTTTTCAAAGGTAATTTAGCCGATGCAAGCGAGAACGCTTCACGAGCTAACTCTTCTGAAACCCCTTGAATTTCATATAACATAGTGCCTGGGCGAATTTGTGCTACCCAATACTCCACGCTACCTTTACCTTTACCCATACGAACCGCTAACGGTTTTTCGGTAATTGGTTTGTCTGGAAAAACGCGAATCCAAATCTTACCACCACGTTTAACATGACGTGAAATTGCACGACGACCTGATTCAATTTGACGAGCCGTTAAACGACCGCGACTGATTGATTTCAAACCGAATTCGCCGAAACTCACAGATGAACCGCGAACAGCAATACCGTTGTTTTTACCTTTATGCTGTTTGCGAAATTTTGTTCTTTTAGGTTGAAGCATCTCTCTATTCCCTCAACTATTTCTTAGCGTCAGAGTTAATAGACGCATTGTGTGCATCTATATCAAACACTTCACCTTTGAAAATCCACACTTTAATGCCGAGAATTCCATAGGTTGTGTGTGCTTCTGCTGTTGCGTAATCAATATCAGCGCGTAAAGTATGCAAAGGCACGCGACCTTCTCTATACCATTCA
>JAQTXN010000053.1 GCA_028688755.1 Methylococcales bacterium | reverse complement strand
TGATTTGAATCCCACTGTGCATGTTGAGCGCACACGCGACGTGACGCATGGCGATTTTGCAACCAATATCGCGTTAATGCTCGCAAAATCAGCCAAAACCAATCCACGCCAATTAGCTGAAAAAATCATTGCTGCCTTGCCAAGCAACGAAGCGATTTTGAAAGTTGAAATCGCAGGCGCAGGTTTTATCAACTTTTTCATGAATCCCAACGCGCAATATCAAGTCATTCAGGATATTCAAACCGCGGGTGAGAAATTTGGTTTAAGTCAAATCGGCGCGGGTAAAAAAGTTCAAGTCGAATTTGTGTCCGCTAATCCAACAGGACCTTTGCACGTTGGACATGGACGTGGCGCAGCTTATGGTTCAGTGGTTGGCAATTTATTGACCGCAACAGGTTTTGACGTTCACCGTGAGTATTACGTCAACGATGCAGGGCGACAAATGGATATTTTGGCAACCAGCGTTTGGTTGCGTTATTTAGAAGCCTGCGGCGAAACATTTACTTTTCCAAGTAATGCGTATCGTGGCGATTATGTGCGTGATATTGCTCAAAAATTAGTTGAAACGCATGGCAAAAAATTCGCTCATTCAAGCGAAATCGTTTTTGCCAATTTACCGCTTGATGAACCCGAAGGCGGCGATAAAGAAATTTACATCGATGCGCTGATTTTGCGTGCGAAAGAATTGTTAAATGTTGATTATCGTGTTGTTTTTGATACAGGTTTAAACGATATTTTAGGCGACATCAAAGACGATTTAGCGGAATTTGGTACAACCTATAATCAATGGTTTTCAGAGCGTTCTCTCATGGATGATGGTTCAATCGAAAAAGCCTTAGCGGTTTTGAAATCGAATAATTATTTATACGAAAAAGATGGCGCAATTTGGTTTAAGTCGAGCGAACTTGGCGATGAAAAAGACCGTGTTGTGATTCGTGATAACGGTCAACCGACCTATTTTGCATCTGATATTGCTTATCACTGGAACAAATTGGAGCGCGGTTTTGACACCTTAATTGACATTTGGGGCGCAGACCATCATGGCTATATTCCGCGTGTGAAAGCGGCTTTAACGGCTTTGGATGCAGATGCAACAAAATTAAACGTTTTACTTGTTCAATTTGCGAGTTTGTGGCGTGGCGAAGAAAAAGTGTCGATGTCTACGCGCTCAGGTGAATTCGTGACATTACGCGAATTACGCGACGAAGTGGGCAAAGATGCGGCACGCTTTTTTTATGTGATGCGTCGCAGTGAGCAACATATGGATTTTGATTTAGAACTCGCAAAATCAAAATCAAACGAAAATCCTGTTTTCTACGTTCAATACGCACATGCGCGAGTTTGCAGTGTTTTCCGTCAACTCGGCGAAAAAGGTTTCACGCAAGATGTCTCACTCGGCATGGCAAATTTAGCTGAATTAAATGCTGAACACGAAACAGCATTACTTACGACGTTAGCACGTTATCCCGAAGTGATTGAACGTGCAGCGACACAGTATGAACCGCATTTGTTAATTAACTATTTGCGTGAATTGGCGACCGATTTTCATACTTATTACAACGCGCATCAATTCTTGGTTGAAAGCGATACCTTGCGAAATGCACGGTTAAATTTAATTTCTGCCGTGCGGCAAGTTTTGCAAAATGGCTTGACGTTGCTTGGCATTAGCGCACCTGAAGCGATGTAAATGGCTAGTCAACATTATCAGAATCGTAACAAAAACCGCAAACGCCCGACACAATCGTCGAGCGGCGCGTTTCAATGGATGTTGATTACAGGTTTGCTGATTGGATTGGTCGTTTTGGGGGTGTATTTGAAAGGTAACGGCTTGAAAAAACTGCAAAAACATTTACCGCAAAATCCAATTACTGCGCCACTCGCTCAAATCATTGCACCGCAACCCGTTACGGTGCAATCGAGTTTGTCACCTGAAACGGTTGAAAAGTTGGAAGCGCAACCTGATTCTTTGCCGTCAGAAGTTGTAAATGAATTAGCAAATGAAGCACCGCAATTTGAGTTTTATACAATGTTGCCCGAAAAAGAAGTGCTGGTGCCAGAACACGAAATCATGACGCGAGTTCAACAAGAACGTGTTTCTGCGCCAACACCTGTAGAAACGCCAACTGATGCAACGTCACCCGTAATTCCAGATGAAACAACACCGACAAAATCAAATGCCGCGTATATGATGCAAGCAGGTTCATTTAAAAATTCGGTGGATGCTGAAAAAATGCGAGCAAATTTAGAAGCGATGGGCATTGAAGCACGAGTTGAAAAAGGCAAAGTGGGTGAAACCATTTATCATCGCATCAAAATGGGACCATACGCACAAATGAGCAGTGTCAGCACAATTCGAGCGCGATTAAAACAAAGCGGGATTGATGTGATTGTGACCGAAACAAGCGGGCGTTAACACGCTCAGTTTTTACTTATACAAATTTTACAAATTATTAACACGAGAAAAAAATGGCACTAATTATTGGCAGTGAATGTATTAACTGTGATGTATGTGAACCTGAATGCCCCAATGGCGCAATTTCACAAGGCGAAGACATTTACGAAATTAACCCAAATTTATGTACCGAATGCGTCGGGCATCATAATGAACCGCAATGTATTGAAGTTTGCCCTGTCGATTGCATTAGCAAAGACCCAAAACACGTTGAAGATAAAGAATCGCTCTATGAAAAGTATTTGAAACTCATCAAATAATTTTTACTTTTTTATTTTTCAGCCACTTTTAGCAAACTTTTTTATTCTGGATTTTTATGACAAATTTTTCGTTAACCGCTATTTCCCCCATTGATGGACGTTACGCTGATAAAGTTGATGCGTTGCGCCCCATTTTCAGCGAATTTGGTTTAATTCGTTTTCGTGTACAAGTTGAAGTTCGCTGGCTGCAAGCCTTGGCAAATCAAGCTGAAATTATCGAAGTTTCACCGTTTAGTGCAAATGCAAACGAACTTTTAGAAAATATCATTTCGCAATTTTCAGAAACCGATGCCCAGCGCGTTAAAACGATTGAAAAAACGACCAATCACGACGTGAAAGCGGTTGAATACTTTTTAAAAGAAAAAATTGCTGGCAACGCAGAACTTGAAAAAGTCAGTGAATTTATTCATTTTGCTTGCACGTCCGAAGACATTAACAATTTGTCTTATGCGTTGATGCTTAAAGCGGGGCGTGAAGTGATTTTGCAGCAAATTGACGCAGTCATTTCTTCGCTTACAAAATTAGCCAAAGACACCGCCGCGCAACCAATGCTTTCGCGCACCCATGGTCAATCTGCCACACCGACAACTGTAGGTAAAGAAATTGCCAATACTGTGGCGCGTTTAACTCGCCAAAAAAATCAACTCGAAAAAGTCGAATTGCTTGGCAAAATCAATGGTGCAGTGGGTAATTACAACGCCCATGCGGTAGCGTATCCCGAAGTGAATTGGGCAGATTTTGCCGAAAATTTTGTGACTTCATTAGGCTTAACGTTCAATCCATACACGATTCAAATTGAACCACACGATTATATTGCCGAATTTTTCCATGCACTTTCGCGTTTCAATACCATTTTGCTCGATTTCGACCGCGATATTTGGGGCTATATTTCGCTTGGTTATTTCAAACAGCGCACGATTGCGGGCGAAGTGGGTTCTTCAACCATGCCGCACAAAGTCAATCCGATTGATTTTGAAAATTCAGAAGGCAATTTAGGTTTGGCAAATGCGTTGTTTGGCTTTTTGGCAGAAAAATTACCTGTTTCGCGTTGGCAACGGGATTTAACTGACTCGACCGTTTTGCGAAATATCGGTGTGGGTGTAGCGCATACCGTGATTGCGATTCAAGCCACATTAAAAGGCGTATCAAAATTAGAGTTAAATGCAGACGCGCTCGAAGCAGATTTAAATGCGAATTGGGAAGTTTTGGCAGAGCCGATTCAAACGGTCATGCGCCGTTATGGCATCGAAAAACCGTATGAAAAATTGAAAGAACTCACGCGCGGCAATCGCATTACGCCTGAGCAATTACAAGAATTTGTGGGTAAATTAGACATTCCTAGCGAAGCTAAAGCGTTGCTTTTGGCTTTAACACCTCGTAGTTATACGGGATACGCTGAAAAATTAGCCCGCGAAATTTAATTTTGATGTGAGCAGGGCGTAAGAATTACGCCCTGCGACATTTTGTTATTTATTGCCGTAATGCGTTTCGATGTAGCGTTGCACAATGGCTTGAAATTCTTCGGCGATGTGATCGCCTTTCAATGTCACCGTTTTTTCCCCGTCTTCATAAACAGGTGCGACAGGTGATTCGCCTGTTCCAGGCAAACTAATTCCGATATTGGCATTTTTACTTTCACCTGGGCCATTCACAACGCAACCCATCACCGCCACTTCCATTTCTTCAACACCTGCATATTTTTCGCGCCAAATTGGCATTTGATCGCGCAAATAAGTTTGAATGTTTAAGGCTAATTTTTGGAAATAATCACTGGTCGTGCGTCCACAACCAGGGCAAGAAATGACCATTGGGGTGAAAGCTCTAAAACCCATTGTTTGCAAAATTTCTTGTCCGACAATGACTTCTTGTGTACGGGAAGTACCTGGTTCTGGCGTTAAAGAAATACGAATTGTGTCACCGATGCCTTGTTGCATTAACACCGATAACGCCGCCGCCGATGACACAATGCCTTTTGAACCCATGCCAGCTTCGGTCAAACCCAAATGCAGCGCGTAATCACAACGTGAAGATAAATCTTCATAAATCGAAATCAATTCTTGGACATTGCTAATTTTGCAAGAAAGAATGATTTTATCTTTGCTAAGTCCTAATTCTTCTGCTTTTGCCGCGCTTTCAAGGGCAGATAAAACAATCGCTTTTCGCGACACGGCGGCAAGTGGTTCTGGTTGGGCAAGCGCACGATTTTCATCAAGTAAACGTGTTAAAACAGCTTGATCTAAACTGCCGCCATTTACGCCAATTCGCACAGGTTTATTGTATTGACACGCAAATTCAATCATTTGCTGAAATTGTGGATCGCGTGCTTTACCACGACCAACGTTACCAGGATTGATGCGATATTTATCCAGTGCTGCGGCACAATCGGGATATTTTTCAAGTAATTTATGACCATTAAAATGAAAATCGCCCACAATCGGCACTGTGCAATTTTGCGCGAGCAATTGTTCTTTAATTGATGCAACAGCGGCTGCCGCTTCTTCAGAATTTACGGTAATTCGCACGAGTTCTGAACCTGCTTTTGCTAGTTCGAGAATTTGCGTAACGGTTGCTTTCACATTTGCCGTATCGGTATTGGTCATCGATTGAACGACAATCGGTGCGCCACCGCCGACTTTGACATTGCCGACTAAAACTTGTTGCGTGATTTTTCTAAGACGTGTGGACATAGTGTTATGAATGAAATTGAAAACGCGAATTGTAGCAAAATTCTCTTCAAACTTGTGTCTCACAACACCGCTAACTTAAATTGAAATAGCCTGCTGTTTGCGCCAGGCTACGCGCCTTGTCTTCAAGTGTTTCAGCAGCGGCAGCGGCTTCTTCGACTAACGCGGCGTTTTGCTGCGTCACATCATCAATTTCCATAATCGCTTGATTGACCTGTTTAATACCTTGTGTTTGTTCATTTGAAGCGGAACTAATTTCAAGCATCACTTTCGTTACCCCATCAACCGAGCTAACAATTTCTTCCATTGTTTTCCCTGCATGACCCACAAGTCGTGTACCTTCTTCAACTTTTTCTACGGAATCGTTAATCAAACTTTTGATTTCACCCGCTGCTGAGGCGGCACGTTGTGCCAAGCTACGAACTTCGGTTGCCACAACAGCAAAGCCTCGACCTTGATCGCCTGCTCTTGCCGCTTCTACTGCGGCATTAAGCGCGAGAATGTTGGTTTGAAACGCGATGCCGTCGATAACCGAAATAATATCGACAATTTTGCGTGAAGACTCGTTGATTTCTTCCATTGTGCTGACGACATCTTTCACGACTGACACGCCTTTACTTGCGATATTTGACGCATTGACTGCTAAATTATTGGCATATTGTGCGTTTTCACTGTTGTGCTGCACAGTGGATGTTAATTCTTGAATACTTGCCGCTGTTTCTTCTAAATTTGCAGCCTGTTTTTCAGTACGATGTGATAAATCATTATTTCCTGCTGCGATTTCTTTTGCGCTGCCGTTAATAATTTCAGTGGTATCTTGAATTTGCCAAATGACATCGCGTAGTTTTTCAACCGTTGAATTGACATCATTTTTAATTTGATTGAATAAACCTGAATACTCGGTTGTAATTGTTTTCGTCAAATCGCCACGCGAAAGCGCATCAAGTACATCTTCAATTTCTTTTAAACTTCCCGCAGTGATACCAAAAAGATGATTCAAATTATGCGAAAGTTCCAGTAAAAAGCCGCGTTGTCCATTTTCTGTAATTTGAGTATCAAAATCTCCTTTCGATGCTGCTTCAATAATGTTATTGATGCTTTGAATTGCATGGATTTCCCCAGTTTTATCCACCCATTCTGCGATATAGCCAATCTTTTCACCTTTGTCGTTAAAAACAGCATTCGCAACGACATTCATAATATGTCCGCCAATGGTCATTTCTGCTGCGTAATAACCTGTCAGTGTACTGAGTAAATCACGTTGGCGTTGCGGATTTACATGGAAAAGGTCAATGTTTGAACCTAAAAGCGTTTTAACATCAAAATTGGGCAATTGTTTTTTAATATCGGCTTCGGATTCTTGAAATAACTGCAACGCACTTTGGTTCGCAAAAATGATTTTTAAATCTTCATCTGCGACCAAAACAGCCGAATGCACGCCATCAAGTGCATTGCTAATTCGCAAACTCTCGTTGGCTTTTTTCTTCGCATTGGCAATATCAAGGCTTAAGCTCACATCCATTGAAAATAAACCGCGATAAAAATCGCCCACCAAGCCGCCTGTTTTTAAATCAAATTGATTACCGAATTTTTTAGACGCAAGGCGAGAAAATACGCCGATTCCGTTGTCTAAAATTTGGCTTAAATCATGCGCTCTGCCGATATTAACTAACGCGACGATGCTGGCAACCGAAACGCCCGCTAAACCTAAATAACTGTGTGAAAGCAATAATTCATAACCAGCGAGCGCACTCGGAGCTAAAACACCCGTGAGCGACAACGCAGTTTTTGTCCCTTTTGAAATGCCTTTTAAGGTATTTGTAAAATTTGTGAGCGCGGATGAATCGAGGGAAACGGATTTGTTTTTTATGCCGTCATACCATTTTTGTGTTTTTTCAATTTCGCCTTTTTGTGTCGCGTAAGAAACAAATAAATAATTTGATACATTGCCATGATTAAACTCAGGAATAACGCTGGTATGAGACCAATAATGATTCCCCGATTTAGCGATATTTTTGATAATCCCGCCCCAAGGATGCAGTAAGCCAAGCGATTTCCAGACATCGGCAAAAATTTCAGTGGGCATATTTGGATGAAGAAAAAGATTGAGAGGCTGCCCAATCACATCGCTATGGTGATAACCGCTAATTTTGATAAAGTCATCGTTCACATCAGTGATTAAACCATTTAAGTTAGTGCGAACGACGATAATGGTGTTTTCATCAAGCGAAATTTCGTGATTGGTAGCGGTGGGCTGTTTCATACAAGTTATCCAAATGTTTTAAGTGCTACGTTATTTCTTATTAGCGTTGTAGTTGGTGATAATATCGACAATACCTTTTGGGCTAAAAGGCTTGGTTAAATACATATTCGCGCGTGTTTCCATGCCACGATAAACATCTGTTTTTTTATCTTTTGCCGTTAATAACACCACGAACGTAGATTTAAATTCGGGTGATAATTTCACGAAATCGCACACATCAAGTCCATCTTTATCACCAGGCATCATGATGTCTAAAATGATAATGTCAGGTTTTACGGTTTTGACTGAATTGATGGCTTCATTTGCATCAGCCGCCTCAAAAACGTTCCATTCCGTGTGTGTCTTAAAAGCAATGCGTAGTAATTCACGGCTGATCGCGTCATCATCAACAACCAAAATTTTTGTTTTATTTTTCATGGTGTTCCTCGGCTTTAATTTTAAAGTTCAAATAGAATTGCAATAATTCCACATTATTAGTAGCGATTCAATTCAATTTCGTATCTGTTTTTTGACACTCAAGTCGAATCATTTCATTTTTTAAAATAAAGCATTTCGCGTTCCATAAATGCGACTTCATGCAGAACGGGGTAGAATATCGGCTTTATTTCTCACTTCTAAAATATAAAATATCATGCGTACATCTACATTTCCTTTAAATACTGTCAAAGAAACGCCGTCAGATGCAGAAATTATTAGTCATCAATTGATGATTCGCGCGGGGTTAATTCGCAAACTTGCATCGGGTTTATACACTTGGTTGCCACTGGGTTTGCGTGTCCTTCGTAAAGTCGAAAGAATTGTTCGTGAAGAAATGGACAAAGCGGGCGGTTTAGAAGTGTTAATGCCAGGCATACAACCTGCTGAACTTTGGCAAGAAACAGGGCGTTGGGAACAATACGGCGCGGAGCTTGCGCGTTTGAAAGACAGACATCAACGTGATTTTTGTTTAGGCCCAACGCACGAAGAAATTATTACCGATTTGGCTCGCGCTGAAATCAAAAGTTATAAACAACTGCCGATTACTTATTACCAAATTCAAACCAAATTCCGTGACGAAATTCGTCCGCGTTTTGGCGTGATGCGTGCGCGTGAATTTATTATGAAAGATGCGTATTCATTCCATTTAACCGAAGAAAGTTTGCATGAAACGTATGAAATTATGCACGCCGCGTACACGCAGATTTTCACCCATTTTGGTTTGAAATTTCGGGCGGTAATGGCAGATTCTGGCTCAATTGGTGGCGCGGTATCACACGAATTCCACGTTTTAGCCGATTCTGGCGAAGATGCGATTGCCTTTTCAACGCAAAGTGATTACGCGGCAAATGTTGAAAAAGCCGAAGCGTTAATGCCAACACAAGCACGTCCAGCAGCAACACATTCCATGTCAATTGTTGATACACCAAATCAGCACAGCATTTCAGAAATCAGCGAATTCTTAAACATTCCCGCTACGCAATGTTTGAAAACCTTAATTGTGCGCGGCACGCAAGAAGGCGAACTCGTCGCGCTACTTTTACGCGGCGACCACGAATTAAACGAAATCAAAGTCGAAAAATTAGCTGGTGTTGCATCACCGTTGCAATTTGCGAGCGACGAAGAATTACAACGTGCTTGTGGCTGTAAAGCAGGCTCAATTGGCGCGATTGGCTTAAAAATCCCGATGATTGCAGACAGAAGCGTTACCACCATGGCGGATTTTGTTTGTGGCGCAAATCAAGATGGCAAACATTATCAAAATGTAAATTGGGAACGCGATTTGCCATTACCACCGATTGCCGACATTCGCACCGTTGTGGAAGGCGATGCTAGCCCTGATGGTAAAGGAACACTCACTATTGCTCGCGGCATTGAAGTGGGTCACATTTTCCAACTTGGTACAAAATATAGCGAAGCGATGAAAGCAGGCATCATCAACGAAGCTGGCAAAAATCAAATCATGATTATGGGTTGCTATGGCATTGGGATTTCGCGCGTGGTTGCCGCAGCCGTTGAACAAAATCATGATGAACGTGGCATCATTTGGCCAGTGAATTTAGCTCCTTTCCAAGTGGCAATTTGCCCGATGAATATGCACAAATCAGAGCGTTTGCGCGAAGCGACCGAAGAGCTTTATCAAAATCTAACAAATGCTGGCATTGAAGTTTTGCTTGATGATAGAAAAGTTCGAGCAGGCTTTATGTTCTCGGATATGGATTTAATCGGCATTCCGCATATTTTAGTGATGGGCGACAAAGGCTTAGACGTGGGAACGGTTGAATACAAAGGTCGCACTGACGAACACGCTGAAGATATTGCGATGAGTGATATTTTGAAATTCTTGAAAGCGAAATTAAGTTAATTTCTTTTCACGCGATGATGCAAATTGGGCAATACACACTTTCTAATAATTTGATTCTCGCGCCAATGGCAGGGATTAGTGACGCACCATTTCGGGAGCTTTGCAGCCAATTTGGGGCAGGGCTGACGGTTTCAGAAATGGTCGCGTCAAATCCTGCGCTGCGACATCATGAACGCACGCTGCTTCGTGCTGAACATGGCGAAAATTCGGGATTGCGTTGCGTGCAAATTCTTGGCACAAATCCGAAAGATTTAGCGGATGCCGCGCGTTTTAATGTGAAAAATGGCGCACAAATTATCGACATCAACATGGGCTGTCCTGCCAAAAAAGTGTGTTCGGTTGCGGCGGGGTCGGCGTTGTTGCGTGATGAAGAGTTGGTGAAACAAATTCTCGATGCTGTCGTGAATGCGGTTAATGTTCCCGTGACACTGAAAATTCGCACAGGTTGGGATAAAGAAAATCGTAACGCGCTAACGATTGCAAAAATTGCTGAAAATGCAGGCGTGCAAGCCTTAACGATTCACGGTCGCACACGCGCTTGCAAGTTTGAAGGCGAGGCGGAATACGAAACAATTAAGCAAGTTAAACAAGCAGTCAAAATCCCCGTGATTGCGAACGGTGACATTGATTCGCCGCAAAAAGCACAGTTTGTCTTAAATGAAACGGGCGCAGATGCCATTATGATTGGACGTGCCGCACAAGGAAATCCGTGGATTTTTGAGCAAATCTCACACTTTTTGGCACATGAGAAATTGCTCGAATCACCGTCAAAAATCGACATTCATCGTGTTTTGACGGCGCATTTAGAAAACTTATATTTGTTTTACGGTAAAAACTTAGGGGTACGCTTGGCGAGAAAACATATAGCTTGGTATTTTCGTCATGTTGACGACATTGATTTGTCGTTAAAACAACAAATCAATCAAACATTAGAGCCTTCTGTACAACTCGATTTAGTGCGTTTGGCGTTCGGATTAACGTGCTAATTACGTTTCTGTTGCATTTCATTCGCTTTGTTTAATAGCGAAAGCGTTTCTGACCAATAACTTTGGCATAAATCGATAAAATCCTGTTTTTGCGAATTGTGTGCAAGCAGCGAAAAATCATTTAATTCTTCCAAATGCTGAATCGTATTTTGATAAGCTGATAACGCGCTTCTTGCGGCACGACAATTGGCGGAAAACTCGCTTTTAAAACGGGTAAATTTGCTAGCAATCTTGCTATGCGTCCATTGCCATCAAAAAATGGATGAATCGTGACGAAATTCAAATGCAGCGTCGCGTAAGCGGTGAGAGCTTTTTCTTGTGAATCAACTGTTTCAATTTGTTGATTCAATTGGTTTAACCATTCACTCATTAACGAATCAATAAATTTCGGGGCAGGATATTCGCGCCACGCTTGTTTATTATTTGCATCGATATAAGTGGTGAAATTACTTTGCGTTTTCCATTTACCAACAGGTTGATCAATATCAATAATACGTTCGGTTAAAACGGTTTCATGTAATTGAAACAGATGCTGTTTTGTAATTTCTTTCGCATCGTTTAATAAGTTGTAAATCAGTTCAATGGCTCTTGCGTGACCGTAAATTTCGTTATGATCTCGAATGGGTTTGCCTTGAATGGTTAAGCCTTCTTCAAGAATAAAACTGGTTTCGCCAAGCGTTAGACTATTGCCTTCAAGTGACGTTGAGTGATGCGTCCAAGCGTTACGAATTTGCGCTAACAAAATCGTTTTTATGTCGCCGTCAAGATGGTCGTAAAAGTAAGCCATTTTTGAATTCCAAGCGTTTTACGCTTTTTCTAATTCCGCAACTCGTGCTTCAAGTTGTTTAATGGTTTTGAGCAAATCGGGTAATTGACTAATCACCACTTGCTCACGATAGGCAATGCGTTTTTCCTTTGCTGGACTGCCAAAAACTTGAGTTTTCGCCGCAACGTCACCAGCAACACCAGCTCGCGCCATGACGACTGCACCTTGTCCAATTTTAACGTGGTCTGCAATGCCTGCGCTGCCCGCCAAAATTGCGTAATTTTCAATCGTACATGAACCTGAAATACCCGTTTGCCCACAAACAATAACGTGCTGACCGATTTTGTTGTTGTGTCCAACTTGAACTAAATTGTCGATTTTGCTGCCATTGCCAATTTCTGTGCTGCCCAATGCGCCGCGATCAACACAAGTATTTGCGCCAATTTCGACGTTATCACCAATCACCACGTTGCCGACTTGTGGGACTTTAACGTGTTGTCCATTTCTGAATTTATAACCAAAACCGTCCGCGCCAATAATTGCGCCTGAATGAATAATCACGTTGTCGCCGATTTCACAGCCATCGTAAATCACAGCGTAAGGATAAATGCGGCAGTTTTTACCAACTTTGACGTTTTTGCCTAAATAAACGCCTGCCAAAATCTCGCTGTTTTCATCGATTTTAACGCCATCATTAAGAATCGCAAACGCGCCAACGTGACAATTTTTCGCAATCACAGCTTTTTCAGAAATGACAGCTTGCGGCGAAATTTCAGCCGAATAATTGGCATCTGGATGCAGTAACGAAACCGCTTTAACAAATGCCATTTCAGGATCAGCACAGCGCAATAAAACGAGTGAATCGGGGACATTTTCAACGTCAAAATCATTGGCAATAAAACACGCGCTTGCCTGTGAAGTTTGCAAATGAACGCGATAACGCGCTTGAGTGAGCTGTGTTACTTGCCCATTTTTTGCGCTTACAATGTCATTTGCCGACGTAATTTCTTGCGCGGTATTTTTTCCTTCAATAGTTGCTCCGCACGCGTGCGCTAATTCTTGAATGGTCATTGTCATTTTTTGTTCTCGTTTTGGGTTAAATTTCCAGCGCATCGTTGCGCCAATGTCCAGATTTGCCGCCTGCTTTTTCAAGCAATTTTACGCCACTTATTTCCATGCCACGATCGACGGCTTTACACATATCATAAATCGTTAAAAGCGTTATTTGCGTTGCGGTTAAGGCTTCCATTTCAACGCCTGTTTGCCCATTTGTTTTGGCGGTGACTTGAGCGCGAATGCGATTTTTTTCAGGTTGCGGCGAAAGTTCGATTTCAACATGCGTTAAGGGCAGGGGATGACAAAGGGGAATTAAATCCGCTGTGCGTTTGCTCGCCATAATGCCTGCAATTCGCGCAATACCAAGTACATCGCCTTTTTTGTGTGAGCCTTGCAAAATCAATTCTAACGTCGCAGGTTGCAAATAAATAAAACCTTCCGTTACCGCGATACGATTTGTCACCGCTTTATCGCCGACATCCACCATGTGCGCTTCGCCAGCGGCGTTGAAATGGGTAAATTTTTGATTTTGCATTTTTAATTTTTTTTTGCGTTGAGTTGTTCAATTTTTTGCCAAAATAACGGGCTATCAAAATTACTTGCAAGCGTTACCGTCACGAGTAAAAGCAATACAAACGCGCTTAATCCTAAACCGAATTTCAATTCCGCCATCGAGGCAAGTTTCACGCAGGCAACGATAATTCCCAGCAAATACACTTCGAGCATTGCCCATTCTTCAATGTGGTGCAACGTGCGTAGCCAAAGGCTCAAATGTTTATTGGCACGATTAAAAAGTAAATGTCCGCTAATGAGTAACGCCAGCACAATGTTCAAAAATGGAAATAGCACACTCGATAAAAAAACCAATGACGCAACGCCCCACATTCCTTCGTCAAATAACGTCAAAACACCACTAATCAACGTCCCATCGTGCGAATTGCCTAAGACTTTAATTCCCATAATCGGCAATAAATTCGCAGGAAACAGTAAAAATAAACCTGTTAGCGAAAGTGAAAAAGTTCGCATAATGCTATTTGCTCTGGGATTATGCAGTAAATACCCACAACGCGGACAATGTGCTTTTTCACCCACGACAGGCGTGTTTTTGCTGAGTAATAAATCACATTCAGGGCAAGCGAGGTAATTTGAAAGTTTCATTGCAAAGCGTTTTGTGTAGTGAAATGCGGTAAAATTCGCGTTTGTTTGACTGAAAATATAGCAGATTTTATGAATCCAAATTTAACATTGTTACATCCTTATCCGTTTGAAAAACTCACGCAATTAAAAAATGGCATTACGCCGCCTGCTGATAAATCGCCGATTACATTGTCAATTGGCGAACCCGCACATGAAACACCGCAATTCATCAAAGATGTTTTAGTTGAAAATTTGGGCAGTATTTCCAATTATCCAACCACCAAAGGTATTCCAAAATTACGCGAAACCATTGCAACATGGCTAGAAAATCGTTTTGCTTGCAAAGTGAATTTTGAAACCCAAGTTTTGCCCGTCAACGGCACGCGCGAAGCGTTATTTTCGTTTGCTCAATGTGTGATTGATTCGTCAAAAAATCCGCTTGTTGTGATGCCGAATCCGTTTTATCAAATTTACGAAGGTGCGGCATTACTCGCAGGAGCGCAGCCTTATTTTTTAAACGCAACAGTTGAACATAATTATTTGCCTGATTTTGCTAGCGTTCCCGTTGAAGTTTGGCAACGTTGCCAATTGCTTTATATTTGCTCGCCCGCAAATCCAAGCGGCACGGTGATGACGGAAGCCGATTTTGAAACGGTTTTAAAACTCGCTGAAAAATACGATTTCGTGATTGCTTCGGACGAATGTTACAGCGAACTCTACGATGATGAAGCCAATCCGCCAGCGGGTTTATTGCAAGTTGCTTATAAAATGGGAAATCACGATTTTAAGCGTTGCGTGGTCTTTCACAGTTTGTCGAAACGTTCAAATTGTGCGGGTTTGCGTTCTGGATTTGTAGCGGGAGATGCGGAAATTTTGAAAAATTATTTTGCGTATCGCACTTATCACGGTTGCGCGATGTCATTGCCAACGCAATATGCAAGCATTGCCGCGTGGCAAGATGAAGCGCATGTTTTAGAAAATCGCCGTTTGTATCGGGAAAAATTCGCTGCCTTTGTGGAAATTTTAAAAGATGTTTGCGACATTCAAAAACCACCTGCGAGTTTTTATATTTGGCTGAAAACACCGATTTCAGATACGGATTTTACCCGTGAACTTTTCGCGCAAGAAAATGTCACGGTTTTAGCAGGAAGTTTTTTGTCGCGTGAGTTTAAAGGCGTAAATCCTGCGGCAAATCATGTTCGTATCGCGCTGGTTGCGTCACTTGCAGAATGTATTGAGGCGGCAAATCGCATTAAACGTTTTATTCAAACTTTGTAAAATTAGTTTTAGGCATAAAAAAAAGCCCTGCAAACTTATTGCAGGGCTTTTTGTGTTGTCGTTAATTATGCTTCTGATTCATCATCAGGCGTTGCAACGTCGATTGCTACATCGCTGATGGTGTTTTCATCTGCAACTTCTTCATCTTCTAAACCTGCAATTCTATCAACACCAACTACTTTTTCGCCTTCGTCTAAACGAATCACTCGCACGCCTTGTGCGTTTCGTCCAACAACTGAAATTTCAGCCACGCGCGTTCTAACTAAAACACCGCCGTCAGTGATAATCATGAGTTCATCGGTATCGTTCACCAGCAATGCACCAACGACATTACCGTTACGTTCAGACGTTTGCATCGCAATCGTGCCGCTACCGCCACGACCTTGATGACGGAATTTCTCCACTTCGGTGCGTTTGCCGTAACCGTTTTCGGTTACAGTTAACACTGCACCTTCAGACGCGACAATGAGTGAAATCACTTTTTCATTTTCGTTCAATCTAAAACCACGCACACCTGTTGCGGTTCTGCCCATTGAACGCACGTCGCCTTCGTTGAAACGAATCGCTTTGCCGTCGCTGCTACACATCATGATGTTTTGCTCGCCGTCGGTAATCGCTACACCAATTAACGTGTCGTCTTCACGCAAATCAATCGCAA
>JAQTXN010000197.1 GCA_028688755.1 Methylococcales bacterium | reverse complement strand
TGAGAGGAATGCCTAAAAATTTCGCCATCAAACCACCAGGTGCTGCAACAAATCCACCCATTCCTAAAACCACATCAGGATTGCGTTGTTCCAAAATTTTTCGCGCTTCGGCACATGATTTTGCAAGTTTGAAAATCGCGCTAACTTTGCTCAAAATTCCTTTGCCGCGCAAACCCGAAACCGAAAGCCAGTCAATTTCAATTCCAGCTTCAGGAATTACGCGACTTTCCAAACCTGCTTTTGTACCGAGCCATGAAACTTGCCAGCCTTGCGTTTGCAAAAATTGCGCGACCGCCAGCGCAGGAAAAATATGCCCACCTGTACCGCCTGCCATAATTACGATGCGTTTAGTCATGCCAATATCCTTTTGGTAAATTTGCGTTGTATTCGGTCACTTCGTGATGAATGCGAAACAGTAACGCCACCGCACAACACATAATCATCATACTGCCACCGCCGTAACTCATCAGTGGCAACGTCAAGCCTTTTGTTGGCAACAAGCCCATATTTACACCCATGTTCACAAACGCTTGGAAACCAAACCAAATGCCTAAACCGTAAGCAACAAATGCTGAAAAACGTTCACCGATTTTTTCTGCGGCAATGCCTATTGAAAAGGCTTTCCAAACAAATGCCGAGAACAGTCCGATAATTGTCACCACACCGACTAAACCCAATTCTTCTGCCACAACTGAAAATAAAAAATCGGTGTGTGCTTCAGGTAAATAAAATAATTTTTGCAAACCATTTCCCAGTCCCACGCCGAACCATTCGCCGCGCCCAAAGGAAATTAACGCTTGCACCAGTTGGAAACCTGTTTTGAGCGGGTCAGCCCACGGATCTAAAAAACTGGTAACACGTTGCCAACGATACGGCGAAAAATACACCAACATGGCTGCCAATGTGCCAACCACTGAAAGTAACGCGCCAAATTGCAAAAGTCGTGCGCCTGCTAAAAACATGATCCCCATGACAATCATCAGCATCACAACTGCCGAACCAAAATCAGGTTCAAGCAATAACAAAAAGCTCACTACCGTAAAAATCCCCAACGGTTTCAATAACGCTTTGGGCGATTCTTGGACATCTTTTTGATTTTTGGTGACGTAATGCGCCATGAAAATCACAGTAAAAAACTTCACAATTTCAGAAACTTGCACCCTAAAACCTGGAATGTTTAACCAGCGTGTACTGCCGTTCACTTTCACGCCTAAACCTGGAATTAACACCACAATCAACAATACAGCACTTATTAAAAACGCTCTACCGCCGTAATCTTTCCAAAAGTGCATCGGACGATACGCGACGAATGTCGCGGCAATCAAGCCAAAAACCATGTGAAAAAATTGCCGCGTCGGATAATAAAACAAGTCATCGTTCATTTTCGCGCCCAAATGCAACGATGCCGACGACACCATCACAAAACCAATCAGCAACAAACTAAAACTCACACACGTCAACGCCGTGTCTGTGTGCAATTTGAATCGAAAAGGAGCTGGCTTGTCGCGACGTTTCACGCAGGTAACGCCTCAATCGCGGCGGCAAATTGATTGCCTCTGTCTTGATAATTTTTGTATTGATCCAAGCTCGCGCAAGCTGGCGACAATAAAACCGTATCGCCTAATTTTGCGACGTGCGAAGCAATCGCGGCGACTTCTTGCATATCTTGCGCGTGATACGTTGGCACGATTTCAGGTAATTGATTTATTGCCGTTTCAATTTGTGGTGCATCTTTGCCGATTAAAATCACCGCTTTCGCTTTGGCTTGAATGACAGGCGCAAGTTCGTTCATGTCTTGCCCTTTGCCTTCACCACCTGCAACTAAAATCACTTTTTCGTCGTAACCTTCTAGCGCGGCAATGCACGCGCCGATATTGGTGGCTTTGGAATCATTCACCCAGTTGATGCCATTTTTCGTGCTGACTTTTTCCATTCGATGATGCAAGGATTTGAAATTGCGAAGCGCATTCGCACACAATTTCAAATCCAAACCGATTGCCGAACTTAACGCAAAAGCTGCAAGCGCATTCGCGACATTGTGTTTGCCTTCGAGCGGTAAATCTGCGAGTGGCATCAACACGTTTTCACCGTGCATTAAATTTTGATTTGCTAAATAAAAATCGGCGTTTTGTTTCACTGAAAAAGTAAACGTTTTGCGCGATTCATCACGCATTGCGAAAACCATTTCATCATCCGCATTTAAAACCATCACACCGTCGCCACTGAAAATCACTTGTTTGGCTTGAGCATAATTTTCTAAATCATCGTGACGGTCTAAATGGTCGGCTGAAATGTTTAAAACCGTTGCGGTGGCGGCATTTAAAACGTGTGAACGTTCAAGTTGAAAACTTGATAATTCCAAAACATACAAATCAGCTTTCGGGTCGAGCAAATCTAAAGCAGGTTTGCCTAAATTTCCGCCTACACCCACATTTTTACCGCACGCTCTCGACATATCACCAAGCATTGTGGTGACGGTACTTTTGCCGTTTGCGCCTGTGATGCCAACAATTGGCACATTCACAACCGCTGCAAATAAATCAATATCACTGACTAACTTCGCACCAGAATTCAACGCGGCAGCAATTGTTGGTTCAGAAAGCGCCACACCTGGGCTAATTATTAAATGCGACGCGCCTTTGAAAGTTTCAAATGTGAAAGCCGCTTTGCGACTATCAACGGTTGAAAAAGGTAAGTTTTGCGATTGCAAAAAATTCGCAACCGATGTTCCTGTAATGCCTTCGCCGACCACGATAATTTTTGCGTCAGGCGTTAAATCAAATTTTTCTTCTAAGATGTTTTGCATGATTTATCTCAACTTCAAGGTCGCCAAACCAATCAACACCAAAATCACGGTGATAATCCAAAAACGCACAATCACGCGCGGTTCTGGCCAGCCTTTGAGTTCAAAATGATGATGAATCGGAGCCATTCTGAAAACGCGCTTGCCTGTCGTTTTAAACGAAATGACTTGAATCATCACCGACAACGTTTCCATCACAAATACGCCGCCCATAATCACAAGAACAATTTCTTGACGAACCAAAACGGCAAGCGTACCAAGTGCTGCACCTAATGCTAATGCGCCAACGTCGCCCATGAAAACCATTGCGGGATAGGTGTTGAACCACAAAAAACCTAGACCTGCACCGACTAACGCCGCGCAAAAAATGACTAATTCGCCTGCGTGTGGCAACGATGGAATCGCTAGATATTGTGAAAACGTTGCGTGTCCCGACAAATACGCAAACACGCCTAAACCTGTTGCCACCATGACCGTTGGCATAATTGCCAAACCGTCTAGCCCATCCGTTAAATTCACCGCGTTACTCGTGCCGACTATCACGAAATAAACAAAGATGACGTAAAACCAGCCCATATCAAAAAATACGTCTTTGAAAAATGGCACAATCAATTGTGTTTCTGCGGGCAAGGTTGCCGTTTTAAACAAAAATAATGCCGCACCAAAACCAATAATCGATTGCCACAAATACTTTGAACGTGCTGAAAGTCCGTCGCTATTACGTTTCATGACTTTGCGATAATCATCAATAAAACCAATCACGCCATAACCGAGAGTCACTAACAAAATCACCCAAACGTAACGATTACTTAAATCTGCCCACAACAATGTCGTAACCGTCACAGCTACCAGAATCAATGCGCCACCCATTGTAGGTGTACCCGCTTTTTCGTAATGACTTTGAGGTCCTAACTCACGAATACTTTGTCCAATTTTGTCGCGGCTAAGTTTGCGAATCATCCAAGGACCAATCAAAAACGAAATCAACAACGAAGTCAGCGTCGCCACAATCACGCGAAACGTCAAATAATGAAAGACGTGAAAACCGCTGTCGAAACTGGTCAAGTAATCG
>JAQTXN010000196.1 GCA_028688755.1 Methylococcales bacterium | reverse complement strand
TATGCAAACGACGTGCGCCGATATTTTCCGTGCTTTCATTGACTTCCCAACCCATTTCCGCAATGCGTTTGATGCCATCTTCGGCAAATGAAAGTTCAACGCCTT
Source organism: Methylococcales bacterium (assembly GCA_028688755.1). Taxonomy (GTDB): domain Bacteria; phylum Pseudomonadota; class Gammaproteobacteria; order Methylococcales; family Methylomonadaceae; genus UBA10906. Next base: position 3,777 of record JAQTXN010000196.1, on the reverse strand, counting down.
CAGTTGCAAGTAACGCGCTGTATTGTTCGGTTAATGACGCATTCGGTTCGGTCAGAATTCGTACAAAATCATCAGCTGATAACGCGCTAAGTTCCACGCGAATTGGGAATCGACCTTGCAATTCGGGAATTAAATCAGATGGTTTTGCGACATGAAACGCGCCTGACGCGATAAACAAAATGTGGTCGGTTTTAATCATTCCGTATTTTGTGCTGACGGTGCTACCTTCAACGAGCGGTAACAAATCACGTTGTACACCTTCGCGCGAGACTTCGCCTCCGCCACCACCGTGTTCAGAGCGTTTGCAAATTTTGTCGATTTCGTCCAAAAACACGATGCCATTTTGTTCAACATTTTCAATAGCTCGTACACGAATATCGTCTTCATTGACCAATTTTTCCGCTTCGTCTTCTTGCAAAACTTCCAACGCTTTGGCAATTTTCATTTTGCGTGGTTTGGTTTTTTCGCGTCCCATGCTTTGAAACATGCCTTGTAATTGGCTGGTCATTTCTTCCATGCCAGGTGGAGCCATAATTTCTACGCCAATCGCGCCAATAGACACTTCTACTTCGATTTCTTTGTCGTTTAACTCGCCGTTACGCAATTTTTGACGCATTTTTTCGCGCGTGGCATCGCCATTTGGCGAATCTTCAGGCGACCAACCTTCCGCTCGGGGAATCAAAATATCTAGCACACGTTCTTCCGCAATTTCAGCAGCTTTGACGCGCATTTTTTCAATTTCTGCCATGCGGGTCATTTTGACAGCGGTGTCGGCTAAATCACGCACAATTGATTCAACGTCACGACCAACGTAACCGACTTCGGTAAATTTCGTGGCTTCGATTTTGATAAAGGGCGCATTGGCAAGTTTTGCAAGGCGGCGTGCAATTTCGGTTTTCCCCACGCCCGTTGGCCCAATCATTAAAATGTTTTTAGGCGTAATTTCGTCGTGCAACGTGCCTGTGATTTGTTGTCTGCGCCAACGATTACGCAACGCAATGGCTACAGAGCGTTTCGCGCTGGCTTGTCCAATAATGTGTTTGTCTAATTCGCTGACAATTTCTCTCGGTGTCATTTCAGTCATGTTTTTACTCTTTGGGTTGAACAGGTTCAGCGTCGAGTTCTTCAATACGCAAATTATGATTGGTGTAAATGCAAATATCGGCGGCGATATTCAAGGAGCGTTCAACGATTTCCCGCGCACTTAAATTCGTATTTTCAAGCAAAGCGCGAGCAGCCGCTTGGGCAAATGAACCACCTGAACCAATTGCCATTAAATCAAATTCGGATTCAGGTTCAATCACGTCGCCTGTTCCTGAAATGATGAGCGATGTTTTTGAATCGGCAATGGTTAAAAGGGCTTCTAATTTGCGTAACGCACGGTCTGTGCGCCAATCTTTTGCCATTTCAACAGCGGCTCTTGTTAAATTGCCGCGATGTTTTTCGAGTTTGCCTTCAAAGTGTTCAAACAAAGTGAACGCATCAGCAGTTGCGCCTGCAAATCCAGCAATCACTTTGTCATGATATAAACGACGGACTTTGCGAGCGTTGCCTTTCATGACGGTGTTGCCCATCGTCACTTGCCCGTCACCGCCGATAACGACTTTGCCGTCGCGTCGTACAGAAAGAATTGTTGTGCCTCTAAACACGGTTTTCTCCAGTTAAAAAATCTAAAGCGCAATTTTACAGGTTTTATGATTTGCATTCACTTCAAACCGCTATGCGAGCCAAACGCGATAATGCTTTTCGCCTAAATTGCATTCAAACAAACAGGTAGGTTTTAGACCGTGGTGTTTTAAATTTTCAATTATTGCGGCTAAATCAATGACATTATTTTTGGAAAGTTCCAAACGTACATCATCGGGCATCAACGTATCCAAACTTAATGCCGCTTCAGCAGGCATTGAAACGCTTACTAATGGCGCGTTATTTTGAGTGATTTTGACGTGCAGTTGTTTGGCTTGTGAGGCAAAATCTAACATCTTGAAATGCTCAGTTTTGACGTTAATGGCTGGTAAATTTAACTCACGCGCTTGTTGCAAGGTTTTTTCACCTACGCTTTTAACGAGTAACAACCACCAATTTAAATTGATTCGAAGCTGTTGTAATTGCTGTGTTAAACCTTGAAACGCTCGCATTAAAAGCAGCAAATCGGCACAACCTGCCGAGCGAAACCACCAACGTTTTTCGGCAAGCAAATCGACAATGTTTTTTTCGAGTTGCCAATCGGGCAGATTAAAAACGTGATTCGCTAAAAAGGGACGAAATAAAAATTGGCAAAGCATGGGCAATGCGCCTTGAATATGGGCGAGTTTTTCAGCATCAAAACCCAACGCCACAAAGCAATCTAGCGGATTGACTGCACTTTTTTCACGGCAAGCAAGAATCAATTTTAACAATGCTAAACGGCGCGTTTCATTGAGTGAAACTGTGCAGCCAAAATCAAGTAATGTAACCATCGATTCATTTTCAGCGTGATTATAAAAGGTGTTGCCGTTGTGCGGGTCAGCGTGGATTTCGCCTGTAACAAACACGCTAGTGAACAAGGTTTTGAGTAAAATTTCTGCAATTTGACGGCGTTCATGTTCTGCCCAATGGATAATTTCAGGAAAAGTCACACCTGTGGCAAGACTTTGAACCAACACACAATCGCTACTGAATTCGTCATAAACACGCGGAATTTCAAGCCCTTCAACGCGCACATTTTCACGAAAAAAAGTTTGCCGCAACGCTTCGCCGCGATAATCCAACTCGCGTTGCAACGTATCAAACAGCGTTTTTTTATAGGCATTCAAATCAAAACCCCATTCTTGCGCTTTGCCAACGTTGGGAATTAAGCCTGCAAGTTGCAATTCAGCAGTCACGGCGTTTGCAATATCGGGATAACGAATTTTTATCGCAATGGACGTACCGTCTTTTAGCTGCGCTAAATGCACTTGTCCAAGCGATGCAGCGGCAATCGCAGGTTGGATGTTTTTAAAAACTTTTTTTGGTGAATAGCCCAAACTTTTTTCTAAAACAGGCAGCATTTTTCTGAGTGGCAAGGCGGGAATGTTGTCGGTTAAGTTTTGAAATTCACTATTGCCTTCAACAGTGGCGAAAAGTTGCCCCACTTTCGCGCTAATTCCGCGTGCATCGGCAAGTAGCGCAACTAAAGCGCGTTGCGCGAGTAATTTTTCAACTTCACTTTGGCTAGCACGCACTTTTTTTGCGGCAAAACCAATGCGAAATAGAGTTGAAAGACGTTTTAAAAAATTAAACATAGGGCTGTTTCATTCGCTATTTTCAATGTGGACAGGCATTGTAGCGGCAATCGGTGTTATGCTAAAACGCATAAAAACTACACTCCACAATCAACAGGAAAAAACCAAAATGGTCAGTTTTGCCGACACTTTTGAACAACAACAACTCAAAGATTTTGCCGAAAAAGCGTATCTCGATTATTCGATGTATGTGATTTTAGACCGTGCTTTACCGCATATTGCTGATGGGCTAAAACCTGTGCAACGACGCATTATTTATGCGATGTCAGAACTCGGTTTAAACGCGATGGCAAAGTATAAAAAATCAGCGCGAACCGTCGGCGACGTGTTAGGCAAATATCATCCACACGGTGATTCGGCTTGTTATGAAGCGATGGTGTTAATGGCGCAACCGTTTTCGTATCGTTACACGCTCGTTGATGGGCAAGGCAATTGGGGATCGCCTGATGATCCAAAATCTTTTGCTGCGATGCGTTACACCGAATCGAAGTTAACCCCTTACGCCAACACGCTT
>JAQTXN010000052.1 GCA_028688755.1 Methylococcales bacterium | reverse complement strand
GTAACACGAAACCACGTTCTTGTTGCACAGGCCCACCAAAATACACAGGGGCATTTGCCGCCGTTGATGAACCAATTGGAATATCCATTTGCATGAAAATTTCTTTGAGTTTCATGTTCGATTCACGATTTATCACAATGCCTAACGCGCCATCAGCATTGTGTTGACAAAGATAAATCGCGGCATGTGAAAAATGACTATCGATTAACGTCGGCATGGCGACAATAAATTGATTATTTAGATAATTTTTTTCAGTCATTGGATTTTATTGTTGAATGGTGGGAGCAAATAAATGTTTTGCGAATTATAGCATTCATACAAAAGCCCGCCTGTTTTCAGAATCGAGTATTATAATTCCTAACTTTTACTTGCCTTTATTCACAAAAAAACATGAATTATTCAATCGACACCAACTCTCTTGAAACTTTAAAAAAAAACTGCGCCATTGTTGGAATTTACAGCAATCAAACACTTAGTAACGCAGCACAAATTTTAGATAACGCCACAAATGGCTTAATTTCTACGGTTGTAAAACGTGGTGATATTTTGGGAAAACTCAATGACACCTTGTTGTTAAACGTGATTCCAAATAACAACATCGAGCGCGTTTTATTAGTGGGTTTAGGTGAACAAAAACCGCTCACCACAAAGAATTACCGCAAAGTGTTGGCGGCAGCGATTGGCGCAATTAAGAAATCACGTTTCGATTCAGCGGTTGTTGCTCTAACGGATATTGAAGTTGAAAAAGCCGATGTCACGTTGAAAACACGTCAAATTGTCGAAGTGTTTGAAGATGCGATGTATCAATTTATCGATTGTAAAAGCAAACCTGCTGACGAAATGACGTTGAAAAGTATCGTGATTTCTGCAACTGATTCAGCCGCGCAATCAGGTTTGGCGCAAGGTTTAGCCATTTCGGGCGGCGTGAGTTTGGCAAAACATTTAGCCGATTTACCTGCCAACATTTGTACACCGACATTTTTAGCGCAACAGGCGTTAACGCTTGCGACAAATTTTGCTGCGATTGAAACGACTGTTTTAGATGTTGCCGACATGGAAAAATTGGGCATGGGATCGTTGCTTGCTGTGGCGCGCGGTAGCCGTGAACCTGCTAAATTGATTTCACTCGAATACAAAGGCGGCGAGACAAATGCCAAACCAATTGTTTTAGTTGGAAAAGGTTTAACGTTTGACGCAGGAGGAATTTCACTCAAACCTGGTGCAGGCATGGACGAGATGAAATACGACATGTGCGGCGGTGCGGCGGTTTTAGGAACATTGCAGGCCGCTGCCGAATTGAAATTACCGCTCAATATCGTCGGTTTAATCCCCGCCACAGAAAATTTACCCGACGGGCAAGCCAACAAACCTGGTGACGTGTTAACCAGCATGTCAGGCAAAACGATTGAAGTATTGAACACCGATGCTGAAGGTCGTTTGATTTTGTGCGACACGCTCACTTACGCAAAACGTTTTAATCCCGAAGTTGTGATTGATTTAGCAACCTTGACGGGCGCAGTTTTAGTCGCATTAGGACGTGTGCCAAGCGGCTTGCTCGGCAACGATGATGCGCTTTGCAACGATTTAATCTCCGCAAGTGAAACAGCAAACGACAGTGTTTGGCGTTTGCCGCTTTGGGAAGAATATCAAGAACAATTGAAATCAAACTTTGCCGATTTAGCCAACATCGGCGGCAAAGATGCAGGGACGATTACCGCCGCGTGTTTCTTGGCAAATTTCACAGAAGAATTCCGCTGGGCGCATTTGGATATTGCAGGAACGGCATGGCGCACAGGCAGCGCAAAAGGGGCAACAGGTCGCCCCGTGCCATTGTTGACACAATACTTATTAAATCGTGCCAATGCCTGAGGTTACGTTTTACGTTTTAAATAGCGAATCGATTTACGACCGCTATTTATTTGCCTGCAAGTTAATTGAAAAAGCTTATAACAGCGGCAAATTTTGTTACGTTCTGCTCGATTCTATCGAGCAGTGCCAACGTTTAGACGATATGTTGTGGACATTTCGCGCAGGAAGTTTTATTCCGCACCAACTTTTCACGGGCGTTGTGCCTGAAATAACAAAACAAGTGTTAATCGGTACGGCAAATGCACCTGAATTATGGAAGAACGTCGTATTTAATTTGTCATCTCACATGCCGCAAGAATGGCAACAAATGCAGCGAGTGTTAGAGATATTGGACAATAATGAAATGACAAAAGCAGCAGGGCGAGAGCGTTATCGCTCTTATAAACAAGCGGGAATTGAGATTGTGACACATAAAATTGCCTCTGTTTAATTTACTTTTTAGCTTGAAATCCTTTTTAATTTAAGCGATAAAATAGCCACTCAAACATTTAAATCAATTCAAAAATACAGGGAGAATTTTATGAGTAGCATTGTAGAAAAAATTACAGAAAACGGCAGAGTTATTTATCAATTGACAATTACTTTACCGAATGGTTCAAAAAAAGTTGAAAAATATGAACGAGCTTTTGATGTTCAAAAACGTCAACGTCAACTTGAAGAAGATACAAAAAAAGGGGTTACAGGTAGTCACTACGCTTAAATTGTATTTGGACACAAAAACGCCGCGCGTGTTTATAACTTGCGCGGCGTTTTTTGTTTTACAAAACAGTCTTATTTATGTGCTGCGTTGTAAATTCCCATCATTTCTGTCAAAAGTGTAGATGCTTCTTTTGTTGCAGCAGCCGCATCTTGAGTTGTTCCTTTTTCCGCTGCATCACGCGCTGCACGCAATTTGTCATTCAATTTTTGACGCAAACGTTCTGTTTGTTCATAACGGAATTCTTTTTGTGCTTGACGTACTTCACCGATTGCAGCGATGAATGCCGCTTTGTCACCATTACTTTCAGCAATAGAAACCGCTTCATTTAATTTTGTAACTGTAAGATCTGCGGCAGCTTTAACCGCTGCGTTTTTGTCGCCATGTTCTTCAGCAGCGAAAGCTGGCGCAGAAACAGTTGCAAATGCTGCAACGATAGCAGTTGATAAAGCGATTTTTTTTAAAATATTCATGGTGTTCCTAGAATGAGGAAAAAATTGAGGTGTTGTCATTAATCCGACTAAAAAAGTAGGTTATGAACGAAGCGCATTATAGATTATTTAATGTGTATTAGCGATAACCAAGCTCTGCAAAAGGGCAATAAAAAAGGCTTGTGAGTTTTTTAACTCACAAGCCTTTATTTTTGTTTATTTTTTTAAGCGAGTACGCTGCTGTAAGGCTTATCAAATGTAGGAATGTGACTATCTAGCCAACCTTTAACTAATTGTCCAACTGCTTCAGTTACTTCTGCTTCGCCAGCATGGAATTTCTTTTGCAAATCGGCACAAATACCAATCAACGCAGTGTGTTCAGCTTTATGTGCATCAAATGCCGCATAACCTTTTGCTGTCATTTCACGTTCTTCGTGAGCAAAATGGTCAACAACGTAAGCGATTAAATCATCTAATTGTGAACCAATTGCCGAACGCTCCGCACCACCTGTTGCAAGGTCATATAACTTATTTAATTTGTCGAATAAGATTTCGTGTTCATCGTCTGCAAAACCAACGTTTGTGCCGTATTGTTCAGCAGTCCAAGTAATTAAAGCCATAACACACTCCTCAAAATATAGTTATTGTAAAAAAACCGCACAAAAATTATGGATTGAATTTTATTGTTCGTCAATATGAAAACAAACTATTTCTAGTTTACGACATAATTTTCCTGAAAAAAGTCGAATGTTGGCATTTGGCTAACTGACTAAATTTGCGTAGAATGCGTGACAATTTCAACGCAAACCACTGAGTTTATGTTCATAAAAACGCCCTTTTTAAAATGCTTTTCTGCATTGGCATTCTTGCCAATGAGCGTTTTGGCGTGCGTTTTTTATTTTTCGATGGGCATTTCAGTTACGGATTTAACTAGCGGTTTTTCACATCCGCTTGAGGGTTGGGATCATATTGTCACCATGTTAGGTGTTGGCATTTGGGCGGCACAATTACGAGGTAAAGCAATCTGGCTTTTACCTATGACCTTTGTCGGCGTGATGAGTTTGGGTGGTATTTCAGGTGCGGCAAACTATCTAGCCGTTCCAAGCGCGGAAATTTTAATCGTTTTATCGTGCCTCGTTTTTAGCGTGTTAATCCTTCGCAAAGTGCGTTTTGATATAAAAATCAACATGCTCATTGTGGCATTTTTCGCTTTTTTTCATGGTTACGCACACGGTCAGGAAATTTCAGCATCGGCAAGTTTAATTTCATATACCGCAGGTTTTATGCTCGCAACGCTGTTGCTGCACGGAGCAGGAATTCTCGTTGTGAAAGTTATTTTGCTTTCGACGACATTTTTTTTCGCACAAGCGTTCAGCATTGTCAGTGCAACTGAAACAGTAAAAACAGTCGCTGCAATTTATTCACAAATTGAACAAAGTGATATTCAACAAATCGAAACAAAATCCGTTGAAAAAATGCGGTTGAATGTTTTGTTACCTGACAAATCTGTTCTGCAACTTTTTACGCCCCTCAAGACGTATTTTATTTTGTGTACGTTGTTATTTGTTTTTAGTGTTTCGCAATTTGTTTGCTACGTTTTTTATCCTAAGCAACGTCATGATTTTGTTTTTTGTTCAAAATTCCTCGCTCGTTGTTTCAAAAATCCGCTTTATTCTTTACCTTTAACGCTTTCGCGTTCAGATTCATTTTTATTTTTTACGTTAAATTCCGAGGGAATTTTTATGCGTATTCACTTGCCTAAATCCGTGAAACAAATTTTAAGGAATCAAACATGACAATCGCAGACAAAACTATTCCAAATTTAGAACACACACACGTTTTTAACGAAGGCAATCCGCTTGCGGAGCGAAATACAAAATGGGCGGTGTTTTTAACTGCACTCATGATGATTGGCGAGATTTTCGGCGGCTGGTTTTATAACTCTATGGCTCTGCTAGCTGATGGTTGGCACATGAGTTCGCATGTTTTGGCTTTGGGTTTATCTGTGTTTGCTTATCGCGCCGCGCGAAAATTAACGCACGATAAACGCTTTGCGTTTGGGACGTGGAAAATTGAAATTATGGGCGGCTACACCAGCGCGATTTTTCTTATCGGTGTTGCTGGTTTAATGCTTTATCAATCCGCTCAACGCCTGATTTCACCGATGCCGATTCATTATGATCAGGCAATCGCTATTGCCGCAGGCGGTTTGGTGGTGAATTTGCTTTGCGCGTGGTTACTTAAAGATGGGCATCATCATGAACATTCGCACACACACGCGCATTCACACGAACACCATCATGATTTAAATTTACGTTCGGCGTATTTACACGTTGTCGCTGATGCCGCAACCTCTGTGTTGGCGATTATTGCACTTTTTGGGGGTAAATTTTGGGCGGTAAATTGGCTTGATCCTGCAATGGGAATTGTCGGCGCGTTACTCGTTCTAGTTTGGGCGTATAAATTGTTGCTCGAAACGGGGCGCGTTTTACTTGATGCCGAAATGGACGCACCTGTTGTTGCGGAAATTTTTGAGGTGATTAACGATAGCAAGGTTCAAGCGAAAATCACCGATTTGCATGTTTGGCGCGTAAGCAAAAACAAATATGCCTGCATTTTGTCATTGCTAACTCATGAAACTGTTACGCCCGATTATTTCAAAGCGCAGCTTAGTATTCATGAAGAACTCGTACACATCACCGTCGAGATAAATCACTGTGCCACCACTCACGAAACTTAAATTTTTATGGACAAAACAAATTTGATTTTTACAGGCTATCCAATTTTTGAACCGTCAAAACAAGAACTGAAAAATGCACGTTTTCAGGGGAGTTTGATGCTCGCAGCGGTGATAATTTTGCACAGCATAATTGCCTTTGAATTGGTAAATGCACCAAAAGATTTACCGAAAAAACCGCCGCAAATTATGGAGGTGGCAATGGTGACATTGCCCAAACCAGAGCCGCCTAAACCTGAAATCAAACCACCTGAACCGCCAAAGCCTGTGGTGAAAAAAGAAGTTGTGAAACCGATTGTCAAGCCTGAGCCTGTGAAAAAAATCACGCCGCCCAAACCTATTTTGCAACCTAAAATTTTAACGACGACTTCCGAAAATGCGGAGGTAAGCATTCCAAAATTTGAAGCTGCGCCTGTTTATACACCACCTGCACCTGTGCAAACGGTTGCGCCTGTCAGCAAACCAGTCGAAAGCGCGTCAACAAACAGTGAAAGCAGTACCAGTTCTGGTGGAACCTGTGAAAACTGTGACAGTATCGAAAAACGTTTGCAGCGTCGTTATGCACGACGTAATTTTGCAGGTTCAGTTTCGTTCACATTTACGATTGGTGAAGACGGAAAAGTTCAACATGCCACCTTTAGAAATGCCGAGCCTGCTGATATGTTTGACGACGATACCATTGCCGAAATCAAGGACAGTTTGATGGAAATGGAATTTAATCCAAAAATCGTTGGTGGCAAAGCGGTGAGTTTCAAAGGCAATAAAACAATTAAATTTCAACCATTTAAATAATTAGGAATAAAAAATGACCGATTCAACTACCCATTTCGTCATCGAAGCGACGTTTGACATTTTGATACTTTTTTCAGTGCTAACGTGGACGATAATTTTCTTCAAACTTTGGCAATTTACGTCAAATAATAAAAATAACGCCACATTTAACGAAGCCTTTTGGAATGTACAAAATTTAGAACAAGCCAAACGTTTACCTGACGAAATTTTCAAAGGCACGCAATCGCATTTAGCGTATGAAGGCTTATTTTGGCTTGATGAATATCAACGTTTGCGAGGCAAAAGTTTCAAATATGCGGGAAATCCAAATGAATTACTCGAACACGGTTTGCGTGGGCAATTGCAAAAAGAACAACACGCGCTTGAAGGTGGTTTAACAGTGCTTGCAAGTATTGGCAGCACTGCGCCGTTTGTGGGTTTGTTCGGAACAGTAATGGGCATTATGCACGCAATGCACGATATTACCGCGAGCGGTTCAACTAGTTTAGATGTTGTCGCAGGGCCTATCGGTGACGCGCTCGTTGCAACGGCTATTGGTATTGCGGTCGCTGTGCCTGCGGTACTTGCATACAACTACTTCTTACGCCGCGTGAAATCACAACGCCAACAATTAGAAAGTTTTGTCGGGCATTTTTTGCTTGTCGCTGATTTGCCAAAAGAATAAGGAGGGTTGAAATGGCTTTTAAACCGCAATCCGAAGACGAAAGCGCGTTGAGTGAAATCAACGTCACGCCACTTGTTGACGTGATGCTCGTGCTGGTGATTATTTTGCTCGTCACTGCTCCATTATTGACCCAATCCGTGCAAGTGAAGTTGCCGAAAACCACTGAAACCGTCGCCGACACGCAAGCCCAACCGTTGCAACTGGGCATCGACGCGCAAGGTGGAATTACGCTGAATAAAAACCCAATTTCTGATTTGGCGACGTTAGAAACGGCATTAAAAGCTGAATTTTCTAAAGATGCGGAAATCGGCGTGCATTTGTACGCTGACCAAGCGGTTGTTTATGCAAAAGTCGCTGAAGTCATGGCAACGGTGCAACACGCGGGCATTTCTAAAATTGCGTTTGTGAGTGTTGAGCAATAAACAGTGAAATTAAACGACGTTGAAAACTATGAAATCGTTTATCGCCTTCATGCGTCCAAGAGAATGTTTGAAAGGGAAATCAGTGATGACGATGTGGAATATCTACTCAAAAATGGTGAAATCATCGAACGTTACGATGAGGATTATCCGTTGCCAAGTCTATTACTCAATGGTTTTTCAATAAATAAACGCCCATTGCATTTAGTGGTTGCGGTTAATCGAGAAGAAAAACGGCTGATTATTGTGACCGTTTATGAGCCAAATACTCTCAAATGGTTAGATAATTTTTCACGGAGAAAATAATGAAATGTGCAATTTGCCGAAATGGCGAAACAGAAAGTGGTGTGACAACAGTCACATTGGAACGCAAACAAACGACATTGGTTTTTAAACAAGTGCCAGCGGAGATTTGTGAAAACTGCGGTGAAGTGTATTTAAGTTCACAAATCAATCGAGCTTTATTCAAACAAGCCGAACAAGAATTACGGCGCGGCGTGTTTTTAGAAATGGTGAATTATTCAACGAATAATGATTGGTGTGTAGCGTGAATATGAAACTCATCTCTCTTTTATTTTTACTTTTGTTAACACGACTTAGTTTTGCCCACGACCCAGGTTTGAGTTCTGCTGAGGTGGTTTTAAATGAAAAAGGTGTAGATGTTTCAATTACATTCGCCTTGCAAGACACCGAAGCCTTTGCGCCGATGGATAACGACGGCGATGCCGAAGTGAGCAACGCAGAACGTGAAGCCGCAAAACCTGAAGTTGCCGCTTTGATTGCCAGAGAATTAGAACTCAAGCTAAACGAGCAAAATGCAAAACCGCTTAAATTGGGTGATGTGGTTTTTGATGCACAAAACAACGCGCATATTTCGTTTCATTACGAACCTGCGGCGACAAGTTTAAAAATACAGTTATTGTTTTTAAATAAATTGCCTGATGGTCACAAACAAGTTGTCACGATTAAAGATGCTACAGGCAAAAACTTGAGCGAAAAAATGCTCACTCAACAAGATAACGTCATCGAATTAAATTTAGCGGCAGGCGAAAGCTCGTCGATGTTCAAAGACTTTTTTGTTTTAGGCGTTGAACATATTTTGACGGGTTATGACCATTTGTTGTTTTTATTTGCATTGCTGATTGTGACGCATCGTTTCTGGTCAGCTTTTGGAATTATCACGTTTTTTACGATTGCTCATTCCATCACGCTTGCAATAGCAGGTATGAATTTAGTCACGATTCCCAGCACGATCGTTGAGCCGCTCATTGCGGCATCAATTGTTTATGTCGGCATAGAAAATCTCATCGTCAAAGAACCCAAAGGCAGAAAATATCTAACGTTTGCTTTTGGTTTAATTCACGGTTTTGGTTTTGCTGCAGTGTTACAAGAAATGAACATCACCAGCATCGAAACAGGGATTTTAGTTCCGTTATTTTCATTCAATCTTGGTGTTGAAACAGGGCAACTTATTGTCACGTCAATCGCTTTACCTATCATTTGGTGGCTACACACAAAACCGCTGATTGAAAAATACTTCGTTCCCGTTTGTTCAACGATTGTTTGTTTAGCTGGTAGCTATTGGTTAATTGAACGGACAATTTTATAGATATATTTGGGACTAAGAATCTGAATCTGCGTAGAATGCGCGGCTCGATTTCAATAGGAAAACATGTAGTTATGCTTACAAAAATGCCACTTTTAAAACGCTTATCTTTATTAGCTTTTTTGCTAATGGGAGTTTTTTTGTGCGTTTTTTATTTTGTCGTGGATATTTCTGTACTGGATTTAAGCAGTGGTTTTTCTCATCCGCTTGAAGGTTGGGATCACATTGTCACGATGCTTGGCGTTGGTATTTGGGCAGCGCAATTGCGTGGCAAAGCGATTTGGTTATTGCCAACAACCTTTGTGGGTGTGATGAGTTTGGGCGGCATTTCAGGTGCGGCGCAATATCTTGCTGTACCGAGTGCAGAAATTTTAATCGTTTTATCCTGCTTAGTTTTTAGCTTTTTAATTATTCGAAAAGTACGTTTTGACATCCGAATAAACGTGTTGATTGTGGCGTTTTTCGCTTTTTTTCACGGCTACGCACACGGGCAAGAAATCTCGACTTCTGCAAGTTTAATTTCTTATACGCTCGGTTTTATGATTGCCACGTTGTTATTGCACGGCGCGGGCATTTTGATGGCAAAAGTCATTTTACTTTCCATCGCCTTTTTCATCGCACAAGCGTTAAATGTTGTCGTTCCAACTGAATCTGCAAAAAGCGTAACTTATTCACAAGTTGTACAAAGCGATTTTCAACAACTTGAATCATCCGTTGAGAAATCACAGCAAATAAATTCATCGCCGCAATGGCTGAATTTTTCGCCACCACTCGAATCGATTTTGCGACTTTTTAGCTTCATAAAAACGTATTTCGTTTTGAGCGCGCTGTTGCTTGTTTTTATGGTTTCGCAATTTGTTTGCTACGTTTTTTATATCAAACAACGACCTAATTTTGTTTTTTTATTCAAAATTCCTCGCTTGTTGTTTCAATTATTTTTCGTTTCACCCTTAACGCTTTCGCGTTCAAATCAATTTTTTCTTTTTATTCAACGCAATTCCAAAAGAATTTTTGCGCCTATTCGTTTGCCTAAAATTTGGGCAAATCAAAATTAACCTTTCTTAAAATAACTATAAATGAGGAAAATCATGAAAAAAAATCACCCGTTTAAATTCACACTGTTATCGCTGGCAATTGCCGCGAGTTTTTCTGCTTATGCTCATGCGGAATACACCGAACCTGAAAACACTGAAACGGTAAAAAAAGTAAAAGAAACCAAAAAAGTGAAAGACGGCGAGCCTGTCGAACTTGATGACATTGTGATTACCGAACGGGCTGATTCACTGATTGGAATCGCAGGCAGTGCATCAGAAGGCTATGTTGGACAAGAACAATTAAAATATCGCCCCGTCACACGTCCCAGCGAAGTGCTTGAAACCGTCCCTGGTTTAATTTCAACGCAACACAGCGGCGAAGGGAAAGCCGCGCAGTATTATTTACGCGGATTTAATTTAGATCATGGCACAGATTTTTTAACGCAAGTTGATGGTGTGCCTGTGAATTTACCGTCACATTCGCATGGTCAAGGTTGGATGGATACCAACTTTTTAATTCCCGAATTGATTAAAACCGTCAATTATCAAAAAGGAAATTACTACGCAGAAAACGGTGATTTTTCCAGCGCAGGGGCGGCGAACATTCAATATATGAGCGATTTACCCGACCATACTGTGAAATTCACAGGTGGCATGTTTGATTATTATCGCGGTCTTGTGATGGGGTCACAAAAACTCGGTGATGGAAAATTGCTTTACGCTGGCGAAACCGTTCACAACGGTGGACCGTGGGACGTGAGCAACGAGTATTTGAAATTCAACGGCGTGTTGAAATACAGCGAAGAATACGGCGACAGCGGCTTTAGCATCACGGGGATGGCAATGGGGGCAGATTGGAATTCGACTGACCAAATTGCACGCCGTGCAGTAAATCAAGGGATTGTCGGACGTTTTGGCGCAATAGACCCAACCGATGGCGGACGCTCTGACCGTTATAGCGTGACAGGTGAATGGCATCGTCAAGACAAAAACAGTAAATCGCAAATCATGGCGTATGGATTATTTACCTCGCTCGATTTGTATTCAAACTTCACCTTTTTCCAAGATGACGCGATCAATGGCGACCAATTTGGACAACCTGATAAACGTTATGTCACAGGTTTTAGAGCCGCGCACACCATTTTTCACAAACTTGGAAAATTTGATTCCGAAAGTACCTTTGGTTTGCAATTTCGCAACGACAACATTCAAAACTCTTTAACGCACACCAAAGCACAACAATTGCTCGATTACACCCGCAACGATACGATTTGGCAAAGTACATTAAGCCCGTATTTTGACAACAAAACGACGTGGACAAATTGGTTTAAAACCGATGTCGGCGTGCGTTTAGATGGCTATCGTTTCAACGTGTCAAAAAGTAATCAAAATGCCAATAACGGCACGGTTTATGACGGCATGGCAAGCCCCAAATTGGGCATGGTATTTGGCCCGTGGGCAGAAACGGAATTTTATTTAAACGGCGGTTTAGGTTTTCACAGTAACGATGCGCGGGGTGTGAATACCAACGTTGATCCTAAAACAGGTAGCGCAACTGACGCGGATGGAAATCCGATTGAAAAAGCGGTGCCACTTTCAAGAACTTATGGCGCAGAAATTGGGATGCGTAGCAATTGGGTTAAAGGTTTAAACAGCACGCTGGCGATTTGGTGGCTCGATATTGATTCGGAATTATTATTTGTTGGTGATGCGGGAACAACGGAAGCTACTCATCCAAGTCGTCGTTATGGGATTGAATCGGCAAACTTTTATTCCCCAACGGATTGGCTGACATTTGATGCCGATTTGAGTTTTTCAAAAGCGCGTTTTCAAGGTAATCCCGAAGGTGGGAATTACATTCCTGGTGCGGTGGAAACGGTTATTGCCTCAGGCGTGACAGTGCATGACGTGTGGGGTGGATTTTATGGTGGCCCTCGATTGCGCTATTTTGGCCCACGAGCGTTGATTGAAGATAACAGCGTGCGTTCACAAGAAACCTTGATGCTTTCAAGTACACTC
This sequence comes from Methylococcales bacterium, assembly GCA_028688755.1. Taxonomy (GTDB): domain Bacteria; phylum Pseudomonadota; class Gammaproteobacteria; order Methylococcales; family Methylomonadaceae; genus UBA10906. Next base: position 4,097 of record JAQTXN010000052.1, on the reverse strand, counting down.
GGTTATGAATTTAATAAACACGTCAAAATTCAAGCCGAAGTATTTAACATGTTGGATAGAAAAGACAGCGGGATTGATTACTTTTATAGCTCATGTTTGAAAACTGACCCATGCTACGGCTCGGGTGGTGATGGTATTAACGACATCCATTTTCATCCTGTTGAACCTGTGAGTTTTAGAATGTCTCTGATTACGAATTTTTAAGCACAAAAAAAGGCGTTACAACTGTAACGCCTTTTTTCTTGGCTAACGATTTAACAACAACGTTCCCACACCTTGGTCGGTAAATAATTCGAGTAAAACAGCGTGTTCAACTCGTCCATCGATAATATGAACGCTGGTTACGCCGCCTTTTAACGCATCCGTTGCACAACGTGTTTTTGGAATCATGCCGCTAGAAATCGTGCCGTCAGCAATCAAATCATCAATATCAGCTAACGACAAACCCGTTAAAAGTTCCCCTTGTTTGTCTAAAATTCCTGCGGTATTGGTTAATAAAATTAACTTCTCCGCGTTCAATTCTTCGGCAATTTTTCCTGCGACCAAATCAGCGTTGATATTATAAGAATGTCCATCTTCACAAACGCCAATCGGTGCAATGACAGGAATAAAATCACTCGCACCCAGCATATCCAAAACTGACGTGTCAATTGCCGTGACTTCGCCAACGTGACCTAAATCAATCAATTCAAACGCTTCACTATCCACAGCGGCTTTTTTGAGTTTGATTTTTTTTGCCCGAATAAAGTTTCCGTCTTTGCCCGTCAAACCAACCGCTTTGCCGCCGTGTTGATTGATTAAATTGACGATTTCTTTATTCACCAAACCGCCTAAAACCATTTCCACAACGTCCATCGTTTCGGTGTCGGTCACGCGCATACCATCAATAAATTCGGAGGTTTTGCCAAGTTTTGTCAGTAAATTCCCAATTTGAGGCCCTCCGCCATGAACTACAATCGGCGTTAATCCCACCGATTTCATCAGCACAATGTCACGCGCAAAACTGTGTTTCAATGCGTCGTCAATCATGGCGTTGCCACCGAATTTCACCACGATAACTTTGTTTTTAAAACGTTGAATGTACGGCAACGCTTCGGTTAAAACAGAGGCAATTTGATGAGCAGTATTTTTTTTCATAGTCATAAAAACGAAAAATTAACGGTGTTGAGGGGGTAAGTCACGTTTTGTTTCACCCGTGTACAATTGACGTGGGCGACCAATGCGTTGATCTGGATCAGCAATCATTTCGTCCCAATGAGCAATCCAACCAATTGAACGTCCCATTGCAAAAATTGCCGTGAACATATTAGTGGGAATACCGAGAGCATGAAGCACAATCCCCGAATAAAAATCGACGTTTGGATACAATTTGCGGGCGATAAAATAATCGTCTTCAAGCGCAATTTTTTCGAGTTCTAACGCTAATTTGAACAAGCGATTATCTTGCAAACCAAGTTCTTCTAACACTTCGTAACAGGTTTCACGCATCAATACGGCACGCGGATCGTAATGTTTATAAACCCGATGCCCAAAACCCATTAAACGGAACGGATCATTTTTGTCTTTTGCACGCAAAATGAATTTTGGAATTTCAGAAACATCGCCAATTTGCTCAAGCATATTTAAAACTGCTTCATTCGCGCCACCGTGTGCTGCGCCCCAAAGGCAAGCAATCCCTGCCGTGATGCACGCATAGGGATTTGCGCCACTTGAACCCGCTAAACGTACGGTTGACGTTGAAGCGTTTTGTTCATGGTCGGCGTGCAAAACGAGAATTCTGTCTAACGCTCGTACTAAAACAGGATTGGGTTTATACGAATCACAAGGTGTTGCAAACATCATGAACATAAAGTTTTCAACGTAGCTCATTCTGTTATTTGGATACATGAACGGCAAGCCCGTACTGTATTTGTGACACATCGCGACAATGGTTGGCACTTTTGCAATGAGCCGAATCGCGCTTAATTCACGGTCTTTTTCCGATTTTATATCGAGTGCATCGTGATAAAACGCCGATAATGCGCCAACCACGCCGACCATAATTGCCATCGGATGCGCGTCACGGCGAAAGCCTTTGAAAAAGTTAGTTAACTGGTCGTGAACCATCGTGTGCATGGTGATATTTTGTTCAAATGCACTTAATTTTTCAGCCGTCGGTAATTCGCTATAAAGCAATAAATGACAGACTTCTAAAAATGAGCCGCGTTTTGCGAGTTCTTCAATCGGATAACCGCGATAACGTAAAATGCCTGCTTCGCCGTCAATGTAAGTAATCGATGACGCGCAACTCGCTGTCGAATTAAAACCTGGGTCAAAGGTGAACATTCCTGTGTTTTTGTACAAGGCTTGAACATCGATCACATCAGGTCCAATTGTTCCATTAAAAACAGGTAATTCACAAAGTAACTGCGAATTCTCGTCTAATAAAGTAAATGTGCGTGTTTGGGTCATGATTTTTCTCGATTTTGATAAACGAACAAAATTAACGATTTACGCCAGCAATGGCTTCTTGTGCAAGTTGCGTCACTTTCGCCCAATCTTTATTTGCCACAACATCAGCAGGTGCAAGCCATGAACCGCCACAACACGCGACATTTGGAAGGGCTAAATACTCGTTGTAATTTTTAAGCGAAATACCGCCTGTTGGACAGAAAGTAACTTGCGGAATAGGGCCAGCAATTGCTTTCAACATTGGAACGCCGCCAGCATTTTCAGCGGGGAAAAATTTGAAATGGTCTAAACCGTATTCCATACCGAGCATGAGTTCTGACAAACTTGAAATACCAGGAATTAACGCGATTGAACTTTTTTGCGCGGCAGCAAGTAAATTCGCAGTTAAACCTGGGCTAATAGCAAACACAGCACCCGCATCCGCAGCAGCTTGTAATTGTTGTTCATTTAAAATTGTTCCCGCACCAACGATTGCATCGGGAACTTCTTGGCTAATTGCACGAATGGCATCTAAGGCAACAGGTGTACGCAACGTAATTTCTAAAACACGAATACCGCCAGCCACTAAGGCTTTTGCTAAAGGTACGGCGTTTTCTAAATCTTGAATCACCATTACAGGCATCACAGGACTTGCGTTTAAAACTGTTGATGGTTGTACTTTCCAATTTGGATTTGTCATTTTGAACTCGCTTTTTTTTAATGATTAAAGAATTTTTACTGCGATTTAGCGGCGCATTATCGCAGAAATCGACTGTTTTTGCAGTCATGATGCGTAATTGATTGAATTAACTGTTATTTAAATCATGATAGAATCTTCAGTAATCGCGCCATTTTTGGCGGATAAAATCCACATTTTCTTTTAATCTTTTTCAAAAAACTTATGTCAAATTTAGAAAACATCATTAACACCGCTTTTGAAAATCGCGCCGACATCACACCTGCAAACGCTACCTCTGAAGTGCGCGATGCGGTAACGGAAACTTTAAATTTACTCGACAGCGGTAAATTGCGTGTTGCCGAAAAAATTGACGGTGATTGGGTCACACATCAATGGCTTAAAAAAGCGGTTTTGCTTTCATTTAGAATCAATGACAACCGCTTAATGGATGGCGGAAATACCCGTTATTACGACAAAGTGGAAAGCAAATTTTCAACATACAGCGAAGAAGACTTTGCTGCCGCTGGTGTTCGCGTTGTGCCAAATGCGGTCGCACGTCACGGTTCATTTATTGCCTCAGGCGCGATTTTGATGCCGTCTTATGTCAACATTGGCGCGTATGTCGATAGTGGCACGATGGTTGACACTTGGGTAACTGTCGGCTCATGCGCTCAAATCGGTAAAAATGTACATTTATCAGGCGGCGTAGGCATTGGTGGCGTGTTAGAACCGTTGCAAGCCAATCCAACCATTATTGGCGACAACTGCTTTATCGGCGCACGTTCTGAAATTGTGGAAGGCGTAATTGTTGAAGACGGTTGCGTGATTTCAATGGGCGTTTATATTGGTCAAAGCACCAAAATTTACAATCGCATGACAGGTGAAATCACTTACGGGCGTATTCCAGCAGGTTCGGTTGTCGTTTCAGGCAATTTACCTTCGGCGGATGGTAAATACAGTTTGTATTGCGCGGTAATCATCAAACAAG
>JAQTXN010000051.1 GCA_028688755.1 Methylococcales bacterium | reverse complement strand
TCGCCCAACGCCACAAATGCAATATCATGATCAGGTATTGAAAGTGGCATCTCTTTTTCTGGTAACACATAAAGTAAATCTAGTCGAATGTCACTGTTTTCAATAATGAAATCAATAGGAACATTGTCAGTCATGTTGCCTACGCCCATCAAAGCAAGTAATCGAATTTTAGAATGAGCGGGATTATTTATTCGATAAATACAGCTATGTTGTAACGCTTTTTCTTGCATATCCTCCGCTAGTTCATTTTGGTTGAGAGCAGATGCAATATAAAACATACGCATAAACATATTGCTTGGATTTGTATCCGTCATAGAGTCATGAATCATGTCAGGTATGTCGTCGATATTTTTTCTTGCAACGCCACAATGAGACAGAATCGGAACTAATGGTTGTTCTTCAAAGATGGGAGTCTTCACATACTTTCCTTCATAAAATTTCTTTGTAGATAATTTCGGCTTGTTCAAATTGTTTTTGTTCATACAATTCAAATGACGTTTCCAATTTAATTGCGATGTTATTGGCTAGTATTTTTCGTTTCTTTTGCATTGTTAAAATTTACATATAAAACTTAAGGTATCTAAATTGATGCCGATAGATTCGACGGACGGTTTGTAAGGTGCAAGTCGGTTTCATCAATAAATGTAAGAGGAAAGAAAAATGAGTACAATTTCAAGCGTAAATGCAACTATGCCAAGAGTTATGTCAGGAGCAAGCTCTCGCATGTCACCTAATCAAAAAATGACAAATCTATTTCAACAAATAGATACCAATAATTCTGGCTCGATTACTCCAGCACAATTTACACAGGCTTTTCAAAACTTAAATCCGCCAGTTGCCTTTAAAAATATGGGGCATGAAGCGATTCTTAGTAAATTAGACTCGAACGGATCAAATAGTATTTCTAAACAAGATTTTGTTGCGGGTATGACAAAACTAATGGAGCAGGCACGCAATCAAGCCGCAAATGGAACAGCTGCGCCGTCGCCAGTACAAACTATTTCGGATAGTCGTGCGTCATTCGATGCAATTTTGGGTAATTTTATCAATACACACGTTTAATTTCTGTTTGGAGGGAAGACAGCAGCATTACCGCCTTGTCTTCCTTCATTATCCATCCAGACGTGTTGAACATTTAACTGGTTGAGCCATTGAATACCAGATAAGCCTTTGAGTAAGGCTATGGTAGTGATGCTGCCTGCAACGAGGCATTGTTCTGATATAACGCTAACTGAAGACAGTCCATTGACTGACCAGCCTGTTTTTGGATTTAACAGATGACAGTAGCGTTGCCCAGAAATTTCGATATACCGTTCATAATCACCACTGGTAGCTAAGGCTCCATGGTCGATTTCAACAGATGCCATAGGTATATCGGGATTTCTGGGGTGAGAAATCCCAATTTGCCACGGTGTTTTGTCAGGATGTGAGCCAACGACGGCAATATCTCCGCCAAAATCAATTAGCCCATGTTTAATCCCTAACGATTTACAAATCGATACGGCACGATCTGCCGCATATTCTTTCGCAATTCCACCAAAATCCAGTTCCATATTTGGAACAGAAAATCGTAATCGCGCAGATTTCCAAATCACTTTGTCTAATCCAATGAGTGGTAATACGTCATCAATTTTTTGTTGCTCTGGTAACGTAGCTTGTGAAAAATCCCACACTTTACGAAGTACACCTGACGTAATATCAAACAAGCCATCACTCTTTTCGTAACAAGCAAAAGCATAATCAAGCAATCCTGCTGTTTCTTCATCAACATCAATGAAAGAGCCAGATTTTCCAGCCGCGTTAATTTCTGAAAGAAAGCTACTTTCACTGTATCTCGAATACTTTGCATGAAGTCTAAATACTTCCTGCATGATTGCCTCAGCCACTATTTCCGCTTCAAAGGGGTTTGAAACGTATAGATGCAATTGGCATTCAGTTCCAAGCGCAGCAAAAGAAACACTGTGTAACATTTAAGTTTTAGTAGCAAAAAGTTGAATTTAGATAATCATAAAATCTGCATTCGTTAAGGTGGGATGAGTGGATGTACCGACGATTGCAAATTGCACGGCTACATTGGAACCGCTACCATCCGAATCATAAAAAAGCGCACCGTTACTTGGGTTGTAGATAATACGATCTGACGAATCGAGTGCTTGTGTAGACAGTTTGAAATCATTAGCGTCCAACGTTCCTGAAGTGCCTAACGTTTTCATAATTGTTTTAGCTAATTCGATTTTATCGGTGCCATGAACAAACGAAACAATTTTATCGACGTTAGTCGTTGAATTTAATGTTGTATCGAAGAGGTAATAATTTGTGCCAGAACCGCCATCAAGCGTGTCTTTGCCCAAACCACCATCAAGCGTGTCATTGCCTAAACCACCTTTGATAGAATCATTACCAGCTCCGCCATCGATATTGTCATCACCCGCCCCCCCATCAATAACATCATTTCCCGCTAATCCAGAAATGCTATCGTTGCCTAGTCCAGCCACAATAGTATCCGCATTCACAGTACCTTTAATCGCAGGAACGTTTGTTATATTTAATGTGAAGGTTGTAGGCGTAATGCCACCATGTCCATCATTTGCAGTAACGGTAATTGTATTGACAGCCGTATCGGCAGCTGCATAAGTGGGTGTTCCACTAAATTTTCCAGCCGAAGTAAATTTTAACCATGTTGGCAACGGCTGATTATTAAAAGTAGCCGTAAAAGAGAGTTTGTCATTATCAATATCTGAAAACGTATTACTCGGTATTGAAAAATTAAATGCTTTACCTTCTGTTGCGGCTTGAGCCACGATATGATTTGAAACGGTGGGCGCACTATTTACGACCGCAGCAATTGCTGATGTTGAACTTGAAGGCACGCTTTCTGCTGTTCCTGCACCATCAACATAGTTAGCGGTCACACTGATATTTTTTCCTACGTCATTTTTTCCAAGTAAATAGGTGTCACCCGTTCCCAGTAACGTGTCACCAGATTTCCATTGATACGTTATCGCGCCTAAACCGTCTAAGTCGGCAAGCGAATTAGTCGCTTTTAAGGTTTGTCCTTGAGTTGCTGTACCTGAAATAGACACTGAGCCAGTAGGCGAGTGATTAGTTATGCCTTGGGTAGTGAAATCGTAACTTGCGGCATTTGAATAGACGTTTCCAGATAAATCTTGGATTGCACCTGAATCTATTGTGACAAAGTAATGCGTATTGTTTGCGAGGTTAATGTCAGGCGTAATGGTTAACGTATCTTGAGCAAAAGATACCAGCTTACTACTTGCAACAGAGAAGGCTTCTAAAATTGAACCTGATGCAGAATTTGCATGAATGGTTATATTTCCATTGCCTGCCTGAATAGTTTCATTAAATTTTAAAATAATGGGACTATTCGTTGGGACGTTATTCGCTGAATTTGCGGGCGTATATGAAACAATCTCAGGTGTTAAAACAGTTTTTGGGAAAAAACTGGTTAAATCAATTTGCTGACTGTTATTGCTGTATTTAAGCACTTCCATATTTTTTAACACAATATGACTTGCTCTCACACCACTAGCCCCCGCGACGGTATCAATTGTTACGCTACCATCGGTATTTGGAGTAAGTGAAAAATCAGATCTTGTCAACGTACCAAGTCCAAGAGTATCAACACCATCCAATCCATCTAATGTACCCGAATAAGAACCTGTTAAGCTCCAACTATCATTGTTATTAGTACCTGTCGTTGTTGACATGTTTCTCACCTATAATTATTTAATGTTAAATGTAAGTAAATTCAGTTATTGATATTTTTTATGTAATTCCCGCCACGTTGACCATTTATATCAATCCATTGATAAGGCAAGTTGAGACGGTTTAGCCACGAAATACCCTCTTCTTCTTTGAGCATTGCTATCGTTGATGCACTGCCAGCCAGCACGCAATAATCACTAATGACTGTTATTGAGGAGAAATGTTGAACAGGGTATCCCGTTTTAGGATTAAGAATGTGTCCATAGCGTTTACCGTCTATTTCAATACATCTTTCATAATCGCCACTGCTCGCCATTGCACCCGATGTGAGTTCAACAACGTTCACCACCGCGTTTTTATTTTCAGGATCACGAATGCCAATATGCCATGCGGATAAATCTGGATGACTACCGATAACTTTTATATCGCCACCCAAATTTATGATGCCATGCTTTATACCCATTTCACTGCATAACGCAGCAGCTCTATCTGCCGCATATTCTTTTACAATTCCACCAAAATCTAATTCTAATTTAGGTGTTGGAAAGCTCAATTTTGGCATTTTCCAGTCAACTTTATCCCATCCAATAAAGCGTAGAATTTTGTCAATTTCTTCTTCACTTGGCATAGCTGGTGTGGCGGTATTAAATTGCCAGATTTTCCTAAGTACGCCAGAGGTAATATCAAACAATCCATCACTTTGCTCATAGCAAGTAACCGCGTAATTCAGTAAATGAGCCGTTTCCGCATCCACATCAATAGAGCCACCGATTGCGGCACAGCGGTTGATTTCAGATAAAAAACTATCATCACGATAACGTGAATACTTTTTTTCCAATCGCATCATGTCATTAACAATGTTTTGAGAAACGAGTTGAAATTGTTTTTCATCAAAAACATATAGCTGAATTTCACAGGGTGAACCCATTGAAGTGAAACGACAGCCGAATAAAGTGAGTGTTTTCAAATTATTTTATTTGAGGTCAAAATTTGAAATTGATTTTGGCGTTGTACATAGAAAAATTAAAATTATCTACGCTTGTTCCTGCGCCACTGTTCAGACTGTAAGAGTTCCTTCTTTCATAAAAATCAACGCCAAAACCTAGCGTTAATTGGTCAAAAAATTCTTTGCTAAGTTGCAACCCACCACCTAAAGAGCCAAATTGTGCTAAACGATAATCCGATGAATAGTAGCCATCCGCTCTAGGCGTTAAGAAATAAGGCTGGTAAAAATCGGCAGATCCTTGCGTGTAATACCTCACCGTAGGACTTATTTTCCAATCTTGCCAAATGGGTTGAATCCATGTTGCTTCAAATGTATGAGCAATAATTCCCCAAGTATCTGCATAAAATCGATAATCTAAATGCACAGCGGCAGCATTCAATTTAGAAAAATGCCGAACATAGCGTGTCAAAATAGCTACCTGATTACGATTGGTCGGTCTTGTATCATGTGAATATCCACCCGCGTCAGAATAGAACGGGTAAGGTGTCGTAACCCAAGGCGTATAAACAACTTTATATGGGTCAGATAAATACCCTTGACTGTAGGTATAAGTAAGATTGGCTTGGAGCAGTGAATCTTTATCTAAAATTTGGGTGACACCAACAATTCCTTGATGCGTTGTTTTATTGCCGCCGACATTGGGTCGTTTGTATGAAATTCGTGGTGCTGGAGATAACCCCGAAGAAGAATCTGACAGACCAGATGAGCTTGATAAACCAGAAGAATCTGACAAACCAGAGGAATCCGATAAACCAGACGAGCTTGATAAGCCAGCAGATGAATCTGATAAGCAGTGCGGCGGACAGTGATCAACAGCCCAGACTCTATCTGACGAAAAACCATACCCTGTTTCAAGGGTGGTTGTTTTTTGATTAAAATCGAGCCGTGAATCTATATTGAAAAAATTAGATGTGTAGTCATTTTCACTCGAAACACCACCACCAAGACTTAGGCTTCCATAATCGTGTTTATAAGTTCCTGTGCCATCAATTGAATCACGAACATCTTTAATCGAAGCTCCAGACATCATTTGAAATACTTGCCCATTTGGTTTAAGGATATTTGTGACAGGCGAGGCACCCGTGACAATATCTTTCACGCCATTTACTCTGAAATTTAAACGATCCGTTAGGGGAATTGCAGCGGCGGCTTGATAAACATCGACTTTAATCCGATTTTTACCTTCTTCGTAGTGACTGAATTCTGAATTTACATCAAGATATTCCGCTTCTGCCGCCTCAAGATTGGGACTCATGCTGAGTAACGATAATACAGCTAATGTGAATGTGTTTAATAACGCAGGTTGCGTTGTTTCTTCAATTGCATCCACAACCACCTCCGCCAACGCCATAACCACCAGAAGCGGCTTCTTTTGAACTATAACTGTGCGCCATTATCCCAGATTTTAATGGGTCATAATCTAGCATCATTTGTGGTTTCGCCAGATTACCTCTTTCCCACGGATTTACAGTTTGCATACATCCAGAGATGACAACACAAACGAAAATTATGATAAAAAATGAGTTCATTTTTTTAATCATTTTATTCAGCCAATAATTTTTCAACTTTTTGAGTCACATCATTTCTATTTTCACTAAAAAAGCCGAGTTCGATATAACGTAATTTTCCTTTTTTATCGAATAGATAACTTGATGGCATCGTTTGTACACCGAATAAACCCGCACAAGTTGAATCTGGATTGGTTGCAATAGGAAATGTGACGTTCATTTTTTCTAAGAATTTAATGCCATCGGCTTTATCATCATCAACATTGATGGCAATAACGTCTAAGCCTTTTGTTTTAAATTTTTGATGCAATTCTTCCAAAAAAGGCATCGATTTAGCACAAGGCGCACACCATGAAGCCCAAAAATCAACATAAACAACTTTCCCAGAAGTGGGTATTGATACCTCAGAATTTTTTGATATATCTGTCAGCGTGCAAGCAGGCATAGAAGCACCAGTATCTATGGCAAAAGAAATTGGCGAAAAAGCGAGCAGCAAAATAATGGAAATTTTATTCATACGAGGACAAATATAAAAATTTAGAAGAAGACAGTCGTTTCTACTCATCTTGCGTTTGTCTGTATTCATAGGTGTATGTACGCTATAACATCAGCAAAACAACAAGTCACGAACTTACAAGATGAGCAGCTATTGTGGGAAATTTTCCCATGAAAAAATTCTACATGGGATATTTTCCCACGTCAACGTTCTTTTGCTATACTGCTTTCATGAGCAAAATCCCCAACAATACAAATTCAACTACAATGAGCAGCAACACAGCTCTTATAGAAGCTATCCAACGTCTTTTACGACCTTTAGTACGCCTGTTATTAGCTAAACAAATCACATACACATACTTAATTAGTGTATTGAAGCCTTTGTTTGTGGATGTGGCGGCAACAGAATTTCAATTAGAAGGAAAACAGCAAACCGATAGCCGTTTGAGTCTACTTACAGGCGTGCATCGCAAAGATATTCGCCGTTTTCTTGATGAGCCAAAAATTGATTTAACCCCTCCTGTGAATGTGTCATTAGGAGCTAGATTGATTGCGCGATGGAATGGTGAATCCGATTATTTAGATGAACAGGCATTGCCGATGCCACTACCACGATTGATGCAATCTGATGGTTCGCCATCGTTTGAAAAACTTGTTTGTGATGAATCAAAAGATATTCGTGCTAGGGCTGTATTAGATGAATGGTTACGATTAGGACTAGTAGAAATTGATTCCAATGACGTTGTTCATTTGTGTACAGGTGCTTTTGTGCCTGAACAAGGTTTAGAAGAAAAGCTGTACTATTTAGGTCGGAATGTACGCGACCATATAGAATCTGCTGTTCATAATGTACTCGATGAAAAACCGCCTTTTTTAGAACGCAGTGTTTATTCGGATGGTCTAAGTCCGCAAGCAATAGAAGAATTAGCGCAGCTTGCTGAAAGTATGAGTATGGATGTATTGCGTGCGATTAACAAAAAAGCGCAAGAACTTAAAAAAACCTCATCAGGCAATCAAAAAAATCGTATAACACTGGGGGTTTATTTTTATACTGATGCAAAGCTAGAAGGAAAGAAATCATAATGCGATTCACTAATCTAATAAAATCGATTTGGTTGATTCTTTTTGCCAGTACGACGGATACGTTTGCAGAGGAAAATGTTTGTAAAAATAAATATTGGTTACAAAGTCCTATTGTCGAAGCAAAAGCTAACGACGGAAGTGGTATCGGTGGCACAGGTTTTTCACCACCAACCAACTCTGATTTGCTAGCACAACGAAATGGAGAAGGCGAATCTGGAATTGGCGGTACAGGTATCGTTGGAATTATTTCTGGTTTTGGTAGCATTTGTGTCAATGGCATTGAAATTCAGTATGATTCAAAAACGCCAATTGTCGAAGATGGAATTCCAACACAGTCGAACCATTTAGCTCTTGGACAAACCGTTTCGATTTTAGCGACACATGAATCACAAAATTATCATGCCCAAGAAATCCATGTATTGCACGAAGTTCAAGGTGTCGTTACGTCAATAGATTCTAGTAGTGGTGTTTTTAGCGTTCTTGGTCAAACAGTTCATCTTCCAGAAACGTTATTAACTGAAATAACAATTGGCGATAATGTTGTCGTCAGTGGCAATCGCTTAACGGATGGCAGTATCGAAGCGACGCGAGTAGAACAACAGCATGACGCGATGAATAAAGTGAGTGTGATAGGACCATTAGAAACTGATAATGTCTCAGGTAATTTCCATATTGGCAAACAACCTATAGAACTTTCTGTAAATCAAACTACATTAAAATCTGGTGATGAAGTTAGAATTCAAGGCGTTTTAAAAGACGGGGTATTGCACGCAGAAACACTCGAACATAACCCTCGTTGGTCTTTTGCTTCAAGAGTGGATCAATTGCTTTTACAAGGCTATGTCAGACAAGGCGATGGCGAAAAAATCAATATCGATGGCGTGAAAATTACGGTAAATGACGTGGCTGACAAAACACCAAAAACGGGAGAACACGTTAGCGTTTGGGTTAGAGAAATTGAAAAAGGTAAAATGATATTAGATCATCGGCAAGAACAGCATGAACAGCATGAACAGCATGAACACAGTAATCATTTAGGTGGCTCACCGCTTCTTTCATCCCCACATAAATTAGAACCTGTTCAAATCAATCATCCTGATGTTGATGATAAGCCGAACCTGTTGCATCCAGAAATCAATCGCCCTGATATTGACGATAAGCCCAATTTGTTACATCCAGAAATCAATCGTCCTGATATTGATGATAAGCCCAACTTGTTACATCCAGAAATCAATCGTCCTGATATTGATGACAAGCCGAATTTGTTGCATCCAGAAATCAACCGCCCTGATATTGATGACAAGCCGAATTTGTTGCATCCAGAAATCAATCGCCCTGATATTGATAAAACGACATTATTACACCTAGAGGTTAATCATCCTGATATTGATAAACCAGAAGTGTCACATTCAAAAATCGAGCATACAAACATTGAACATTTAGAGCATATAAATCAGTGACAGTAACCCAAAACCAATATCATGACTTTCCCATTTATCATCCGCGTTGGACTTTGCTTTATATCATTCAGTTCGAGTTTGTTGGCAAATGATAGATTGAGCCTAGGAACCGTTGTTGATTTTAGTGAAGGGTATTACGGTGCAGCGACTAAAACTGAAATGGTCGCAAGCATCATTCAAGCAAAATACAGTACCGAAAAATTTTCTATTCGGCTGGATTTACCCTATTTAACAATATCGGGGCCGAGCAATGCGACGACATCATCTAGCACGCAATATCGTGAACGTGAAGGCATAGGAGATGTGGTTTTAGGTGGTATGTACAACGCTTTTTATGATTCTAAGTCTGCTGTTGCTATTGATGTAGGATTCAAATTAAAAATACCCACTGCAAGCCATAGCGATGGATTAGGTACAGGCGAACCCGATGAATCAGTTCAAATATATGCTTATAAAAGTTTAGATGATTTCACTTTGATGCTAGGCACGGGTTATAAGTGGGTAGGCAATCCTAAAAATGTCGGGTATCGAAATACGGTGAATGCTTCTACAGGAGTTATTTATAAACTCTCTGATCGAGCTTCGGTTGGAACGCTTGTGGATTTTAGACAGTCTGTTTTTTCTGATTTAAATGACCAAGTTGAAACAACGCTCTACGGGTCGTATAAATTATCCTCTTCTTGGCGAACGCAACTGTATACCTACAAAGGTATAACAAATACAAGTCCATTTCTTGGTTTCGGTGGTGTGCTGAGTTATCAGTTTTAAGGGGCAAAAACCCGTTTGAAACAACACATGTTCGCTACGCGCCAAATTGAAACAATCGATAAGCCACTTCGCCAGCTGATTTATCTTTTAACAATAGCCAATTTTCTGGTAATTCGAGTTTTAAGGTCGTTTCAGTTTCGACGTAAATTTTGGCATAAGGTGCAAGCCAATTGTTTTTTGCGAGCAAATCACAACTTTGTGCGACCAAATCCAAACCAAATGGCGGGTCGATAAACACAATATCGAATGGTGTTTCGGGCGATTTTGCTAAATAAGTTAGAGCGTCAGTTTGCAGGGTTTGAATTTGCACCGCGCCAAGTTTTTGCGCGTTCACTTTTAAAACATCACACGCGGCAGCATTATTTTCAACTTGCACAACCGACTTTGCACCACGCGAAGCCGCTTCAAAACTTAACGCGCCACTGCCTGCAAATAAATCCAAACAATAGGCGTTAAAAATATCGCCTTGCAACCAATTAAAAAGCGTTTCACGCACGCGATTTGGCGTTGGACGCAAACCTTGCGCGTCCAACACTTCAATTTGCCGACTGCGCCAGTTGCCGCCGATGATTTTGATTTTACTCAAAATGACATCCGATTAGTGACGACTTTCAGCAGGTGCTGCATCTTGCACCATATCTAAATCACCATAACCTAAACGACGATGGAACATTTCAAGTAATAATCCCCAGCTTTGCAACGCAAGCGCAGGATCATAACGAGGTCCTTCGTCACGCATGAAAGCGTGTTGACCGTTGAATTCGTGCCAAGTAAATTTCGCGCCCACTTCTTCGAGTCTTGCTTTTAAAAGATTACGACCTTCAAGTGGGACGTGTGGATCTTGACGACCCCAAATGTGTAAAAGCTCGCCTTTAATTTCACCTGCACGATCAAGCGAGTTATCGTTTGTGCCTAATCCCAAACCTCTTTTGTGAATATCCGTTGCGTAAAAACAAGTCGTTGCCAATACATCTGGATTCATCGCAGCACGAAACGCTAAATGTCCACCGATGCAAATGCCCATCACACCTAATTTTCCTGTGCAGTAATCCAGCGTTTTTAAGTAATCAAGTACGGTACGCGCATCGCTATCATAAGCTGAAACTTCTTTGGTAATTTTGTGTGCATTACCGCGTGTTGTGCCTTCTTCATCATAGGCAAGCACTGAACCTAATGGTTCAAGTTCATGATAAATTTCAGGACACGCTACAACAAAACCATGACCAGCAAGCATTGCTGCCGTGCGACGAATTGGCGCAGTCACTTGAAAAATTTCTGAAAACATCAAAATACCAGGATATTTTCCAGGTGCAACAGGGCGGAAAATATGCGCTCGCATGGTGCCTGTCGGGGTTTCTAAATCAGCAATCTCATTGTCTCTAATAATCATATTTGTTCCTTAAATCGTAAAATTTTTAGTAAAAGCGTCTTAGTTTAGGGGAAAAATCAATCTATGTCAGCGGCGGCTTTATCCAAAAAAACCACTAAATTTTGTAATGCACTGACTGTTGCAACAGGTAACGACTTACCGTCACGCCACTGTTTTAATGCGTGATGCTTGTTTGCGCCTTGAATCAAAAAAAACAAATTTTGTGTATTACTTAATGCTTTCGCACTAAGTGTGACACGCTCTGAAGGCGGTTTGGGCGAATTATAAATCGAATGAACAACGTCGTTTTCATCATGCGTGTGATTGGGAAATAAACTCGCAATGTGTCCATCTTCGCCCATGCCGAGCAACACTAAATCAAATGGCATTGCTGCTTGCACAATTGGGCGATACATTGCTGCACTTTCTTCTGTCCCTAATTCGGTTGGCATATCAAAAATCTGATTTTTAGGAATCGCCACCGAATTTAAAAACGCACCGCGTGCCATCACGCTATTTCTATCTGGATGAGAGGCAGGCAAAACACGTTCATCACCATGATAAATAAACCATTTCGACCAATTCGTATCACTTTTAGCGAGCAACCGATAAACCTTTTCAGGTGTCTTGCCACCCGCTAAAACGAATTTGAATTGTCCACGCGCTGCAATTGCTTCGTTAGCTAATTCTAAGATGCGTTCGCAGACTTCTTGTTCGACTAAATCTGTTGTTTCAGATTGATGCCATTGGATATTACTTTGCATTGTTACATTCTGGAGTTAAGGACGTTCGCCATTTTTGGCTTTCTTTATCAAATAATCTGCTGTCTTCAGGCCCCCACGAACCTGCTGGATAAGTGGCGACATAATCACGTTCACTTGCCCACGTTTGCAAAATCGGATCAACGATTTTCCACGCATATTCCACTTCATCAAAACGTAAAAATAACGAGCGGTCGCCTTTTAACACATCGAGCAACAAATCTTCGTAAGCATCGATGGCTTTTTCGTCCGAATTTCTAAAACTGGCATCAAGCGAACTGGTGCGGGTTTTCATTTCTAAACCTGGTTCTTTGACCGTCATTTCAATACGGATACATTCTTCAGGTTGAATGCCAAGTTGCACCCAATTTGGATTCATGCAGTGGATGTCGGTATCACGAAAAAATTGTAACGGTGGATGGCGGAAACAAATTGAAATCACAGACTGCGATTTTTTCATGCGTTTGCCTGTGCGTAAATACATCGGTACGCCGCGCCACCGCCAATTATCAACGTACAATTTCATTGAAGCATACGTTTCGGTAATGCTGTCAGCAGGAATGTTCGCTTCTTGCAAATAGCCATTCACTTTTTCGCCATTCACTGTACCAGGCGCGTATTGGGCGCGATACGCATGAGCATGAACGGCTTCTTTTGAAATCGGGCGAATCGATTTTAACACTTTCACTTTTTCATCGCGTAGCGCATCGGCTTCCATCGAAACAGGCGGTTCCATTGTCACCAGCGTTAAAAGTTGCATCAAATGACTTTGCAACATATCACGCATCGCGCCTGAACCATCGTAATACGCGCCACGTTCTTCAATCCCAAAACTTTCAGAATGGGTAATTTGAATGTGGTCAATATAATTGCGATTCCAAAGCGGTTCGAGCATCACGTTAGCAAAACGGAACACCAACACATTTTGTACCGTCCCTTTACCCAAATAATGGTCGATGCGATAAATCTGTTCTTCAGTTAAATAATGTGAAATGCGTTTTTGTAGAGCTTCTGCGCTGTCTAAATCGTAACCAAAGGGTTTTTCAATGACGACGCGCTTCCAACCATGCTGTTCATCGAAAAGCTGGTTATTGCTTAAATGCTCCATCACCGAGCCAAAATCTGACGGACTAATCGACAAATAAAACGCGCTGTTTTTGGGAAATTGAGGCTGTTCAAGCGTTGATGCTAGCGAGCTGTAACACTCGTTTTTTTGCAAATCACCAAAATGATAATGCAACCGTGCGGCGAATTTTTGAAAAATAGTTTCATCAAACGCATCTTTGATTTTGGCTTGAATCATACCTTTAACTTCTGAAAGCCACTTTTCTTGCGTCCAATCACGACGACCCATGCCGACAATTTTTGTGCCTTCGGGCAATTGCCCTGCGACTTCTAAATGATAAAAAGCAGGCATTAGTTTTATGCGTGACAAATTTCCCGTCGCGCCAAAAATGACATAACTACAGGCTTGTGCATCCATTGTATGACTCCAAAAGTAAGTGAAATGTAACTGTGAGAATTATAACGCGCTTTACCGCTAGTTATTGTGCAAATACTGTTTTGCCAATTCGCCTGCTTTTTCAAAAACCAATTTCGGGACTAAATAACCCGATAAACGATTTTGCACGGTCGTCATAATTTCTAAGGCTTGCGATGTTGAAACTTGAAAATGCCCCGTGCCATGCGCTTTGTCGAGAAAATGTAAATAATACGGCAACACGCCAATCTTAAATAACCGTTCACTCAATTCACATAAAACCGTTGCGTCATCGTTCACACCTTGTAATAAAACGGATTGATTTAACAGCGTCACGTTAGCTGTTTTTAATTTTTTACACGCTTGCGCCACCTCGTTATCAATTTCGTTAGCATGATTGCAATGCACGACCAGAACGATTTTTTTCGTACTCTTTTTAAAAATTTCGAGTAGTTTTTGTGTGATGCGTTCAGGTTGCACAATCGGTAAACGGGTGTGAATTCGAATCCGTTTTACTGTTGAAATAGCGTTTAATTTTCCAAATAAACTTGCTAAACGGGCATCGTTTAAAACGAGCGGGTCGCCGCCGCTCAAAATGACTTCTTCGATGGTTTCATCTTCTGCAATCGCACGAATGGCTTCATTTTCTTGTTGTTTGCTTAGTTGCAAATCGGTGTAAGGAAAATTGCGCCGAAAACAATACCGACAATGAATCGCGCACGCGCCCGTGTTAATTAACAAAACGCGCCCATGATATTTGTGCAGCACGCCAATTTGTTTCACCGCTTGCAGGTCGCCAACGGGGTCGTTGCTAAAACCGTCGTACACTTGCAATTCTTGAGCAATGGGCAAAATTTGCCGTAACAGCGGGTCGTGAGAATGTCCTTTTTCAATGCGTGAGGCAAAACTTTTTGGAACGCGAAGCGGAAATTGTTTTGCTGCTTCGGGAGAGAAATTCAACGATTCGGGTGAAAGTGCCAAATAATCGCAAAGCGTTTGCAAGTCGGTAAAAAATTGAGCTGTCATCTTAAAAAGTGTGATTTTTATAAAGGCAAATCATGCCACAAGTTTTGAAAATTTATCTATTCGTGCATTGCACGACGCTTGAAAAATGCAAACTTGCCCCTAAATCGACAACTGATTCATTTTTAATTGTTCACTTTTTAACCAAAGGAAAAAACCGTGACCACAGCAACAAAAAAAGAAACGTTAGGCTTTCAAACAGAAGTAAAACATTTATTGCATTTGATGATTCATTCGCTCTACAGCAACAAAGAAATTTTCTTGCGCGAGTTAATTTCAAATGCGTCAGATGCCGCAGATAAATTGCG
Organism: Methylococcales bacterium; assembly: GCA_028688755.1. GTDB lineage: Bacteria > Pseudomonadota > Gammaproteobacteria > Methylococcales > Methylomonadaceae > UBA10906. Next base: position 1,523 of record JAQTXN010000051.1, on the reverse strand, counting down.
TTTTGAAGCGTTATCAAATGACGGCTTGTACGAAGGCGACAGCGAGTTAAAAATTCGTGTTGATTTCGATAAAGACAAACGCACCGTAACGATTAGCGATAACGGCATCGGGATGACTCGCGCCGAAGTGCAAGAACACATCGGCACGATTGCAAAATCTGGTACAAAACAATTTTTTGAAGCTCTCACAGGCGAACAAGCCAAAGACAGCGAGTTAATTGGACAATTCGGCGTAGGTTTTTATTCAGCGTTTATCGTTGCGGACAAAGTAACGTTGACCACACGCAAAGCAGGTTCAACCGAAGGCACACGTTGGGAATCAGCAGGTGAGGGCGATTACACGATTGAAGGCGTTGAAAAAGCCACACGCGGTACAGAAATCACGTTGCATTTGAAAGACGGCGAAGAAGAATTCTTAGACGGTTGGAAATTGCGTTCAATCATTCGCAAATTCTCTGACCACATTTCGTTGCCGATTGTGATGGATAAAGAAGTTTATGCACCTGCAAGCGATGAAGACGGCGAAAATGCAGAGAAAAAAGAACCTGAAATCGTTGAAGAAACCGTCAACAGCGCGTCAGCATTATGGACAAAATCACGCAGCGAAATCAGCGACGAAAATTACAACGAATTTTACAAACACGTCGCACACGATTTCCAAGACCCGCTCACGCACGTTCACAGCAAAGTCGAAGGCACAAACGAATTTACGTTATTGCTTTACGTTCCAAGCCGTGCGCCATTTGATTTGTGGGACAAAGACGCAAAACACGGCGTAAAACTTTATGTTCGCAAAGTCTTCATCATGGACGATGCAGAACAATTGATGCCGCGTTATTTACGTTTCATTCGCGGAATTATCGATTCAAATTCATTGCCGCTGAACGTGTCACGCGAGATTTTGCAACAAGTAAAACAAATCAACACCATCAAATCAGGTGCTGTGAAAAAAGTGTTGGGAATGCTCGAAGGTTTAGCGAAAAACGAACCTGAAAAATACGCAACGTTCTGGTCACAATTTGGCGTGGTGTTAAAAGAAGCTCCGATTGAAGACAATGCAAACAAAGAACGTGTGGCGAAATTATTCCGTTTTGCTTCAACGCATAATGATTCTGACAAGCAAGAAGTTTCGCTCGAAGATTACGTTAGCCGCATGAAAGAAGGGCAAGAACACATTTATTACGTCACCGCAGAAACCTTCTCAGCGGCAAAAAATAGTCCGCATTTGGAAATTTTCCGCAAAAAAGGCATCGAAGTATTATTGCTTTCTGACCGTATCGATGAATGGTTGGTGTCGCATTTAGATGAATTCGACGGCAAACATTTACAGTCTGTTGCCAAAGGTGATTTGGATTTAGATAAAACGGAAACCGAAGAAGAAAAAGCCGCGCAAGAAGAAGTCAGCAAAGATTTTGAAAGCGTTTTAAAACAAATCAAAGACGTGTTGGGCGAAAAAGTCAGCGACGTGAAATTAAGTCATCGTTTGACACAATCGCCAGCGTGTTTGGTGGCTGACGTTTATG
>JAQTXN010000050.1 GCA_028688755.1 Methylococcales bacterium | reverse complement strand
TTTAAACATTCAATATGTGTTATCGATGGACGATATGGCGGCGTTAGTTGCAGCTCGTTCAGCTTCAGTTAACCCAACAACGTTAGGGGAAGAATGATGCGTTCAGCGACCTTTTATTTATGTAGTTTTTTGGGAGTAAATTCGTGATGAAAATGACCGTTGTCAACAAAATGATTTTGTTAATAGCCACCGCAATTCTAGGGCTAATCAGTTTATCTTGGTTAAGTCTAAACCGCATGGACACCGTCTATGAAAAAACAAATTTTTCCAATGTGAATAGTATTCCATCTATCGTCATATTAGACAGACTTGGTGAATCGTTTGGTCGGTTGCGTGTTCGTGTTTATCGCCACGCATTAAATACCGATGTAGCAAAGATGGAAGAAATCGAATCAAAAATTAGAGAAGCGCAAGAGGGAGTTACGAGCGCACTAAGAGATTATGAAACGTTACTTGCAGACGAAAAAGATAAGCAAATGCTTACAGATGATAGAATTGCATTTAATGATTATCTCTTGGGGCTTAATAGCGTATTGAAATTTTCCCGTGAAAATAAAAATGATGAAGCGCGCAACGCATTAACGCAAAACGCCCCCGTTGCTGAAAAAGCAAATGCAGTATTTAGAACACACATAGACTACAACATTGGTCTTGCCAAAAAATCTGCTGAAGAAGCCGCCGAAATTAAATCTAGTGCAACACAAATGTCGCTCATAATTTCAGCCATCATTTTGTTTATCACCGTATTTGTTGGGTGGATTATTACTCGTGATTTACTCCGTCAATTAGGCGGTGAACCTGCTGAGGTGTCAGAAATAGTTTCAAAACTTGCTGAAGGCGATTTGACAGTTAGCGTAACAACTCGTCAAGGCGACACTTCCAGCATGATGTACGCACTTAAAGGCATGGTTACTAAACTTTCACAAGTGATGAGTGAAGTAAATGGTGCAGCAATCAATATCGCCTCAGCGAGTGAAGAAGTTTCGGCAACAGCCCAAAATATGAGCCAAGCCACTAGCGAACAAGCCGCAAGTGTTGAACAAACCAGTGCATCCGTTGAACAAATGTCTGCGTCCATTAACCAAAATACTGAAAATGCAAAAATTACCGATGGCATGGCAGCGCAAGCAAGCAGTGAAGCCGTTCAAGGTGGTGCCGCGGTAAAAGAAACCGTCAGTGCAATGAAAAGTATTGCGGGCAAAATTGGCATCATCGATGACATCGCGTATCAAACCAATTTACTTGCGTTAAACGCAGCAATCGAAGCAGCAAGAGCGGGCGAACATGGAAAAGGTTTTGCCGTGGTTGCCGCCGAAGTTCGCAAACTCGCAGAACGTAGCCAAGTTGCCGCGCAAGAAATCGGTGAATTGGCTGAAAGTAGCGTCAGTCGTGCGGAAACGGCGGGGAAATTACTCGATACCATTGTACCGTCGATTAAAAAAACGTCTGATTTAGTCCAAGAAATTACCGCTGCATCTGAAGAGCAATCAGCGGGGGTTAGTCAAATCAATACCGCCGTAAATCAACTCAACCAAGTCACCCAACAAAATGCGGCTTCATCGGAAGAACTCGCCGCCACCTCTGAAGAAATGAGTGGTCAAGCCGCACAATTGCAAGAGTTAATTTCGTTTTTCAAAGTCGATGACACGAATGGCAATTCAAATGTCCGTCGTGCTAAACCAATCGTTAAAAAAACGCATACAACCACCACTACATCAAAACATGTTGATGAATCCGACTTTGTGCGATTTTAGGAGATTGATATGACTGAAAAAGTACAAACGACAACATTCGATGAACCGCAGCAATACCTCACTTTTATGCTCACAGGTGAATCGTATGCCATCAACATTCAGCGTATCAAAGAAATTATTCAATACGGTGAACTCACCGAAGTACCGCGAATGCCTGATTTTATTCGCGGTGTTATCAACTTGCGTGGGGCAGTCGTTCCTGTGATTGATTTGAGTTCACGTTTTGGCAAACAGCCTACCGTTGTTGGACGACGCAATTGCATCATCATTATCGAAGTGGAAGTCGGTAGCGAAACGCAAAGCATTGGCGTAATGGTCGATTCGGTGAATGCCGTGCTGGAAATTCCAGCGAGTGAAATTGAACCTGCCCCGAAATTTGGTTCAAACATTCACACCGATTTTATTGCGGGGATGGGCAAAATTGCGGGCAAATTTGTCATTATTTTAAACATTCAGTATGTGCTATCGATGGATGATATGGCGGCGTTAGTGGCAGTGCAATCAGGTTCGATGGCAGAGTTGTTAACAGAGCAGTGAGATAAAAAAAAATTTAAAGCACCTCCCCAGCCTTTCAGCCTGCCCCCTCCAAAGGGGGCGAAAGATTAAAAAGCTCTTAATGATTTTCCCCCTTTGGAGGGGGAGCGGCGATAGCCGCAGGGGGAGGTGCTTTAGCTCCACATCAATGAATGGATAAATGGATGAATGAATTAAAAATCATTGCGGAAATCAATGAAGAAATAAAAAGGATTATTGATCTTGCAGAAGACATTAGTTTAACGGCGACAAATGCTATTTTAATTGCAAGGCAAGCTGGTTCAAATGCAGTGGGTTTTAGCGTCGTGGCACGAGAATTACGCATGTTTAGCGATAAAATCGCAACGGCAATGCAAGAATTGTCTCAACTCATTTATCAACAAGTATCAATAACGGCGACAAAACGAAATCGATTGCGTAGTGTGCTTAAACTTAATCAAGCCAGCGCACATCATGAGTTAGCGCAAACGCGCCTTGCATCGGCGTGTGTACGCAGTCAAAGTGAAGTGGATGAAATGGAGCGTGTGATTTCAAACATCTTGAAATCATTGCAAATTGCAATGAAACGAACAGTCAAACAATGTGCTTCAGGAATGGTGATTGCCCGCTCGGCAGGGATTGAATCCGCGCATGGTGGCGAAATGACGCTTGCATTACGTCAAGTTGCCCAAAGCGTAGAAAACGTTGTCAACAATATCGCGATACGCATTAAAAAACTAGGAATACAACTTACAGAAGTTACAGCATGAAAAAAGCGACCATTATTTATCAATCAGGCGAACATCAATGGATTGCATTAGCTCGCGACCCAGAAAAACCCAATTATTTAATCGATACAAACGAATACCTTATTACGGATGGAACGACGGCATTATTAACTGACCCAGGTGGTTCAGAAATTTTCTCAATGGTTTTTACGGCGATTTGTGACGCATACGACCCCACAAAAATTGGGGCGTTATTTGCCTCACACCAAGACCCTGACATTATTTCGTCGTTATCGTTATGGCTTGATTTTAATCCTGACTTGAAATGTTATCTCAGTCGTTTATGGTCAATGTTTGTACCGCATTTTGGTGGTACGGATGAAACCTTTATCGAAATTCCTGATGAAGGTTTGAACATTCCTGTCGGCAGTTTGAATTTGCAAGCTGTACCAGCGCATTATTTGCACTCTTCGGGCAATTTTCATTTGTACGATGAAAAAGCACGATTGTTTTTTTCGGGTGATATTGGCGCAGCCATGTTACCGCCTGATATGAATGATTTAGTTGTGAAAAATTTTGCCCGTCACATTGAACATGCCAAATATTTTCATCAACGTTGGATGGGATCAACAGAAGCAAAACGTCTATGGTGTGAGCGGGTCGCAAAATTAAAAATCGATATGCTTTGCCCACAACATGGCGCAATTTATCAAGGTGCAGATGTGGAACGTTTTATCAATTGGTTTGATGAGTTACCTGTTGGGACGGGGCTATTGTGACAACAATTTATGCAACGCTTGCAAATGTCCATAATCTTGCTGGCGTATCGTTAAAAGATAAGGAGTTTACGCAATTTTGCGAACTGATTTACCGCATTGCAGGTATCAGTATGGCTCCTTCAAAAAAGCCGCTCGTCACCAGTCGGTTAGCAAAACGACTTGCTCATCACAGACTATCGAGTTATGGCGAATACTTCCAAATGATTACGTCTGTGAATGGCAAAGCAGAATTGCAAATCGCTGTCGATTTGCTAACAACGAACGAAACACATTTTTTTCGAGAACCTAAACATTTCGAGTTTTTGCGTCACCATATTTTGCACACAGCAAGATTTGGCAAGCCACCACGCATTTGGAGTGCTGCGTGTTCAACTGGCGAAGAACCTTATAGTCTTGCCATGTTGCTCGATGAAATTTTAGGTAATGCGACGTGGGAAATTGTAGCGTCAGATTTAAATAGCCAAGTGTTAGAAAAAGCGCGAGCAGGGCTTTATTTGATGGACAGAATGCCTGAAATTCCGCGAAATTATTTGTCGAATTACTGTCTTAGAGGGACGGGGTCACAAGAAGGAACGTTACTCATTGATCGTAGATTGCGTGAGCGTGTACAGTTTTTTCAACATAATTTAATTGAACAACCGCCAAAGTTAGGGCTATTTGATGTTATTTTATTGCGGAACGTGCTGATTTATTTCAATCAGGAAACAAAAGTAAAAGTCGTTTCACGCTTGTTGCCTTTCTTGCGTTCAGGTGGCTATTTTTTAGTGGGACACTCAGAAACGTTAAATGGCATAAGCGATGAAGTAAAGCTAATACAGCCTGCTATTTATCAGAAACTTTAAATAACTTAGGAGCTTAAAGGTGGGACAAATCAAGGTATTGTTAGTCGATGACTCTGCCGTTGTGCGGCGAGTATTGGCAGCCAGTTTGTCAAAAGATCCAGGGATTATCGTCATTGGTGCGGCAGCCGATCCATTATTTACGATGGCTAAAATGAAAGTGCAATGGCCTGACGTAATTGTGCTGGATGTTGAAATGCCTCGCATGGATGGTATTACGTTTTTAAAAAAATTGATGAGCGAACGTCCTACGCCTGTGGTGATTTGCTCGACACTAACCGAAAAAAGTGCAGAAACAACCATGCACGCGATGGCAGCGGGCGCGGTCAGTATTGTGACAAAACCGAAAGTGGGTTTGAAACAATTTTTGCTCGATGATTCGGAAAATCTTATCGCCGCAGTAAAAGCAGCAGCGCGAGCGAATGTACATCGATTAGTGAAAAAAACAGTAAATGCCGCACCTGTTGTCCAAGCAAAATTAACAGCAGATGCCATTTTGCCACCGAGTACACATGCGCTTGCCGAAACGACAGATCGAGTGGTGGCAATTGGCACGTCAACAGGTGGCACGCAGGCTTTAGAATTTGTATTGACCTCTCTTCCTCGCGTTTCGCCAGGTATTGTGATTGTGCAACACATGCCCGAAAAATTCACAGGCGCATTTGCAGCACGATTAAACGGTTTATGCCAAATCGAAGTGCGTGAAGCGGTGAATGGTGATCGGGTTTTACCTGGACGGGCGTTGATTGCTCAAGGTGGAAAACACATGTTGCTTAAACGCAGTGGCGCGCATTATCACGTTGAAATCGTGGATGGCCCTTTAGTGACACGCCATCGTCCATCGGTTGATGTATTGTTTCGCTCCGTTGCCAAATGCGCGGGAAAAAATGCGCTCGGCATCATTATGACGGGGATGGGCGATGATGGCGCACGCGGCTTAAAAGAAATGCACGAAATGGGAGCGCATACCTTAGGACAAGATGAAGAAACGTGCGTTGTCTACGGTATGCCAAAAGAAGCCTTTAAACTGGGTGCCGTAAATAAAGAAATTCCTTTACAGCGCATTGCTCATGAAATTGTGGCTTATGGGGGAATTGGACGATAACGCATTTTATCGTTTGGAAATAAACAGCAATGTCTTGAAAATACAGGTTTTGTTTGCGTTTTGACGGGTATTTTAAGTATAATCCGCGACCCGAAACGGCAAAATCTAAAGTTACTTCAACTTTAACCGCGTGAGTAGATAATGAGCGACGAACAACAGCAATCACAGATTAAACAACTGATCGCCAAAGGCAAGATGCAAGGCTATTTGACTTATGCTGAAGTCAATGATCACCTGCCGAGTGATCTTGCTGATCCTGAGCAAATCGAAGATATTATCAACATGATCAATGATATGGGCATTCAAGTGCATGAAGTTGCACCTGATGAAGACTCATTGATTACCGATTCTGCTGCCGTGACTACCGATGACGAAGATGCTGAAGAAGTCGCCGCGTTAGCGAGTTCAGACAGCGAATTTGGTCGCACAACTGACCCAGTGCGAATGTACATGCGCGAAATGGGTTCAGTTGAACTTCTCACCCGCGCTGACGAATTAAAAATTGCGAAACGTATCGAAGAAGGGCAACGTCAAATTGTACAAGCGATTTCACGCTCTTACATGGTGGTGGCAGATTTTATTGACTCGTTTGAAGCCATTCCTACTGACGCAACGCCTGCCGAAAATACGAATCCAGACGAAACGCCCATCAAACTCGCAGATTTAGTTTCAGGTTTTGTTGATTTAACAGAAGAAGCTGAAGACTTAGCCGCTGCATTGCCTGCCGATGATGACGTAGCAGGAACTGAAGACGATGGTGATGACGATAGCGTCGCCGTTGACGACAGTGGTGATGATGATAAAAGCCTAAATTACGACGAAGTAAAAGAAAAAGTCGAAGTTTTGAAAAAACAATTAGCACACGCTGCCGATGTCATGAAAAAACACGGCTACGCAAGTGATAAAACCGAACAAGAATTTGCGAAGTTGACCGAGCTATTCATGGAGTTCAAATGGTCAGCACCGTATTTGAAAAAGTTAACCGCTATTATTCCACACGGTATTGCAACGATTCGGGCGCAAGAAAAGTTGATTACCGACATTGCGGTAAATTACGCAAAAATGCCGCGTAAAGAATTTTTAGCTCTGTTTAATGAAAATGAAACGAGCGGCACATGGCTTGAACAATGTTTGAAAGACAACACTTACGGCGCGGCATTTAAAGAGCGTGATAAAGAATTACGCAAGGCATTAAAAACCTTAGCTGAAGTTGAGAGTGAATACGGCACAACAATCAGCGGTTTAAAAGACATTAACCGTCGCATGACCATCGGTGAAGCAAAAGCCCGTCGCGCAAAAAAAGAAATGATTGAAGCGAATTTACGTTTGGTTATTTCGATTGCGAAAAAATACACCAATCGCGGTCTGCAGTTCTTAGATTTAATTCAAGAAGGCAACATCGGTTTGATGAAAGCGGTTGATAAATTTGAATATCGTCGTGGTTATAAATTTTCAACGTATGCAACATGGTGGATTCGTCAAGCAATTACCCGTTCGATTGCTGATCAAGCGCGGACAATTCGTATTCCTGTCCACATGATTGAAACGATTAACAAATTGAATCGAATTTCACGGCAGATCTTGCAAGAATTAGGGCGTGAAGCTACGCCTGAAGAACTCGCAGAGCGTATGGAAATGCCTGAAGATAAAGTTCGCAAAGTGTTAAAAATTGCCAAAGAACCGATTTCGATGGAAACACCTGTTGGTGATGATGAAGATTCCCATTTAGGTGATTTTATTGAAGATTCAAAAGTGCTTTCACCTGTTGAATCAGCAACCATTGCAGGTTTGCGTGAATCGACACAAAATGTGCTTGCAGGTTTAACAGCAAGAGAAGCGAAAGTGTTGCGTATGCGTTTTGGTATTAACATGAATACGGATCACACACTTGAAGAAGTTGGCAAACAATTCGATGTGACACGCGAACGGATTCGTCAAATTGAAGCAAAAGCATTGCGTAAATTGCGCCATCCTTCACGTTCAGAGCAATTACGTTGCTTCTTAGACACTGATTAAAAAATTTTGGACTCTTAGCTCAGTTGGTTAGAGCAGTCGACTCATAATCGATTGGTCGTAGGTTCAAGTCCTACAGGGTCTACCATATATTTCAAGCCTTGCCAGCCTTTTAGGTTTGCAGGGCTTTTTTTATGTGTGCAGCATGCACTATAAAACCAGCGTAACGTTGTGAGCAAAAAATGGTGCTTTCTTTTGAGAACCACATCACTCTTTATTTACTTTATTTTCCGTATAATTCAAAACGGAGTTTTTGAAAAAATTATTCAAGTTTTTTTGACAAATGCCGATGAAAAGTTCAGGCGGTTTATTTGTATCGTTGGTAACATCACCAAATCGTCACGAACTTAACGCATTTACGGCGTGTTTTTCGAACAAACAGACCACATTTTTATTTACTGAGAGGTTTTTATCATGGCAACAGCAACGACAGCAGTAGCGGCATTAAAATTCGCAGATACATTAGATATTACGCTTTTAACACCTGACCAAATTGCGAAATTTACAGACAAAGATTTCGCCGCCTTTTCGACACAACAACAGGTTGATTTAACTGCCTCGCAAGTTGGGTTGCTGACAGCAAAACAAATTGCCGCGTTGCCATTTAAATTATTAGAGCCTAATACAATCACAGGTATTCAACCTAAAGTATTAAGCTCGTTAGACCTTAAAACATTATCGGCAGATCAATTTGCGGCTCTTTTACCTGCACAAGTTCAAGCCTTAACACCATCACAAATTACTAATTTAACAACTGCTCAAGTTGATGCACTAACACCTGAGCAAACTGCTGTTTTAACATCAACACAAGTTACTGCATTTACAGACAAATCTCTCAAAGTGCTTTCAGAGTTTGCCTTAGAAGCCATTAGCGTTGATGCAATCAAAGGTTTAACATCTGCAAACATTATTGGTCTCACAACTGACTCAATTAAAATTTTAACCGTCGACCAAGTGGCTGTACTCAACGCTGATCAAGTTAAAGCCTTAACGCCTGCGCTTGTTGCGGCAATGGAGGCTGAAGATTTAGCGGTGTTAACCCCCGACGCGGTAAAAGGCTTTAATGTTAAAGCCATTCCAAGTTTGGAAATTAACGCCTTAACACCAGAGCAACTTGCTGCATTAACCCCTAAACAAATGTCTTCTTTTACGGCAACGCAGTTGGGATTACTCGACGAAACTTATGCACCTGTATTTAATGCAAGAGTGTTAGCGTTGCTTAGCACCGCACAAGTCAATGCAATGTCTACTGCTGTTGTTAATGCTTTAGATCCGCTTGCAGTGAAAGGCTTCACTGTTAAAAACATCAAAGGGTTAAGCACCGATCAACTTGCCGTCATTACGCCTGAACAAGGTGTGAATTTAAGCAAATCGCAATTAGGTTCACTTGATGCAACCAAAGTGAGTTCATTGCCTTCAGAAGTTATTGTCGAATTAAAACCACAAGTTTTAAAAAGTTTGCCTGTAAACATTATTGCAAATTTAAGTGCTGATGCTTTTGCGGCCTTTACAGATGTGCAAATTGCTGGCTTAAGTTCAAAACAAATCGCTGGTTTAACAACAAGCCAAGCGGCAAGTTTGACTAGCGAGCATATTCAAAAATTCACCCCAACGGCGTTTAAAAATTTAAGCGACAGCTCGATTAGTGCATTGTCAGCGAGCGCATTAGCAGGCTTGACATCAAAACAAATCACAGGTTTATCAGCTACACAGTTAGAAAAAATGACTCCCGCGCAAGTCGCGCAATTTGCTCAAGAATTGAAAGACTGGGCAATAACGACAAAACGCTATGCAACCGTTGAAAGTGCGGAAACAGCAATTGCTACCGCACAAGGCATTAAAACAGGCGGCACTGTTACAGGCACAGCACGAGCTGAAACCATTACTTCAGGTGCTGGTGCAGATACTATTACTTACACAGGCACGCCGACGGCAGGCGACAAAATCAGCACTGGTGCTGGCGATGATTTAATTACTGTAAACGATGCAGCTCATACAATTGACGGTGGGACAGGCAACGACACGCTTACTTTCGATGATGCAACACCAACACTTACTAATGTTACGGGCGTTGAAAGAATTATTCTAGCCAATACTAACGCTCAATCATTTGATGCAGGTACTGGTACAAATAACGCGCTAATTTCTTTGACTGCAACAGCTATTGCAAATGATGCTGCATTGACCTTAACAGGTTCGGTTGCAAATCTTCCTGTTTCATTAACAAATGGTGATTTAGCCGCTAGTGGTTATACGGCAAAATTAGTCGTCACGGCTACAGGCGCGAATGCAAAAACAATCGTTACAGGCTCGGGTAATGATTCAATTACATCTGGAAATGGTGCTAACAGCGTGGAAGGTGGCACAGGCAATGACACGATTGTTGCTGGTACAGGCGATGACACAATCAAAGGACAAGCTGGTGTTGATTCTGTTACAGGCGGCGCAGGAGCTGATATTTTTGTTATTGCAGCAAGTGATAACGGTGCTGCACCGAGTGATTCAGTCTTTGACACAATTGTGGATTTTGGAACGGGCAGTGACGTTCTCGACTTTAGTTCTGCATTAAGCATTCAAGCTCAATCAACTGCTGCAACAACATCAATTGCTCAAATTTCACAAGCAGGCAAAGTAACATTCCATGCTAATACGACTTCATTAGCCGATAAAATTACTGCTGTTGAAGGTGGTATTAACGCTGGAGGTAACACTGCTGGTGAAGCGGCATTATTCACGCACGGATCTGATGCTTATATTTTCATTTCTGATGGTACAAGCGGCGTTGCATCAACAGACGTTTTGATTAAGTTGGAAGGTGATGCAACAACAAGTAAAGCCTTGGTTATTGATAGTACAGGCACAAACGCGGGGAATTTAACATCAGTGACAGGTTATGCAGCGACAGCGGACTTTAGCAGTGTTTTAGCCGACAGCGTTGTTCATGTAACAGATACAGCTGCAGCCATTTCAACTGCACTTTCAACTGGCGGTTCTAACTTGTTGTTAGGAATTGCCGCAGGCAAAATCGACAGCATTACAGCAAGTGATGGTTTGCCAATTGTATTAGCTCCATCAAAATTTGCTCAAACAGGTGTTGCAGCATTGCTTGATACAGGCAGTGTCAATCTCGGTTCTACTACAACACCTGTTGTAAGCGGCGCAATGTCCACAAACCCAAGTGCAGGTTATACGTCAGAGCTTACTGCTTTAAATACTTACGCAGGAAAAATTGCTACTGATGGAGTGTTATCAACAGTAACAGGCTTAACATTAAATGTAGCGCAATTCGATACATTGGTAAGCAAGTTAGCAAGTTCAACAACTGTTACCGTTGATGCAACAGGTGCAACCCCAACACAGTTAGCAACCATTAGCTCTAACATTAGTAACATTACAAGCTCTGGTATTACTAATTTATCAATTCCTGCAGTTACTGGGGCAGTCACAGATTCAGTTGTTGATACGCTTTTAACAAAAGCAACAAATGCAAACGTTGTAATTACAGGTGCTTCAGCAACTGAACTTGCTTCGTTGATTACTTATAAAGCAAATATCGCTACAGGTACTGCGACTGCTGGTATTTCAGGAACAATCGCATCTTTAACCGCTACGCAATTTAAAGATTTAGGCGCGAAATTCAACGATACAGCGGTGGCAACCGCAGTCACAGTGACCGCAACAGAAGGTAGCGATTCTGCGACTGTTGCAGCAATTGTTGCTGATATTGCAAACATTACGGCAATCGATGCTGTTAGTTCTGCCAAAATCAACTTAACTGACACGCAATTTAATACGTTAGGCTCTGCGGGCTATGCAAAGCTAGATAGTGGAATGGCAATCGTTGATGCAACGAGTGCAACTGCTACCGAATTAGCCACTATTGCTGCTGGTAATACTTACGTTAGTTCAATTACCAATTTGGCATTGACCTTAACGGATGTTACCGCGCCAAATACAAATACTCTTTTAGCAAAAGCAGTCAGTGCATCAGTTGTTGCAACAGGTGGAGATGCAACCCAAATTGGTTATTTAGTAACCAACAAAGCCAATATCGTCAGCGGTGGTATTTCAGGCACAATTTCTTTGACTTCAGGGCAATTTAAAGATTTAGCCGCTAAGTTAGATGTGACTCCTACTGCTGCAGATTCAACCGTAACCGTAACCGTTACGAGTGCAACAACAGCTGATGAAAAAACAGCGATTTTGAGTAATTTGTCGGCAATTGATACGTTCGCAGGGACAGGCTTAACACTCACCGCTGCACAATTTAATACGTCTGGTTTAGCCACAAAGTTAAGTTCTTCAGGTGTTTCAGTTGTTGTTGATGCGTCGAATGCTGCTGCAAGTGATTTAAAAGCTTTGAGTGCAGCAATTACTTCAGCACCAAATGCCATTAGCACTATTACAGGTTTGACGTTGTCATTAGGTACAGACTATGACAATACAGGCGGTGGTCATGCAAGTGCGGCAAATGACACAATCACCAGCAATTTATTAAGTAAAGCTGATGGTGCAACCGTTGATGCCCAAAATGAGACAGCGGCGGAACTTGCTGCATTATCAACATATGCACAAAACATCAGCACCGTTTCAAATTCTGCAAATACCGTTTCTGCAACTGAATTTGTAGCGAATTATGCAAATTTGCCTTCAGGTGTTGTGGTTGATGCAGCGTCTGCAACCGCAGATCAATTGCGCGTTATCATCAATAACATCGGTCATGTTGGCTCGATTAAAAACTTAGCGTTAAATACGCAAGATCAAAGTGATACAGATTTAAGCGCACTGTTAGCAAAAGCACAAAATTCCGATGTAACTATCAATGCAACGTATGGTGTTGACGCAGATTTTGCTGTCATGGTCACTAACGTTGCAAAAATCAAAGCAAGTGGCATCACAGGAACGGGTTTGATCATGAAAGCGGCTGATTTCAGTACCCTTGGTGCAAAAATTAGCAATTCAATTAATGATTTAACTATTGACGCAAGTGGATCTCCAACTCAAGCAACGCTTGCGGGTGTCAGCAATTACATCTCAAAAGTGGCGTTAGTTAAAGGTTTAGTTATTGATTTAGGTGATGCAAACATCACAAATACCGTTGCAGAAAATCTATTAAGTCGTTCTGCAATTGCTTCGGCTGATGCAGCCACTGTTACGGTGACAGGTGCTACCTCTACAGAGTTAAACTCAGTCGCAGCACATATTGACAACGTAACAACAACAGGCATTACAGGCGTGTTATCGCTTGATAAGAATGTTACCGCTTCGAACATTACGGCGTTATTTAGCAAACATCCTGTTGCTACGACTGCCGTTGCTGATATTTCAGGTATGTCACAAGCTCAAGTTGCAGCAGTTGTTGCAGAATCTGCAAAAACAGCAGCAAGTGGGATTACTGGTTCAGTAACTGACATGAATGCAGCAACCTTATCCGCATTAGCTCCTTCAGCAAACCTCGGTGCATTGACTGGGGCGTTAGCTCTTAACAGTGACGTGAGTGCTACTTATATCGGTAACTTGCATACTGCGTACACAGGAACTTCTGCAACAGCCGTTATCACTGGCATGAGCGATACACAAATTGCCGCATTAGATACTACCGATATTGCAACGGGTGGTATTACAGGTTCTGTTACAGGTTTGAATGCGGCGGCGTTAAACGCTTTGGCAAGCAAATCAGCGGATATTGCCGATTCATCTTTGACAGGAAACTTAGCAATTGATGGCTCTGTCACACAAACAACTTCAGCTACGTCGGGCAATGTTTCAACGCTATTTACCAAATATGCAGGCACAACAGCGACATTCGATGCTTCTGCGATTTCTACTCATGCTGCAGCTGATGTTTATAGATTGGTTGCCGTGTCAAATGGTGCCGCGAAAATCCAAGCAAGTGGCATTACAGGATTATCAGCGTCTAATTTCTTTTTAGGAGACACGGGCATCACTGGCACTGTTACCGCTAATTTATTAGGTAAAGCTGCTGCTGCAAGTGTAATTGTTGACGCAACTAGTGCTGATGCGACTGAAATTGCTGCATTGTCAGATCATTACAATACTATTTCTGATTCGACAGGTATTACAGGAACAACCAGCACGTTAGTATTTACCGATACAGAATTTGGTCGTTTGTACGGCAAATTGGCAAGTGGTAAAACAGTCACTATCGATGCGGAAGGTGCGTCAAATGCCGAATTAACAACAATTGCTACACAAAGTGCAAAAGTTACCGCTTTAGGCTTGACGAATTTAACTGTTAGTACAAGCCAAACACCTGCTCAAATTACTGCTTTATTGACGCTTGCACCAAATACTGCGGCAAAAGTAAATGTAACGGGAATGGATGATTTAGACCTTGCTGCCGTTTCTGCACTAGCAAGCACTAAAGTTGCCACAGCGGGTATTACAGGTGCAATGGCGGTTACAGCTAATTCTGGTTCGAATACTGAAATTGCAGCGTTGTTTGCTAAATACAGTGGTACGACTGCAACGGCTGATATTACTGGCATGAGTGACACACAAATCACTGCATTGGTAAATGATTCAATCTCATCAGGCGGAATCACTGGTTCTGTAACAGGATTAAATACTGCTGCGATGACGGCGTTAGCATCGAAAGCGACTGATATTACCGATGCAAGTTTGACAGGAACGGCTGCAACATTACCTGTTGCCGTCTTTAGTGCCTTGTCAGCAAAATTAGCACCTGCTGTTACGCCATTGATGATGACTGTTGATTTTGATGGAGCTGTTGCCAGTCGAAGCATCACGTTAACTGCTGCACAAAATAATGCAGTTTCATTTACGAATGCTGCTGCAAATACGCAAACAATCACCATTTCAGACGCATCAACGTCAATTACATCGAATGCAGTGATTGAGGATTACGTTTTAGCTGGAGCTGGTGCAAATACCATCACGTTGACAGCAGCAGGTCAAATCGTAACAACAGCCGTAAGTGCAACGAATCAAACCGTTAATACAGGGGCGTTGACTTCATTCACAGGTACAGTTACAGGCAACTCAACTGCAACTGATATTTTGAACATTTCAACCACAGGCACAACAATTTCAAGTGCAGTCACAACAACTGTTGACCGAATCACGTTAGGAAGTGGCGTAAGTGCAACGATGACTCCTGCACAAGCTGCGTTAATTTACTCTGCAACGGGTTCGAATACTGTCACGATTGCGACAGCGGCAACGGCTTTAGCATTGCACGCGGATGTTGAAAGTTATTTATTACCCGAAGGGACAACTGCAACACTGGGTACATCAGCAGGTAACTTAGCGCAAATTGTCACTGAAACAGGTGCTGTGGGTACTACGTCAACATTCACACTCGGTGCAGGTGCTTACACAGGCGATTGGGTAGGTATTGATACAGCTGATGTAATTAAAGTTGTCAATGGTACAAATGTCGCGGGCAATATAGGTTTAGATACAGGTGTTACAGTGGATTTCCAAAGTGCCACAGCAACCGTGACATTAAATCCAACTCAAAACGGCGTTGTGACATTCACGAATGCGGCATCAAATACCCAAACTGTTGCTGTTTCAGCGGCTGATACGTTCAATGCAGATTCTGCAATTGAAACGTATAACATCGTCGGCACATCTAACATCACGGTCAATGCTGGAACAAATGTTACAGGTGAAGATGGAACAAACCAAACGGTTACGGTTTCTGGTTTAACAGGTGCGACTGCAGCTACGGGTACTTACGCACTTGGCACAGGTACTGACGTAATTTTTGCAGCAACGAGCGCAAACATTTCTGGTGTGAATGCTGGGGCAGTTACGACAGCGGAAACGCTTGATATAACTACAGTTGCCGCTATCAACGTCACGATGACAGCAGCACAACATAATGGTTTTTCTACCATCAGTGCGAATTCCACTGACGATACCATCACCTTGACAACAGCTGGTACGATTAGCACTAATGCGGGTGTTGGCACTTATAGTGTTACGGCAGGTTCTGCGGTAACTATTGGTGCTGCAGCAACTTATGCTGCTCAAAACATTACCGAAACGGGTACAGGTGTGACAACGTTCACACTTGGAACAGGGGCTTATACAAGTACATGGACTGGTATTGATACAACTGACGTAGTAAAAGTTGTCACTGGTACTGATATTTCTGGTACTACAGGACTTAATGGTGGTGTGGTTATTGATTTCCAAAGTGCTACAGCTAACGTAACGCTGAATGCTACTCAAAATGGTGTCGTAACATTTACTAATGCCGCAGCTGGTACACAAACCGTAACGCTTTCAGCAGTGGATACCTTCACAACGAATGCAGTGATTGATGCGTACAGCTTGGTTGGTGCGAGTTCAGTTACTTTGTCAACAGCAGCGGCATCAGATTCAACGACAACAAGCATTACAACAACAGCTGTTGCTGGTGCATCGACTGTCAATATCGGTGGAAAAACGATGGGAGCTGCAACTTATCTTCTCCAAGACACTGGCAATGCTGACATCATTGTGGCAACAAATGGTGCAAGTCTTTCAGCTATTAACGCTGGAGCTGCAACAACTGCTGAAGTATTGCAAGCCTCTGGAACGGTGACGATGACAGCTGCTCAATTGACTGGTTTGACAGGTATTACAAGTACCGCTGCAAATATCACCTTGGCAGATGCTGTAACAGCGGCTGTTTTAGATGGTGTGGTTGTTACTGGAGATACTACTTTCACATTAGCAAACGCTGCAAATACCATTACGCTTGGTGCAAATACCATTGCTGCGGGTACGGTGACGTTAACTTTTGATGGTTCAGCTTCTGCAAGTGCGTT
>JAQTXN010000195.1 GCA_028688755.1 Methylococcales bacterium | reverse complement strand
CATTTTTCTCTCCTTTGACAAATTTTTGCACCACCAAACTGCCAACCATATCGCCTTCAACATTCGTGGCAGTGCGTAACGTATCAAGTAATCTATCAATCGGCAATAAAATTGCTATCGCTTCGGCAGGCAAACCA
Source organism: Methylococcales bacterium (assembly GCA_028688755.1). Lineage (GTDB taxonomy): Bacteria > Pseudomonadota > Gammaproteobacteria > Methylococcales > Methylomonadaceae > UBA10906. Next base: position 3,797 of record JAQTXN010000195.1, on the reverse strand, counting down.
ACGGATTGTAAAACCATTACCATTGTCACCATCCCTGCACTTGGAATTCCTGGTGCGCCAATCGCTGCAAACATCGCTGTAAAAAACACAATCAATTGCTGTGTTAAATTTAAATCAATACCAACCAAATTTGCTACAAACAACGCGGCTGAGGCTTCATAAAGTGCTGTGCCATCCATGTTGACTGTCGCGCCAAGTGGAATCACAAATTGGGCGATTTCTTTACGAACATGCAAATTATGTTCGACGCAACGCAAGGTAATTGGCAAGGTTGCCGAACTTGAACTGGTCGCAAAAGCGGTGACTAAGGCTTCTCTTGCCCCGCGCCAAAAACGTAACGGTGACATGCCTGTGACAATGAATAAAATCAGTGGCAGCGCAATCACGGCATGAAATAGCGTTGTCCCCATGACTACCGCAACAAAAGTTCCCAGCGTACCGAGTAATGCCAAATCTTGCGTCACGACGAGTTTAATCAACAACGCCATAATCCCAAGTGGCGCGAGCGTCATAATCCAACGCACCATTTGCATCACAATTTCGAGGAATTCTTGCAAAAGTATCAAAATGTTTTTGTATCGCTCGCCACCAATAACCAATGCCACACCTAAAAACAAGGCGAAAATCAACACAGCTAACACTTCACCTTGCGCGAGTGCGGCAAACGGATTCATAAATAAACCATGCAAAAATTTAGTGAAAAAATCAGCAGGCGTTTGTTGTTTTGCTTCGAAATTGCTCATTGCATTTTGAAACATTTCTAAATGCAATCCTTGTCCTGGATGAAAAATCTGATTTGCCCCCAATCCCAAAACAATCGCTATCGCCATCGAAAAAGCGAAAAAACTGAGCGTGCTAATCCACACACGGTGAATTTGTTTGTGGGCTTGCAAATTTGCCACGCCGACAGAAATTGACGTGAAAACCAGCGGAATTAACACCATTTTCAGCAAATCAATAAACAATGTACCCACTAAATTTGCAGTGTATAAACTTGTTTGCGTAATGGCTGATTCCTTCCCACATGCGATTAAGCCAAAACCGATGACAATGCCAAAAAATGCACTAAGTAAAATTTGTGTGTTGAGTGAAGGGAATTTCATTTTTTCCTTTGGTTTTTACGGATTTATTGGCAATAATCACACCCTATTAAGATTCAACAGTCAATTTAATCTGCCTTTATTTAGGTAACAAACCACAAGCTGTGCTAGTTATTTGTATGGAAATTCTCATGTTAAAAAAATACAACATCATAAAACGCAGTAGATTTGGATGGATCGAATGTGGCGTTAACGTTGATTATTTGTGCTTGTCATGAGAATTACTTTTAACAAATTACCAATCAAAACCAAATTGGTTTTGATTATTTTATTCACCAGTTCGTTTGCGCTGATTTTGGAAGGCGCAGGTTTTATTGCTTACGAACATCTTCGCACTCGTCAAGATTTAGAAAGTGACGTATCTTCACTAGCACGAATGGTCGCTGACCGCAGCACGGCATCTCTTGTTTCTCACAACAATAAAGTCGCGTTAGAAACACTTGCTGCATTAAAGTTTAAATCTGTCATTACAACAGCCTGTATTTATGATGAACAAGGTTCGCTGTTTGCTCATTATCAAAATGACGATAACGCACCATTTGAATTCCCCCCTGCCAATCTCGAAGCCTCGCAAATAAAGAACAGCCATTATTTGTCGATGAGTGAGCCGATTATGGATAATGGTAAACAAATAGGGCAAGTGTTTATTCGCGCGAGTTTGGGCGAATTAGATTTGCTTTGGCAGAATTTTTTACTGTACTTAGGGTTAATTATTCTTCTAATAACGGTAATTACTTGGGGGCTAACAACATTGTTGCAGCGTGTGGTGTCTAAGCCAATTGAGCATTTAACCGCAACCGTACAATCCATAACACTTAATAAAGACTACAGTATTCGCGCAAAACCTGAAACGCACGATGAATTAGGCACGCTAGCGTTTGCCATTAACGGAATGCTACAGATAATTGAAGAGCGCACGCATTCTTTTATGCAAAGCTATCAACGATTAGAAGACAGTCAATGGCAACTCAAAAGCATTAACGAAACTCTTGAAGCGCGAGTAAAAGAACGCACATTGCGATTATCCGAAAGTAATCAACAACTCAAAGAATTAGCCACTGAAGCCGCTCTTGCCAAAGAAGCTGCCGACTCTGCGAATACAGCAAAAAGTCAGTTTTTAGCGAATATGAGTCACGAAATTCGCACGCCAATGAATGCAATTTTAGGCATGTTGTATTTAGCGTTGAAAAATGAGTTACCCCCTGCTCTGCATAATCACCTTTCTAAAGCACAAGGTGCCGCGCATTCACTTTTAAGTATCATCAATGACATTTTAGATTTTTCTAAAATTGAAGCAAACAAACTCGAAATAGAAGCCGTTGAGTTTTGTTTAGACGATGTAATGGAACAATTAACCGATGCGGTCGCCTTGCAAGCAACACAAAAAGATGTGGAATTTTTAATACGTTACAGCGCGAACATTCCTTCTGTTTTGATTGGTGATCCGTTGCGTTTAAAACAAGTATTGTTAAATTTGTGCAGCAATGCGCTTAAATTCACCGAGCAAGGCGAAGTGGAGCTTTCATTTAGACAATTAGACCGCAACGAAAATACTGTCACATTGCAAATTGCCGTGCGTGATACGGGAATAGGTATGCTACCCGAATTGCAAACACGTTTATTTGAAGAAAAGTTTATTCAATCCGAGCAATCTTCTGTGCGGCGTTTTGGCGGTACAGGATTAGGACTCGCAATTAGCAAGCACTTAGTAAGAATGATGGGCGGACGAATTTGGGTAAAAGAATCACAATTAAATAAAGGCTCAACCATTTGCTGCACCTTGCAATTACAAGTCGCACAAGAAGCAGAAGCCCATCGACGTGATTTAATAGCAAAAACAGGTTCGCAACTCAAAGGCATTCGGGTGTTAATTGTTGACGATAACGAAGTAGCACTCGAAATTTTGTCAGAAATGTTGCTCGCGTTTCAACTCGATGTCAGCGTTGCTGCAAATGGTTTAGCGGCAATTCAATTGCTTGAAGCACAAAACGATAATCCGTTTGAATTGGTACTCATGGATTGGCGAATGCCGAATATGAATGGTGACGAAGCGATACGCCGTATTCACGCAAATCACGCCATTACAACGCAACCTAAAATTATTATGGTAACGGCGTACGGGCGTGAAGACGTGATTCAACGCGCCGAGCAATCAGGTGTCAATGGCTTTTTGGTAAAACCCGTGTCGCCATCAGGATTACTCGATACAATTTTGACCGTGTTAGGGCATACACGCATTTTTGCCATTGAGAAAACACAAGCGCATCCGCAAATTACCCAAAATTTTTCAGGCACACGCATTTTATTAGTCGAAGATAACAACATTAACCGTGAATTTGCTGGCGAATTATTACGCTCTCTGTCCATTCATGTCGATGAAGCCGTAGACGGTCAAGACGCAATTACCAAAGTTAAGCAACAAAATTACGATTTAGTGTTAATGGATATTCAAATGCCTGTCATGGACGGACTAGAATCAACACGCCGTATTCGTGCGCTGGCAAATGATGCTGAAAATGCCCATTTTGCAACCTTGCCCATTATCGCGATGACGGCACTTGCAAGAGCTTCTGACGAGCAAGCAAGTCAAGCAGCAGGCATGAATGATCACGTTACCAAACCTGTCAATCCTGATGCGTTATTTGCCACTTTAGCCAAATGGTTGCCTAAATACAGCGTTGCTGCGCCCTCAACTTC
>JAQTXN010000049.1 GCA_028688755.1 Methylococcales bacterium | reverse complement strand
CACGATACGATTTTAGGTTTGAGTTTAGCCGACGGTGGACATTTAACACACGGCGCAAAACCCAATTTTTCAGGCAAAATTTATAACGCGGTTCAATATGGTTTGAATGCTGAAACAGGCGAAATCGATTACGACCAAGTTGAACGTTTGGCGTTAGAACATAAACCGAAAGTAATTGTGGCTGGCTTTTCTGCGTATTCGCGGGTTTGGGATTGGCAACGTTTCCGTGATATTGCCGACAAAGTTGGCGCATATTTATTTGTGGATATGGCGCACGTTGCAGGGTTAGTTGCCGCAGGTTTATATCCAAATCCTGTGCCGATTGCTGACGTTGTAACCAGTACGACACATAAATCTTTGCGTGGTCCTCGTGGCGGTTTGATTTTGTGCAAAAGCAATCCAGAACTTGAGAAAAAATTTGATTCGAACATTTTCCCTGGTATTCAAGGCGGACCTTTGATGCACGTTATCGCAGCAAAAGCGGTGGCATTCAAAGAAGCCTTACAACCAGAATTCAAAGTTTATCAACAACAAGTTATCGATAACGCCAGAGCAATGGCGAAAGTATTTATTTCACGCGGTTTTGACGTGGTTTCGGGTGGAACAGATGACCATTTAATGTTGGTATCATTGATTGCAAAAGGCATTACAGGCAAAGCGGCTGACGCGGCACTTGGCAAAGCGCATATCACGGTGAATAAAAACGCTGTACCAAACGACCCACAATCACCCTTTGTTACAAGCGGCATTCGTGTTGGTACGCCTGCGCCAACCACACGCGGTTTCAAAGAAGCAGAAGTTACCGACATTGCAAATTGGATGTGTGACGTGATGGAAAACATCGATGATGAAAACGTGATTGCGGCGGTGCGTGAAAAAGTCAGCGCGTTGTGTGCAAAATTCCCTGTTTATAGCTAATCGTTTTTTTTGTAGAGACGCGATGTCGCGTCTCTACTTATTCAATCAAGTCCATTGTTGCTGATAATCTTGGTAATTGTAATTTTTTACCAATTCCAACTCACCGCTGGTTCGTTGCACATAAATTGACGGGAAGTTATGTCCGTTAAAGCGATTCGCTTTAATTAACGTGTACGCGCCCACATTTTCAAACGTAATTTTGTCACCGATTTGAAGTGGATGTTGAAAACAGTATTCGCCAAAAATATCACCCGCAAGGCACGTTCCTCCAGCAAGAATAACGTTAAATCGTCCATTTTCATGATGCTGCAAAACTGTCGGAGACCGTTGATATTCAAACACTTCGGGATTGTGATTTACCGATGTATCCAAAATGGCAATCGTTTTGCCATCACTTTCAAAAACATCAATCACGCTAGCTATAATTTGCGCGGCATTGCCGACAATGCCATTACCAATTTCAAGATAACACTCAACACCGAGTTCACGACGCAAATCAATCACCAAATCAATAAACTGCTGATGGTCTTGAATGCTGTGAAATAAATAGCCACCACCAAAATTTATCCATTTCAGTTTTTTGAGTGATTTCCCAAAATAACTTCGTAATTTTTCAATCGTTTGAATCAGTGGTTTGAAATCAGTAGCTGAGAAAACGGTGTGAAAATGCAAGCCGCTAACTTGTTCAATTTGATTTGAATGCCAAAGCGCGTCTATGTCTATGCCTAATTTTGAATAACGCCGACAAGGATTAAATCTATCATCGCTGACAAAGGAAAGTTTTGGATTCACACGCAAACCAACGGACGTTTCATTTTCAACTGCCGCTGCGTAACGATTATGTTGCGTGAGCGAATTAAAATTGATGTGCGAACAAAGTGTTGCAAGTTCATATAATTCATCTGCAATTAACGCAGGCGTTGTTAAATGCACTTCGCCTTCACCCGCTAAAATTTCGCGTGCGAGCGTGGCTTCAAAAAGTGAACTAACAGAAAAACCATCCACAAAGGGCTTGGCAATTTCTAATACTTTCGCGCTTGGTAGAGCTTTAACCGCATACAAAATCTTGCAGCCTGATTGCTTTGAAATACTGGCAAGCGTGTTTAAATTTTCAAGCAATTGTGTTTCGTTTAAGACAAAAGCAGGGGTTTTTAGAGACATTTCAAATACCTGATAGGTGGCAAAGTTCTAAGTTGTAGCGATTTCGGATAGAATTTACGCCTAACAACGACATTTTTTAACATTATAGTGGAGAGTGCATTGAGTATTCTAACGATTCTCGAATTCCCAGACGAACGGTTGCGTAAAGTTGCCGCACCAGTCAAAAACATTGATAACAGTACACAAACGTTTATCGACGATATGCTTGAAACCATGTATGAATCAGGCGGCATTGGTTTAGCAGCAACGCAAGTGAATGTGCATCAACGCATTTTAGTAATTGATACCAGCGAAGAAAAAAACGAGCCGTTGTGTTTAATCAATCCTGAAATTATCAGTAAAGACGGTGAATTTGAATACAAAGAAGGCTGTTTGTCAGTGCCAGAAAGTTTTGAAAAAATCACTCGTCCAGGTCACATCATTGTTAAAGGATTAGACCGAAACGGCGTGGAAATTGAAATTGAAGCTCGCGATTTATTATCAACCTGCATTCAACACGAAATCGACCATTTGAACGGTAAATTATTTGTCGATTATTTGTCACCGCTCAAACGCCAACGTATCAAAACCAAATTAGAAAAAATGCACCGTTTGGAAGGCAAAAAATGAGAATAATTTTTGCGGGAACACCTGAATTTGCTGTGCCGAGTTTGCAAAAGTTGATTGATTTAGGGCATGACGTTTGTGCGGTTTATACCCAACCAGACAGACCTGCTGGGCGTGGGCAACATTTGCAACCACCGCCTGTGAAAGTATTGGCGTTAAAACATGACATCCCCGTTTTGCAACCGCTGACGCTTAAAACAGATGACGAATTGCAGACATTTCAAAATTTCAACGCGGATTTAATGGTTGTGGTCGCTTATGGGATGATTTTGCCGCAAACGGTTTTAGACACGCCTCGTTTGGGTTGTATCAATGGACATGGTTCATTATTGCCACGGTGGCGCGGCGCAGCACCGATTCAACGTGCCGTGATTGAAGGCGACAAAGAAACGGGCGTAACTATTATGCAAATCGTGAAAAAACTCGATGCAGGCGATATGTTGCATAAAGAAATTTATGAAATTAAACCCACTGATACGTCGGCGATTGTTCACGATGAATTATCGAAACTGAGCGCGATTGGTTTAGAAAAAGTATTGTTGCAAATTGAAAACAATACATTGCAAGCCACACCGCAAGATGAAAATCTCGTCACTTACGCCGCAAAATTAACCAAAGAAGAAGCCTTAATTGATTGGACACAACCCGCTGAAAAACTGGTGCGAAAAATTCACGGATTAAATCCTTGGCCTGTCGCGCAGACAATATATAACGGTTTAACAATGAAACTTTGGAATGCTCAAGTTTTAAATGAAGCGACAAATTTACAGGCAGGGCAGGTGCGTTCAACGTCTAAAACGTTAGATATTGCAACGGGCGAGGGTGTTGTACGAATTCACGAATTACAAATGCCAAATGGCAAACGAATGAGTGCGAGTGCGTTTTTAGCGGCGCATGATTTGAATGGCGTAACACTCGGCTAAATTTTAGGAGGTAACAATGCAAAATTTCACACCGTATTCGGCTTTTTTAGGTGGCAGCTTAATTGGTTTATCGGCAGCATTATTGATGTATTTCAACGGACGGATTGCAGGCATTTCGGGCATGATTGCAGGGGCGTTTGATTTCAAAAATAGTGAAAATCGTTGGCGAGCATTTTTTTTATCGGGGTTAATTGCAACGGCGATTATTTTCAACGTTTTCGCGCCACATGAACCTGCCAGTTATTCACGCTCAACGTTATTGCTGATTATCTCAGGTATTTTAGTGGGATTTGGAACACGAATGGGTAACGGATGCACGAGCGGTCACGCCGTTTGTGGCATGGCAAGGTTATCGGTTCGCTCAATAGTGGCGACGCTTATTTTTATGGGCGTGGCGATTTTAACTGTTTTCATTACCCGCCATTTGATAGGAATTTCATCATGACAAAAAATATCTCGGCATTGCTTTGCGGCATTTTATTTGGTTTAGGGCTGACCATTTCGCAAATGAATAACCCAGACAAAGTGCTTGCGTTTTTAGATATTTTTGGTGACTGGGATGCGAGTTTAGCGTTTGTGATGGGCGGCGCATTGATAACGCTCGCAACGCTACAACATTTTATTTTTAAACGCGAACGTCCCATTTTTGAAACGCAATTTCATTTACCTACAAAAAATAATCTAATTGATAAACGCTTAATTTTAGGCGCAATTATTTTTGGTTTTGGTTGGGGATTGATTGGTTTTTGTCCAGGTGCGGTTTTAGCCGCTTTTGGAGATGGGAAAATTGAGCCATTTATATTTACGCTAGCTTTAGGCGCGGGTATGATGCTATTTGGTTGGTTTGACAAAGCAAAATAATAACAATGAGGAGCTTGGCAAAATGAACAAATACTTGATACACATTTTTTTCATTCTCACGATTAGCATCGGTAGTTTTATGATTTTCGATCGTTTGAATGCCGAACCACCCGTTGATAATTCGCTTGCGTATTCGGATTTTATTGATCGGGTGAAAAATAAACAGGTTGATAAAGTCGAAATCATGGGGCAATCAATCAAATTACGCACTTCCGATGGTGAAACTTACGAAACGTTTAACCCTGGTGATGGACACTTGATTGACGATTTGTTGCAAGCGGATGTGCAAATTCGCACCAAAATTCCACCAAAACAATCGATGTTTATGCAAATTTTCATTGCTTGGTTCCCAATGCTTTTGATGATTGTGGTGTGGATTATTTATATGCGTCGCAATCAAGGTTATGGGGCGAATGGCTTTGGAAAAAGCAAAGCAAAGATGCTTGAGGAAGATAAATTAACCGTGAAATTTGCGGACGTGGCAGGTTGTGAAGAAGCCAAAGAAGATGTTGAAGAACTCGTTGATTTCTTGAAAGATCCACAAAAATTCCAGCAACTGGGCGGTAAAATTCCACGCGGAATTTTAATGGTTGGACCTCCTGGAACGGGTAAAACGTTAATTGCCAAAGCGATTGCAGGTGAAGCAGGCGTTAAATTCTTCAGTATTTCGGGTTCGGATTTTGTTGAAATGTTTGTTGGCGTGGGCGCGTCGCGCGTGCGAGATATGTTCGCACAAGCAAAAGAACATTCACCTTGCATTATATTTATTGACGAAATCGATGCTGTCGGTCGTCAACGTGGGGGCGCGGGAATCGGTGGTGGCAATGACGAACGTGAACAAACCTTAAATCAGCTTTTGGTTGAGATGGATGGCTTCAACGGCAATGAAGGTGTAATTGTTATCGCAGCGACAAACCGTGCTGATGTACTTGATAAAGCGTTGTTGCGTCCAGGTCGTTTCGATAGACAAGTCAATGTCGGTTTGCCTGATGTGCGCGGACGTGAACAAATTTTGAATGTTCATATCAAAAAAGTGCCAGCGGCTGACGATGTCAAATTATACGATTTAGCTCGTGGTACACCTGGTTTTTCAGGGGCTGATTTGGCGAATATCGTAAATGAAGCGGCGTTACTTGCTGCCCGCTCAAGCAAAAAAGAAGTCAGCATGAGTGACCTTGAAAAAGCGAAAGACAAAATTTTGATGGGCGCAGAAAAACGCACCATGGTCATGACCGAAGAAGACAAATTGCTCACGGCATATCACGAAGCGGGGCATTGTATCGTTGGTGAATTATCGCCTGAACACGATCCTGTTTATAAAGTCAGCATCATGCCGCGTGGCAGAGCGTTGGGCATTACGATGTTTTTACCTGAACAAGACCAATACAGTGCAAGTCGGCGCAAATTAGAAAGCCAAATTGCGAGTTTATTTGGCGGTCGAATTGCCGAATTGATGATTTACGGCGGTGATCGCGTGACAACAGGCGCATCAAACGACATCGAACGCGCTACCGAATTGGCGCGTAACATGGTGACACGTTGGGGCTTTTCTGAAAAATTAGGCACGATGGTCTACGGTGAAGAAGGTGGACAACCTTTCATGGGTTATGCGTCAAAAGGCAGTAAAGTGTCAGAACTTGTCGCGCAACAAATCGATGAAGAAATTCGTGCTGTGATTGATGCGAATTACAAGCGTTCGGAAAAAATCCTACAAGATAACATCAGTATTTTGCACAACATGGCAAAAGCGTTAATGAAATGGGAAACCATTGATAAAACGCAAATTGACGTGCTGATGGCAGGTAAAGAACCGTTGCCACATCCTGAATTTCCATCGCATGATTTGGCAAAAGCCGATGAGGCAGAAATTGACGCGAAATTGGAAACGGCGGTTGCATAATGATTTTGTATCACAATCCACAATGTTCTAAATCACGGCAAACGCTCGCGTTGTTACAAGAAAAAGGCGTTGATGTGCAGATTATTGAATATCTGAAAACGCCTTTAACGGTTGCCGAATTGGAAGATGTTGCCCGAAAATTGGGTTTAGAACCGCGACAATTTATGCGTCACGGCGAAGTAGAATATGAAAAGGTTGCCGATGAAAATTTAACGCGCCAAGAATTATTTGAAGCTATCGTGAAAACGCCACGTTTGCTTGAACGTCCGATTGCTGTGACAGATACAAAAGCGGCAATCGGTAGACCGCCTGAAAATGTGTTAGCACTATTGTGAATACACGTTATTTTCATTGGCTTGCAGTAAGCGCGTTTTTGGGATTATTCGGTTTGCTGATGATTTGGCAAACCGTTTTATTTCCATCAACGCGCTTTCCTGTTGCCTTGAGTTTGCTTTTAAGTATCACGCCGTTACTGATTCCACTGCGTGGTTTTTTAAATGCAAACAAAAAAAGCTGTTCGTGGATGGCGTATTTGAGTTTGTTTTATTTTATTCACGGTGCAATCGAATCCTACGCTAACGCTGATGAAAGAATGCTTGCAATCTCAGAAGTATTTTTAAGTTTGTTACTCTTTTTTGGCGCAGCGTTTTACGTTCGTCCTCCTTTCTCACGCGCTCATGACTGAACAATATCCTTTGCATTTTGAATTCCGCGCAAATCAGACGTTTGATGATTTTTTTGCGGGCGCAAATCAACCGATTATCGAAGATTTAAAACAATGCGTTTTAGGTCGTGGTGAACAGCAAATTTTTTTGTGGGCAAAAACAGGGCAGGGGAAAAGTCATTTATTGCAGGCGTGTTGTCATTACGCGCAACAGCATGAATTTCATTCTTTTTATTTTGATTTGGCGCGTTATAAGTTTCACAACTACGCTATGTTTTTGGGCTTGGATGATTTTGAAGTCGTGTGCATTGACAATATAGATGCCATTATTGGACAAAAAAAATGGGAGCAAGCCTTGTCTGCGTTTATGCAACGCCATTATGAACGTGGACATCGTTTAGTTATTGCCGCGACAAATTTGCCCAATCACATGACGCTTAAAACTTCTGATGTGAAAAATAACTTAGGCTGGGGGTTGATGATTCAGCTTAAAACGCTTGTCAATACGCATACTGTCGATGCACTCATTTTCAAAGCTGACTCAATGGGTTTTGAACTTTCACCGCAAGTGGGGCGTTTTTTAATGATTCAACATCACGATGACCTCGAAAGTTTGTGGCTTTTGTTAAAAAAATTAGACCGTGCTTCGCTTTCTGCAAAACGTAAATTAACCGTGCCGTTTTTGAAACAGTTGTTTGAAATGCAACGTCCAACTGAGGAATTTTGATGCATATTTTACAAACTGTTTCCCAGATTCGAGAATGGCGAAAATCGGCGCAGCGTGTTGCATTCGTGCCAACGATGGGCAATTTACACGCGGGGCATTTGCAACTTGTGCGCGAAGCAAAAAAATATGCTGATAAAGTCATTGTCAGTATTTTTGTGAATCCAACGCAATTTGGCATAAATGAAGATTTTTCAAGTTATCCTCGCACTGAACAACGCGACCTTGAATTACTTGCCGCTGAAAATTGCGACGCTGTTTTTTTACCAAATGTGGAAACAATTTATGCACAAAACGCTCAAACAACGGTCAGTGTGTCGCAAGTTTCACAACATTATTGCGGTGCAAGTAGAGTAGGGCATTTTGACGGCGTAGCAACGGTTGTATGTAAATTGTTTAACATTGTGCAACCTGATGTGGCGTTATTTGGCTTAAAAGATTTTCAACAATTTTGTGTAATTCAAACGATGGTGCGTGATTTGCACTTGCCTGTTGAATTGATTGGCGTGCCGACTGTGCGCGACGTTGACGGATTAGCGATGAGTTCACGCAATGGCTATTTAAGCGAAACAGAACGTGAAATTGCTCCAACACTTTATCAAACGTTACAAATGGCTCGAGATAATTTGCTTGCAGGTCAAGCAATCGTTGATGTTGAAAATGTCGCCATTACACAGTTAACGCAAGCAGGTTTTAGCGTGGATTATTTCAATGTCGCGCGGCGTTTGGATTTAGAAATGGCACAACAAAATGAACCACATTGCATTATTTTAGCAGCCGCTAAATTAGGAAAAACGAGGCTTATTGATAATTTATGGTTGTAAGAATGGTAGGCAATGAGCATGAATGAATTCCAATATATTCATGTTTTACTTGTTGAAGATGAGATAGGCGACGCACATTTAGTCAAATCTGCACTCAAGAAAAATAAAGAAATTACTTTTGATGTAACGTGGGTTGAATCGCTTTCTCTTGCAATACAAGCGTTGAGTGAAAATGATTTTGACGTGATGTTGCTTGATTTGTCGTTGTCGGATTCTGATGGCTTAAAAACTGTTGAAATTGCGCGAAAAATGGCTGGCAATTTACCCATTGTGGTACTGACAGGTCGTAGTGATACCGATTTTGCACTTACTGCACTTAAAGCAGGCGCAAACGATTACATGGTAAAAGGTGATTGTGGTTTTGATGGGCTAACGCGCGTTATTCGTTATACGCTGCTTCGCGTTGAAATGGAAACGCATAACAAATTGTTAGTGGCGGCTTTGAATGCAGCGGCAAATGCCATTGTGATTACAAATAAAGACGGTTACATCAAATGGATAAATCCCGCATTTAGTCGTTTAACTGGTTATAGCGAACAAGAATCGCTTGGAAAAAGACCGAGTGATTTGGTGAAATCGGGGGTTCAAGACCTTCGTTTTTATCAAGAAATGTGGGAAAAATTACTTGCAGGTGAACATTGGCGTGGTGAAATTATCAATAAACACAAAGATGGTGAGCTGTATCACGAAGAGTTAAGCATTGCGCCTGTAAAAAATAGCGTCGGCGACATTGTCAATTTTATCGGAATTAAAGAAGACATTAGTGAGCGCAAAGCCTTAGAGGAAAAACTCCAAAAACTTGCTAATACCGATTCTTTAACGGGCTTATTCAATCGGCGCGTTTTTTTAGAACGTTTAAAACAAGAATCAGAGCGCATTGTGCGTTTGGGTGGTTTTGCGGCATTACTCATGCTCGATTTAGATTTCTTTAAGCAAATTAACGATACTTATGGGCACGCGACAGGTGATGAAGCATTGCGTCAATTTTCCAAAATAGTCAGAAATCATTCCCGTAGCATTGATGTTCCCGCGCGTTTAGGTGGGGAAGAATTTGCCATTTTATTACCTAGCACGAATCAACATGATGCCGAAGTTGTGGCGGAACGTTTGTGTCAAGAAGTGTCTGAAATTGCCATTGAGCATTCCAAAGGCATTGTAAAAATGACAGTCAGCATCGGTGGCGCGTTAATTTCGGCTGATAATTCGGATGGCGAATTGGCATTAAGTCATGCGGATAATGCCTTATATCACGCAAAAAAAACGGGACGTAACAAAATTTGTTGGTTTGAAGAATAACGTTAACGTGCTTTTGCACAGACCCAAATTTGTACACGATGACAGCCTGCCATTTTCAACGCTAGCGCAAGTTCGTGAACGGTTGAACCCGTTGTCATCACATCATCGACTAACGCAACGTGTTTTGCGTTAAATTTCTCTGAAACGAAAAACGCATTTTTGATATTTTCACCACGTTGCAGTGCATTTAAGCCAATTTGATGCGCTGTGTCACGATGCCGAATGCAACTGTGCAAATCAAGTGGCACATTTAATTGCTTTGATAAAACTCGTGCAAGTTCAATGGATTGATTAAAACCGCGCTCTTGATAACGATTTTTGTGCAGCGGAACAGGAATAACACAATCAGGTAACTGAGCCGTTTTTTGTAAATAATCTGCCATTAAACCGCCTAAAAGCCTTGCACTTGGATAATGACGATGAAATTTAAGCTGCAAAATTAAATACCGAATACTGCCTTGATGTACAAATGGGGCAAATGTTTCATCAAATGCAGGCGGGTTTTCAAGGCAGTCTGTACACAAACCATTTGAATGTGGCGAGATGAAATCGCTAGCACATTGATAGCAACGAGGCGTGTGTTTGGGAAGCTCTTCATAACACGCTTTGCATAAATCCCGATTTTCAAAACCCTTGTCGCCACATAAAATGCAGCGTGGTGGCATGAAATAATTGAATGTTTTTTCAATAAGTTCATGCCAAATCACGACATTATTTGGAAATCAAGGCTTCAATTTTGCCTAGCAAACGGTCTAAATCAACAGGTTTGGTATCGTAATCATCACAACCGCCGTCAAAGGCTTTTGCTTTGGCAACATAAGACGGCATAGCATGTGCGGACAAGGTAATCACTGGAATATGTGCTGTCGTGGGATTTTTCTTGATAAGGCGCGTGGCTTCTAAACCATCCATTTCAGGCATATTCATATCCATCAAAATTAAATCAGGTAATTCGGCAGTGGCTTTTTCAATGCCTTCTTGACCATTTAATGCAAATACAACGGTGTAACCTTTTCTAATTAAACGGCGCGACAACATATCGCGGTTCATTTCATCGTCTTCAACTAATAGTATTTTGCTCATGACTTATTCCTCTTTGTGTTTGAAATTATGACTATCTTGTACAACCAACATCGGTAAATCAACCGTAAACGTTGAACCTCGGTTAATTTCACTATTTACACGAAGTTCACCACCCATCATTTCACAAAAGCGACGGCTAATCACCAGCCCTAATCCTGTGCCACCATATTTGCGTGTTGTTGACGCATCGGCTTGGGTAAAATGACGAAATAATTTTTTGATTTGTTCAGGTGTTAAACCAATGCCTGTATCGCTCACGGAAAAAAGCACACGCTCTTCTTCACCATGCAAATAATTTTTTGCGGTCAACGTAATGATGCCATTGCTGGTAAATTTTGCGGCATTATTGAGCAGATTAAACAAAATTTGTTTTAATTTGGTGACATCTGCATTCATGGTTTTAAAAAGTAAATCACTTTTTTCAATGACAAATTGGTTGTTATTGTTTGCCATTATCGGAAAAATCATGGTTTCAACGTCTTTTAACATCCATTTCAAATCAATTTCTTCAACAAAAATATCCATTTTTCCTGATTCAATTTTTGATAAATCTAAAATATCGTTAATCAAATGTAATAAATGTTTGCCTGCACGATGAATTTTATTTAAATCATCAACAAATTCAGGGTGTCCAATTTCTGCTGCGTCTTCTTGTAGAATTTCACTATAACCAATAATGGCATTAAGTGGCGTGCGAAGTTCATGGCTCACATTGGCTAAAAAATCGGATTTAAGGCGACTTGCTTCTTCGGCTAATTCTTTTGCGGCATGAATGTTATCTTCAAAACGCTTGCGTTCCGTAATATCTCGAACTAAAACACAAACACAAGAACCGCTTTCATTTAAGTTGGGCAAATGGTTAAAACTGACTTCGGCGGCAAATTCACTGCCATTTTTTCGAATGCCTGTATTTTCAGTCACTAACTCGACAAGATTTTTAAAATACAACTCACTAGAACCATAACCAAAAATTTGTGCGGCACGCGAATTACATAGCACAATTTCACCTTTTTCATCAGTCACTAGCATCGCATCGGGGGCTGATTCAATAATGCTATGAAACCACGTTCGTTGGTCGCGCAACGAATCTTGCATCGCTTTAACTTGAATGTGAACTTTAATGCGCGAAAGAAAAATGGCGGGATTGATGGGTTTGGTAATGTAATCAGCGGCTCCTAAATTTAATCCGTAAATTTCGTTGCCAACTTCAGATTTTGAGGTGAGAAAAATAATGGGGATTCGGCGTGTTGCAGTATCACTTTTTAAAATTCGACATACTTCGTAACCATCCATTTCGGGCATCATAATGTCGAGTAAAATCAAATCGGGTGGTGAATTCTGAGCAATACAAATAGCCTCTTTGCCATTGTTTGAGACTTTGACTTCATAGCTGTCATAAAGCAAATGACTTACAAAAGTCAAATTATCGCTAATGTCATCAACAACGAGAATGGTGGGCTTTTTTGCGAAAGGTGAAGATTTTGTCATTGAATCACTGGGGCTTGAATTCAGGGCAATTTCTGCAAAAGACGCGATAACTTCGCGTCTTTACAAGAACTATTGATTTCTTTAATCAAAATGCACTAATTCATAAGGCAATGACGGTTCATGCCCTGCAAGTAAATCAGTCAAGAATTTCCAAAAAACATCTGCTGACGGCGGACAACCTGGCAGAAAATAATCGATTTTCACCACTTCATGAATCGGGTGTACTTTGTCGAGTAATAACGGCAATTCCACGTCACTTGGAATTTGGGCATTCTCAACGCCAATACCATCGCGGTAGGCTTCATTCAAGCAATCTTCTAACGAAATATGATTTCGCATCGCAGGCAAACCGCCGTTAATCGCACACGCGCCCACAGCGACAAGCGTTTTACAATTTTTACGAAATTCGCGCAAAACGTGGACGTTTTCAGAATTACAGACACCGCCTTCAATCAAACCAATGTCACAATCAGGGCTGCAATGTTCAATATCGGTGAGCGGTGAACGGTCAAATTGAACGTGTTCAACGAGTTCAACTAAACGTTCATCTAAATCCAAAAACGACATGTGGCAACCAAAACAGCCTGCTAACGAAACTGTGGCAACTTTTACTTTTTTATTCGTCATGGCTTGCTCCTTCTGCGGCTAACGCAACGGTATCAATATGTGCATGGTCGAAAATACGTTGTCCGATTGGCACGTTGTAACCTGTGCGTTTAATCAAAATCGCGCCTGTTGGGCAAATATGCGCTGCACAATCATTCACGTCTAAATCAGAATCTCTGAGTAAACCGCTTGGTGAATTCACAACTAAACGTTTTTCAATGCCGCGCCCACTGATTGCAAACACATTTTTGCCATCTTCTTGCTGACTAGCACGAACACAAAGTGTGCAGAAAATACAACGATTGTGGTCAATCATCACGTCAGGATGCGAAGCATCGACTTCGCGGTTTTCAAAGAAATGCGGGAAATGATTGTCTGTCATGCCCAAATGATAGGCGACCGCTTGCAAGTTGCAATTGCCTGTTTTTTCGCACGATGGACAGAAATGATTACCTTCAACAAACAACATTTGCGTAATTTTTTCGCGGTCGTCGTTCAATTCTTCTGAAATGTTGGTGATATTTTGACCTTCAGACGCAGGAAACGTACACGCCGAGCAATTACGACCGTTGACTTTTACCGTACACAATTTGCAACTGCCGTGCGGCGTAAATTTCGGATTGTGGCACAAATGCGGAATATAAACGCCTGCCGCTGTTGCCGCTTGGATGATGGTTTGCCCGTCTTCAAACGGAATCACTTTTCCATCGATAACGATTGTTTTACTCATATTTTAGTCCTCCACTTGCGCCAAATGGGCGTGCGCGTCATCACGATGCGCCATACGTCGTGCGGTTTCGAGCGATTTATCCAAATCAAAACCAGGTTCATAACTGATTTTTTTCAACATACTTTGATACAACTCAGGATAACGCTCAAGCGTTGTCAAAACAGGATTTGCGGCAGTTTGACCTAAACCACAATGGCTGTAATTTTTGATGAGTTGGCAAAGTTCTTCGAGTGCGACAATATCGCCTGCACTGCCATGACCTTCGACAATTTTATCGACTTGTTTTTTCAACAACGATGTTCCGACGCGGCACGGTGTGCAGAATCCACAACTTTCGTGAGCAAAGAAATGACTGAAATTGTGAACGATGTCTAAAATGTTGCGGCTGTTGTTGAAAACGATGAACGAACCACCTGTAGCTAAATCTTCAAAGGCGATTTTGCGTTCAAATTCGTCGTTGGCAATAAATGTCCCTGAAGGCCCGCCGACTTGAACGCCTAAAACATCGCTCGCGCCACAATCGTTCAAAATGGTTTGAATGGTTGTGCCGAAAGGATATTCATAAATTCCCGCTTTTGCACAATCACCGCTGATGCTGAGAATTTTTGTGCCTTTCGATTTTGCTGTGCCGAGATTGGCGAACCATTCACCGCCGTGAATGGCGATATTTGCCGCCGCTAAAAAGGTTTCAACGTTGTTCACGGAAGTCGGCTTGTTCAAATAGCCGCTCACAACTGGATACGGAGGACGATTACGCGGAATGCCTGCTTTGCCTTCGAGTGATTCGATTAACGCCGATTCTTCGCCACAAATATAGGCGCCTGCACCTAAACAAATTTCGATGTCGAAATCAAAGCCGTGTTGCAAAATGTTTTTGCCGAGCAAATTCGCGTTGCGTCGTGCTTGTAAAATGCCTTCGAGTTTTTCGTAAAGATGCAGATATTCGCCACGCAAATAAATGAAACCTTGCGTTGCGCCGATAATTGCCGCCGCAACCGTCATGCCTTCAAACACTGAATCAGCGTAAGAATTTAAAAGTACGCGGTCTTTGAATGTACCAGGTTCACCTTCGTCAGCATTGCAAACGATGTAGCGTTGGATAGCATTTTCTTCGTGGCAAAATTTCCATTTCCACGCCGTCGTATAACCCGCGCCACCACGTCCACGCAAACCTGATTTTTCAACTTCGTTTAACGTTTCCATCAAACCGCGTGCAAAGGTCGCGTTAATGGCTTCGCCTTGTGTTGGTTTTTGGTTGAGTAACAAATCTGACTTGATAATGTTATCTTGAACGTCGAATAAATCGCGTGACCATTGTTCTAACGGTAATTGTTTATTCACGTTTTCAACAATTTCATCGATGCGAGATTTCGTGAGTTTTGTAATCGCATAACCGTTCACAAGTCCCGCTAATGATTGGTCACACATACCAGTGCAAGACGTATTGTTTAAACTCACGACACCATCCGCACGAACTTCACCGATTTTTAAGCCCAACTTTTCGGCAAAATAGTTAACCAATTCTTCTTGCCCGACCATTAAATCGGTAATCGAACTGCTGATTAAAATGTCGTATTGCCCACGCGGCTGTAAATGAAAAAAGCTGTAAAACTCCACCACGTTTTGAATTTGCGTTCGTGGAATGTTGAGCAGTTCAGCGAGTTGTTCAATTGCATCTTTGGGAATGTGTAAGTATTTGGTTTGCACGCCGCGCAGAATCTTCAACAAGCGCGTGGCTTGAAAATCGTTTTCTTGCGCGAGATTTTTAATAAAATTTTGCATAAATCACCTTCTAATCTCCTCATTGAAATCAACTGTATAAACGGCTTTAGCTTAACGCATTTATGTGACAATTAAACGGAACTTTTACTGTGTTTGTGCGTAACTTGAACCCGCAGATTTTAAGCCTAAACGTGCAAATAACGCCAAATCACGATTTGTCATTGGATTATCGGTTGTCAATAATTTATCGCCGTAAAAAATCGAATTTGCGCCAGCTAAAAAGCACAATGCTTGCATTTCGTCGCTCATTTCATTGCGACCTGCTGACAATCGCACACGCGATTTTGGCATCATAATTCGTGCGACGGCAATCGTGCGAACAAACATTAACGGGTCGAGTTGTTCTGTTCCCATTAACGGCGTGCCTTCGACTTGCACCAACATATTCACAGGCACGCTTTCAGGATGCTGTGGCATATTGGCAAGTTGGAGTAATAAATTTGCACGGTCTACATCGCTTTCGCCCATCCCAACAATCCCGCCGCAACACACGTTAATGCCTGCGTTGCGAACACGGTCTAATGTGTCGATACGGTCTTGATAAGTGCGGGTGGTGATGACTTCTGAATAATAATTTTCCGAGGTGTCTAAATTGTGATTGTAATAATCTAAACCACCTTCTTTTAAACGCTGTGTTTGCGAATCGGTGAGCATTCCAAGTGTGACGCATGTTTCCATGCCTAATGCTTTTACTCCTTGCACCATTTCAACGACACGTTCAATGTCGGAGTCTTTCGGTTTGCGCCATGCTGCCCCCATGCAAAAGCGCGTGGCACCGTTATCTTTCGCTTGTTGCGCGGCTTGCAAAACGTCACAAATTGGCATCAACGGTTCAGGTTTTAAACCCGAATCGTAACGCGCACTTTGTGGACAATAACCGCAATCTTCTGAACACGAACCTGTTTTAATACTGAGCAAACTGCTCACTTGTACTTCGTTGGGATTAAAATTTTCACGGTGAATTGTTTGCGCTTGAAATAACAAATCGTTAAACGGCAAACCGTACAACGCTAAAACTTCTTCAACTTGCCAATCATGGCGAATTTGGGTGCTGCTCATTAAATGTAAAACTCCTAAACTATATTTTGTTATAAATCAATTTCCATCCCATCAAACGCCACTTCAATTCCCGCTGCATCAAGTA
>JAQTXN010000048.1 GCA_028688755.1 Methylococcales bacterium | reverse complement strand
AAATTTAAAAATTAAATGGAAAATGATGTGAGGCGTATTTTTAGTTAAATTGTAACCGAACTTTTTTACCGTCTTTGATGGCGTTTAACAATTCTGTTTTTATTTTTGTGGTGAATTGTTCTACATCTTCTTCGGTTTCAAGATAACTTTTATTGTTAAACGGTTTTATGTTGACGACTTTGACAGGTTTTTTCGGGACAAGGTCAGGCTTTGGATAAATAAAAGGGCGCGTTTCTTTTGGTGAAGTTTCTTTTGGTGAATTTGAAGCACTAGCATCAGATGGTGATTTGGGCGTTTCATCTTCAGATTTCCCGCCACCTAAGCATTCTGGTGGAATTGAAACATTATCTTCTTCAGTGCATTTTTCGCCAATCATTGACGCTCGTGTGCATCGCCAGTATTTCGCTCTTATGTCTGCACAATCATCGGCGTAAGAAAGTATTGGCAAGGTTGCTAAGAATAACGCACTGAGTAATGTTGTTATAAAAGATTTTTTATTGTTCATGAGTATGTCCTTTTTAAACAGAAATAACGGTTTTTATTTTAATTAACGAAAGGCTTATTGCGTCATTTTTCGAACAAAAACCACTACGAATAATGAAATTGCAAAAGCACCGATGAACGCTTCTGCCGCCGCGAATACTCGCGTAATGCCAATAGGTAATACATCGCCGTAACCTGTTGTTGTAAAAGTGATAATGCTAAAATACAGACATTCTAAAAAGCCTAAAACGTTTGTTTCCAGTCCGTTGTTTGCGTTGAACATTATTACGCCTTCAGGGCCTTTTACACCGAGCAGAAAATATACTATCGCTGATAAAACGGTTTCAGCTAAGGAAAAACCAATTACTCGTGCGGCACTTTCGCCATAGCCACACATCACATCGAGTAACTTTGACCAACACCACTCCGCAGAAAATCGGCGCATTTGCATTCGGTGCATAACGCGCTCTAAACGAAAAAATTTACCGCCAATATCGTATTGATGGCGTTTTTCGCTTTCATTGGTCAAATAACGAGCGACTTCTTCTGCTTCACCATAAAGTTGAATAGCTTTTTCCTTATCGCCTTCATTCTCCGCTTCTGCGGCTAATCGCTGTTGAAATAAAATCTTGCCCCATTTTGTATGTTCTAAACGTGCATTATCAAGTCGAGTGCCTAATAAATTAACATCTTCTAAATTGGCTAAATTTAAATTCGCGCCATCTAAATTTGCTTTGAATAAACTCGCGCCTGCTAAATCTGCCTGAAAAAGACGCGCATTCATCAAATTTGCATGAGCCAAATTTGCATCACGCAATTGCGCTCGATGCAATGCAAAACCTTCAAGTGATTCACCGTCATCGAGTAATTTTTCCAGCCGATTTTTGATGTCAGGTGTATTTTTAGGGGCTTGTGCATCATGCCAAAAACAAAATCCAGAATGTCCATCAGCAAGACGTGAGCATGAAACGCCGTTGCGACTAGTATATTTACAGTGAATTTGTGTCATGTTTTTGTTCTCACAATTACGTCATGGATTCACTTAGCCAATTTGTCCATGCTGAAAAGTTTTCACCTTTCGTTGCGGATAATTTCAAAATTTGAATGTTGGGATTCACTTGGCGGGCAAAGGCTTCGCAACGTGCCACATCAAAATCGACATAAGGCAATAAATCGATTTTGTTAAGAATCATCAAATCCGCAGCGTGGAACATATCAGGATATTTAAGCGGTTTATCTTCGCCTTCGGTAACGGACAGTACCACGACTTTATGCGCTTCACCCAAGTCAAATGACGATGGACAAACCAAATTTCCCACGTTTTCAATGGCTAAAAAACTGTTTGGTTTTACACCCAATTCTTGCATTGCTTGACCTATGCCATGCGCGTCTAAATGACACATACGCCCCGTGTTAATTTGTAACGCAGGTACACCTGTGGCGCGTATTCTGTCTGCATCATGCTCAGTTTGTTGGTCGCCTTCAATGACGGCAATCGAGAATTTATCTTTTAAAACTTTAATTGTTTCAACCAGCAACGTTGTTTTACCTGCACCAGGACTGGAAACCAAATTCAAAACAAAGATGTTATTTTCTTTGAAATATGCTCGATTTTGCGCCGCGTAAGTGTTGTTTTTACTCAGTAAATCCTGTTCAACTTGAATCAATCGCGCTGTATCCGCGTGTGAATGTTGCCTTTCATGATGATGCGAAGACGTTGTTAAAAGACTTGTTTTACCTGTCAATGGCGTTAATTTTCCTGACCCTGTCGGATTGCTACAGCCACAAATTCCACACATTTAATTCACCTTTAATGTTGTTGTTTTCAATCGGTTTTAATAACAGCTTTTTTCTCTTATACTTACGGGCTTATTTTACTTAGGAAATCTCATGGAAAAGCCATTTATTTTACACATGCTGACTACAGCAAAAAATTTAAGTCCCTTCGATGTCAACATGGCAATGGATGCGGGTTGGGTGTCAGCCATCCCTTATACAAACATTGAAGCAAGTGAAGTGCAAGGTTTAGTGCAAGATGCGATTTTTTCGCGTAGTGCAAAAAACTTAAAACGCACCAGTATTTTCATCGGCGGACGCGACACTAAGCAAGCCATGGATATGATGAAAATTGCTAAACGCTCAATGGTTCCACCATTTGAAGTGTCTGTTTTTGCTGATCCAAGCGGTGCATTTACAACGGCTGCGGGAATGGTTGCGGCAGTTGAACGTGAGTTACTCACAAAATTTAATACAACACTCGAAGGCAAAAACATTTTAGCTTTAGGTGGCACAGGTCCTGTTGGTCAAGCTGCTGCCGTTATTTCAGCCAAAGCAGGCGCAAATGTTCGCATTATTGGTCGTCAACTTGATAGAGCGCAAAGCATTGCCGATTTATGCAATACTGAATTTGGAGATGGCGACACAAATATTCTTGCTGGTGCAGACGCTGATAAAGCTGAATACATCAAAACCGCTGACGTAGTTTTTGCTACAGGCGCAGCAGGTATTGAATTACTTAGCGCAGAATTGATTGCTTCAGCGCCACAATTAAAAGTGGCTGCGGATGTAAATGCTGTACCACCTGCGGGCATTGCAGGTATTGACGCATTATCAAACGGCACGCCAATTACGGGTTCAATCAGTGGCGCAGTGGGTATTGGCGCGTTGGCAATTGGTAATGTGAAATATCAAGCACAAAACTTATTATTAAAACGAATGATTAACGCTGAAAAACCTGTTTATTTGCATTTTGAACACGCTTTTGAAGTCGCACGCGAATATATTAAATCTAAGCAAGCCTAAGTTTTTAATCAGGGAATTATTATGAAACGCAGTATTCTCCACATGCTCGACCCAATGCCAAACAATAGTCCGTTTGATATTAACATGGCACTTGACGCAGGTTTTGATGTTTTAATGCCTTACAACAACGTGAAATTGGAAAGCGTACACGGCTTAACGCAAGATGCCGTTTTTTCACGCGGTCCTGCTGGTGTTAAACGCACAGGTTTATTTATTGGTGGGCGCAATTTAGGTTTAGCGATTGATATGTTCAATGCCGCAAAACAAGCGATGGTGCCACCTTTTTCAATTTCAGTTTTTGCTGACCCAAGTGGTGCGTTCACGACGGCAGCGGCATTAGTCGCGTGTGTGGAAAGAGAATTGCGTTCTAAACACGGTAAGGAATTAGCGGGTTGCAAAGCGGTTGTCTTCGGTGGCACAGGTCCTGTCGGCGTTGCAACAGGGATTATCGCATCGCTCGCTGGCGCAGATACCACCATTGTTGACCATTTGTATTTAGACACGGCTGAAGATTTAGCCAAACAATACAATCGTCGTTTTGGTTGCAATTTAAAAGCGGCTGTGGCGAGTTTTGATAAAGACAAAATTGAATTGTTGAAAGATGTCGACATCATCTTTTGTACCGCAAAAGCAGGTATTCAAGTTTTAAATTCGACAATTTTAAAAGAAGTGACGCAGTTAAAAGTCGCAGGCGACGTGAATGCGGTGCCACCAGCAGGTATTGAAGGCGTAAGTCCTGGTGATGTGGGTACGCCGTTAATTCACGCAACGCATTGCAACGCCGTTGGTGTGGGTGCGTTAGCAGTTGGAAATGTGAAATACCAAGTGCAACACGCAATGCTAGCATCGATGCTTGAAAGCGAAAAACCTGTTTATTTGGATTTCCGCGATGCGTTCGTGAAAGCGCAAGAATTATTGAAATAATATAAAATTCGCTCATCTCGTAAAAGCAGGCGTTAAAGCCTGCTTTTTTGGTTTTTGATTGAACGAATCTAACAAAATTAACTTAACAAACCGTTACTCAAAGAGTGTAAATAGTATGTTTAAAAAAAGTGTGTGTGTATTAGCCTTAGGCGTAGCATTTGGCATGAATGGTAATGTGTTTGCAGCAGATAAAGCCGCACCAGAATCAGAAACTGTATTGCCATTAGAAGATTTAAAAACATTCACTGAAATTTTCGGACGTATTAAACAAGATTACGTCGAACCTGTTTCAGATAAAAAATTATTAGAAGATGCCGTAAAGGGAATGCTCAGTGGTTTAGACCCACATTCTGCGTATTTAGTTGCCGAAGAATATCAAGAATTAAAAGAAGGTACGACGGGGCAATTTGGTGGTTTAGGCATTGAGGTATCGATGGAAAATGGCTACGTCAAAGTCGTTTCGCCAATTGATGATACGCCCGCTCAACGCGCTGGGGTGAAAGCAGGGGATTTAATTATTCGTCTTGACGATAAACCTGTAAAAGGCATGACGCTTGCCGATGCTGTAAAAATTATGCGTGGCGAAGCGGGTAGCAAAATTTTATTAACAATCGTGCGTGAAGGCAGTGAAACACCGCTTAAAATTGCACTTACTCGCGACATCATCAAAGCGAAAAGTGTCAAAAGTAAAACGCTTGAAAAAAATTACGGCTATGTTCGCATTAGCAGTTTTCAATCAGGCACAGGCGAAAGTTTAAAAGAAGCCTTAGCCAGTTTGAAAAAAGAAAATGGTGGCGTGTTGAAAGGGCTTGTTTTGGACTTACGCAACAATCCAGGTGGCGTGTTAAATGCGGCGGTGGATGTCAGTGACGCATTCTTACGCAGCGGGTTAATCGTTTATACCAAAGGTCGGATTCCAAATTCTGAAATGCGTTTTAATGCCGCACCAGATGATTTAATCGATGATGCACCGATTGTGGTGTTGATTAACGCGGGTTCTGCATCAGCGTCAGAAATCGTGGCAGGTGCGCTGCAAGATTCAAAGCGTGCCATTATTATGGGTGAAAAATCGTTTGGGAAAGGTTCCGTGCAAACCATTTTGCCGACCACAAACGGTTCAGCGGTAAAACTCACAACAGCGCGTTATTACACGCCGTCAGGTCGTTCGATACAGGCTGAAGGCATCGAGCCAGATGTGGCATTAGCGTCTTTGAAATTGGAATCTGTTGAAAAGTCAGATTTTAAACCTGTCAAAGAAGCCGATTTATCGAATCACTTGCAAAATAACAAAGAAAAAGCTGCCGCTGCAAAAGAAGCGGAAGCAAAAGAAAAGGATGCGTTAGATGCAAAAGATTACGCTTTAAATGAAGCATTAACCTTACTCAAAGGTCTGAGCATTATTAAACGATAACCGCAAAACTAAGCAGACCTTGAATTTACTGGATTTAAGCCCTATTTAAGTTTCTGCTTAGACAATGAAACTAACTATATTTAATTTAAGAATCAATTATGCAAAGTCCAATCACAGAAAACCTAGCAATTGACGACAATAAAGCCCTCTCTTCACGACGGAAGTTTTTAACGCATTTAGCAGGTGGATCGCTGTTATTTATAGCGGGAACAAGCATTGCTAGTGCAGGCTCAAGAGCCAAACATTTTTCTGTTCGTAAAACGGCTGCAAAAAACAGTGTGAAAGTGACTCATGTTTCAGCAAACAAACACACGGAAAAAACAAAAAATACGCTTTCACATCGTTTAGCGAAAAAAAGCGATCATCGTATTCATCAACAGCTAACCGCACACAATTCGCACAGTAAGCTGTTTAGACACCAGTCGAAGCATGGGCGCATTCAGGTTGCATCGCATAGTCCAAGACGTAGCAAAATGTACCGTGACGATGCAATTGCATTAGATACTTACGAAGAGCGTCAGTATTTCTCTCAAAAGATTCCGTCAAAAATGATTGCTCTGCAAAATCCGCATACGGGTGACAAGTTGCGTTTGACCTATTTTGAACGTGGGCTGTATATAGAAGATGCGTTGGAAGAAATCGATTATGTATTGCGTGATTATCACACGGGTGATATTCATCCAATTGATCCTTCGTTACTCGATCAACTTTATGAATTGAAATTACGTTTAGGTGTAAGTCGTCCCTTTAATATCATTTCAGCCTATCGCTCACCTGAAACAAATGCAAATTTACGTCGTCACAGTGATGGCGTAGCGCGCAACAGCTTGCACATGCAAGGACGCGCGGTAGATATTCGTTTAGATGGTATGAGTGCAAGACACATTCGAGATGCCGCGTTGTCAATGGGGCGTGGTGGCGTAGGGTATTATTCTGCGTCAAATTTTGTCCATATTGACACGGGTGACGTAAGAACGTGGGGCGCGTAACGCGCCCTTTTTTATGTTTAGCGTTTTTTAAACATTACATCCCAAACACCGTGTCCTAAACGAATCCCACGCTGTTCAAATTTTGTCAGCGGTCGATAATCGGGGCGTTCACAGTAAGTTTGAGTCGAACTTAAATTTTCAAATTGTGGCGCACGATTCAAAATGTCGAGCATCCATTCGGCGTAATTTTCCCAATCCGTTGCGGCGTGAAAATAACCATTTGGTGCAAGTTTTCGTGCTAATAATTCCACAAAACTCTCACGCACAATGCGGCGTTTATGATGTTTTTTCTTGTGCCATGGATCGGGGAAAAATAAATGTAATCCTGCCAAACTTTCATCTGGCACACGCTGTTCTAAAACTTCAATTGCGTCGTGGCAATAAATTCTCACATTCGAAAGTTGTATTTGTTCAATTAACATCAACAAATGTCCCACCCCAGGTCGATGTACTTCAATGCCAAGATAATTTTTATCAGGATTTGCCGCCGCCATTTTCGCTAAACTGTCACCATTACCAAAGCCGATTTCAACAATCAACGGCGCGGTGTTACCAAAAATTTCGGCAAAATTCACGTCTGTTTGCGGGTCAAGACAATAACGTTCCCAATGATTTTCTAACGCGAAATTTTGCCCTGGTGTGACACGTCCTTTGCGACGCACAAAACTTTTGATGCGTGGGGGTGTAATTTGTTCTATTTCCATAAATCAATAAGACCGTTGCACCGCAAATTTAGCGAGTAAAATCAGCGCGTTTTTATAATCGGATTCGGGCAAAATGGCGAGCGAATCAATAGCTTTTTGTGCTTGTAAATCGGCTTGTTCTTCCGTGTAAGTGATGGCATTTGTGCGTTGCACAACGGCATAAACGTCATTGAAAACTTCCCGATTCCCGTTTTTAATCGCCGCAATTACAATCGCTGCTTCTTCGGGGGTACCGTTTTGGATGGCATAAATGAGCGGCAACGTTGGTTTGCCTTCGGCTAAATCGTCACCCAAGTTTTTGCCTAATTCTTCTGAAGTCGCTTTGTAATCAAGCGCGTCATCAATCAATTGAAATGCAATGCCTAAATGTTGACCGTATTGCGCTAAGGCTGTTTCGATTTTTTCACCAGAATTAGACAAAATACCTGCCAATTGCGTGGCGGCACTGAATAAAATCGCCGTTTTACGCGCAATCACTTCGAGATATTTCGCTTCGGTGGTGTCGGGATTATTGCAATTCAAAAGTTGTAATACTGCACCTTCAGCAATTGCCGTTGTTGTTTTTGACAACAATTCCATCACGCGCATATTGTCTGTGCGAACCATCATTTCAAATGCGCTCGAATACAAATAGTCGCCCACTAAAACGCTAGCGGCATTGCCCCAAACCGCATTTGCGGAGGCTTCACCACGACGCAAATCCGATTCGTCTACCACATCATCGTGTAGCAACGTTGCTGTGTGAATAAATTCAATTACCGCCGCGAGAATTAAATGATTTTGTGACACGTCACCCAAGGCTTTTGCCGCAAGCAACAACAGCATTGGTCGTAAGCGTTTTCCGCCATTTGTGACGATATATCGCCCAATTTCGTTGATTAAAATCACATCCGAACTGAGTTCACTGACAATCAATTGGTCAACAGCTTTAGCTTCGGCGAGGGTTAATTGTTTGATTGCGTCGAAATCAATCGACGCGGGAGATTGTGTAGTCATAATTCATATCAATAAAAGGGTTGTGGGCGGCATTATAACTGCTAAGTGCCTAGGTTGTCAGAGCAATTAAAATCTATAATAGACCTCATGAAAATTACACATTTATCACCCTTCATTTTTACGTTTAACGCAATGGGCAGCCCATGCGAATTACAGTTTTATGCACCAACCCCTGAATTTGCTCAAAAAGTTGCTAGGCAAATTACCACTGATATTTATCGTTTAGAACAAAAATACTCGCGTTATAAAGCGGACAGTTTTTTGTCGAAAATCAATCAAATTGCTGCGTCAGGTGGTTCAATTTCAATCGATGAAGAAACAGCTGGATTGCTACATTACGCTCAAACTTGCTATGAACTTAGTGATAGACTTTTTGATATTACCTCGGGGATTTTGCGCCGTGCGTGGCGATTTGATTCAGGGATTTTGCCCGACGATAAAATTATTGAAACGCTTTTAAAACGTATTGGTTTGCATCATTTACAGGTTGAAAATGCCACGCTCACGTTTTCGCAAGCAGAAATGGAACTTGATTTTGGCGGCATCGTTAAAGAATACGCTGCCGATAGAGCGGCAACGCTTTGTGTTAATGCTGGAATTTCACACGGCATTGTTAATTTAGGCGGTGACATCAAAATTATCGGTTCGCATCCTGACAAAAAACCGTGGCGCGTTGGTATTCAACATCCGCGCGATAAAACTAAAATTTGGAAAACGCTAACATTAAAAACGGGCGCACTCGCAAGTAGTGGCGATTACGAACGTTGCCTTGTGATTGATGGCGTGCGTTATGGGCATATTTTAAATCCGAAAACGGGTTATCCCGTTCGGCAACTTGCTGCCGTGAGCGTCGTTGCCGATTTGTGTGTTGTGGCGGGAAGTGCTGCAACTATTGCGATGCTCAAAGAAAAAGATGGTGAAAAATGGCTTAAATCATTGGGATTACAGCATTTCATTTTTAAAAATTAAATATCCTCGTTACATACCAATTCGATGCGCTCTTGCTGAAAAGAAAATGCCGTTCGGTTTTTCAGCAGGCAAACGTGCTACTTCTGTAAGCGTTTGCGTGTCATAAACTGCCACGGCATTATCATCACGCAACGCAATCCAAACTTGTTCGCCGCGTGGCGTAAATTCAAAATGCAATGCCGCTTTTCCTGCGCTGAACGTTTTTTCAATTTCCAATTTGCTGGCATCAATCACTTGAATTTGCGAATTATCAGGCATGGCAAAATTGACCCAAATTTGCCGCCCGTCAGGTCTTGCCATCACAAAAACAG
Organism: Methylococcales bacterium; assembly: GCA_028688755.1. Lineage (GTDB taxonomy): Bacteria > Pseudomonadota > Gammaproteobacteria > Methylococcales > Methylomonadaceae > UBA10906. The sequence continues at coordinate 7,141 of JAQTXN010000048.1, read as the reverse complement.
GTTGCCCCACAACAGAAATCGTTTTCACGAGTTGCCACGTTTTTTTATCGACAACTAACACTTCATGTCGTCCAACGGCGGGAACGAAAACATAATCTGAAGTCATTGCCCAGCCTTCAAAATGCGGCATTTTATAAACGGGCATTTGTTCATCGTCTTTACCGTAATTTTCCAAAACATGCTTTACGCCAAGTTCGGGATGCCACAAATCAAGCACTGCCAAGCCTTTTTCACCAAATAACCCTGCAATGTAATAACGACCATCAGACGAAATCAGCGCGTCATACGGTTGTTTGCCAATACCTGTAAATTTTTGAATTTGCGGTGATTTTGGATTTTTTGCGTCAATCACCCAAATTTCACCTGCATCAAATAAACTGACGACAAATTTTTGATTGGGTGCATCAACCAAACCGACGGTTTTAGACAATTTTCCATTCGCATCACGCGCAGGAATGTCGGCAAGTAATTCGAGTGTTTGCGCCGAAAATAATTTCACGCTGGCAGGTTCATAATTTGAAACTCCAATAATTTTGCCGTCTTGCGAAATTGCACCACCGATTGAATTGCCCCCTTGAATTATTCTTTTTTCGACCCCATCTGTGAGTAAATCGATTTTAGTCAAGCCCCCGTCTCGTCCAAAAACGTAAGCAAAGCGTTCATCGCGTGAAAAAACTACCGAAGCGTGTGATAAATCGCCTAGCCCTTCGATTTTAGCGAGCAGGCTTGGTTGTGACGTGTTAATAATGAGCGCAGAATTCGATTCACGCTCGATGATTAGCCCTAAATCACCTGTGGCGCGTAAATCATCAGCATGAACAGTTAAAGCGTAAAATAAACTTAAAAAAGAAATAAATTTTTTCATTAGCGTGTCGAAAAAGTGAAGTAATAGTTATTCGCTATAATAACGAAAATCGCTAAACAAACTTTAAATAAATGCTAAAATTGCTAGCAATTCAACAACAAAGAGGTATTTAACAATGACAAACGCTTTGGCTCTGCCTACAAATTTATCTGTTGGAACGTTTGACGCTTACTTAAATGTTGTTCGTCAAATGCCACAATTAACCAGTGAAGAAGAACACGAACTCGCTGTGCGTTATCACAACGAAGGCGATTTGGAAGCCGCTCGCCAGTTGGTGATGACTAACTTACGTTTTGTGGTTCACATTGCACGCGGTTACAGCGGTTATGGTTTATCCATGCCAGATTTAATTCAAGAAGGCAACGTCGGTTTAATGAAAGCGGTGAAACGTTTTGACCCTACGATGGGCGTGCGTTTAGTATCGTTTGCTGTGCATTGGATTAAAGCTGAAATTCATGAATATGTGATTAAAAACTGGGGCATTGTCAAAATTGCCACCACAAAAGCGCAACGCAAATTATTTTTCAATCTTCGCAAAATGAAAAAAGATTTGAATTGGCTCACGCATGATGATGCACAATCGATTGCGGCTGATTTAAATGTTGATATTGCAGATGTTTATGAAATGGAAAAACGTTTGAGCAGTCACGATGCGTCTTTTGATATGTCGAGCGATGACAATGACGATGAAAATTACGCTGCTCCAGTGAATTATTTACAGTCTTATCACGCTGACCCTGCTGAATTATTAGAGGAATCAGATTGGGAAGGACGTGAACACGATTTACTCGTGGAAGCGATGAAATCACTTGATGAACGTAGCATTGATATTTTGACTAGTCGTTGGTTAATTGAAAAGAAACTCACGTTGCAAGATTTGGCTGCAAAATATAACGTCTCTGCTGAACGTATTCGCCAACTTGAACAAAATGCAATGAAGAAAATTCGCAACGCTTCGGTGTTTGTTGCATAAATTTCCATTACATTTTCTCGAAAAAAAAACCGCCTTTACGGCGGTTTTTTTGTTTTAGGGCGACTACAAATTCGGTGATTGTTTATGCCAATCTGTCGCTTGTTGATAAACGTGAGCCACATTGAGCAAACGCGCTTCATCAAAATAATTTCCAATCAATTGTAAACCCACAGGCAAGCCGTTAATAAAGCCTGCTGGAATCGACATGGCAGGCAATCCCGCTAAGTTAATCGCAATCGTGTAAATATCCGCTAAATACATTTCAATCGGATTGGCAATTTTTTCGCCAATGTTAAACGCTGGCGTTGGCGTAACAGGGCTGAAAATCACATCAACTTCATTCAACGCATTTTTAAAATCGTCACTAATTAAGCGGCGAACTTGTTGGGCTTTTAAATAATACGCATCGTAATAACCCGCCGAAAGTGCGTAAGTTCCCATCAAAATACGACGCTTCACTTCTTTGCCAAACGCTTCGCCGCGTGAACGGGTGTATAAATCGTCCAAATCGACAGGATTTTCACAACGATAACCAAAACGCACGCCGTCATAACGCGATAAATTCGACGAACATTCCGCCGATGCAATAACGTAGTACGCAGGAATCGCGTATTTCAAATTCGGCATCGACACTTCTTTTACTTCTGCGCCGAGTTTTTTATATTCTTCAATTGCCGCTTCAAGCGTTTTTGCCATATCGGCATTTAAATCAGCGGTAAAAAATTCTTTTGGCAAACCAATTTTCAAACCTGCAAGCGGCTTGTTTAAGTCTGCAAGGTAATCAGGAACAGGCGCATCAACGCTTGTAGAATCTTTGGCATCAAAACCCGCCATTGATTGTAGTAAAATCGCGCAATCTTCAGCACTTCGCGCCATTGAACCACCTTGATCTAAACTCGAAGCGTAAGCAATCATGCCAAAACGTGACACGCGACCATAAGTCGGTTTAATGCCTGACACGCCACAAAATGCTGCTGGTTGGCGAATCGAACCGCCTGTGTCCGTGCCTGTGACGCAAACGGCAAGTTGCGCTGCAATCGCCGCTGCACTTCCGCCTGATGAACCACCCGCAACCGCGTTTTTGTTCCACGGATTTCTGACGGCACCGTAAAAACTGGTTTCATTTGACGACCCCATCGCAAATTCATCCATGTTCAATTTGCCTAAATTCACTGTCCCCGCTGCGTTTAATTTTTCCACAACTGTTGCGTTGTAAGGCGCGATAAAGTTATCAAGCATTTTTGAACCACAGGTTGTTTTCACATCTTGGGTGCAAAAAATATCTTTGTGCGCCATCGGAATACCTGTGAGTAACTCAGCATTTCCTGCTGCAATTCTCGCGTCAGCGGCTTTTGCGGCTTCAAGGGCAAAATTGTCTGTAACGGTAATGAAAGCATTTAAATCAGCGTGTTGTTTAACGCGATTTAAAAAATGTTGCGTGAGTTCAACGCTTGAAAATTCTTTGGCGCGTAAGCCTTGTGCAAGTTCTGAAATCGTTTTGTGGTGCATAATCTTTGTGTTCTCGTAAATTTTAATGATGCGAAATTTTACCGTTTTTAACGTGGCGCGTGGGCTTTTGTTTGTTGTGATAAATAAAATTGCGCTAACGCTAAATCTTCTGGGCGAGTAATTTTGATATTGTCCGAGCGTCCTTCGACGATTTTCGGTGAAAAACCTTGCATTTCGAGTGCGCTCGCTTCGTCGGTAATGGCGTTATTGCCTTGATGAATTTGTAAGGCATTTTTTAACGCGCCATAGCGAAACATTTGTGGTGTTAACGCTCGCCAAATTCGATTTCTGTCATGCGTGCTGAGAATTTGTACGCCATCTACATCTTTTAACGTATCGTGAGAAGACAACGCCAAAATGCCGCCAATTTCGTCATCTTTTAATTCAAAAATGAGTTTTTCAATATCTTCGGTTGTGATGCACGGACGCGCCGCATCATGAACCAATACCCAATCATTTTCACTCGCTTGATTTTCTATTTGTGCTAAAGCGTTTAAAACCGAATCAGCGCGTTCTTTGCCGCCTGCGGCACGAATGATTTTTTCATGTTTTGAAATGGGTAATTCGTCCCAATATGGATCGCCGTCTGAAATTGCTACGACAATTTTTTCAAAAACTTGCGCGTCGCTTAAACGAGTGAGTGTGTGTTCAATCACGGTTTGCGTGTTTGAGAGTTGCAGATATTGTTTAGGACGGTCTGCATTCATGCGTTTTCCAACGCCTGCGGCGGGAACAATGCCCCAAAATTTTGTTGTCGTCATAGAGATTACAGGCTTTAAAAACAAAAAGACCGCTAAAAAGCGGTGTATTTTTTTATGTGAAAATGTGCCGACAACTGAAAAGTCGTTATCGGCAACGCACAAGAACGATTAGTTAACGACGTTAACGTAGCAAGATAACCCTTCTGTCATGCTGCTAGAAATATCGCCATTTTCATCGGTTAATTTCCAATACGAAAGAATGTGGCAAGGATAATTGGGGGCTTTAAATTCAACGCTAATTGAAACGGTTTTGCCTACTTTAGTATCTTTCACTGCAATTTCGCTTGAGGTAGGAATTAAACCGCGACACGTTGTGAGCGTTTTTGATTTTGGCGGCACATAAGAGGGATCAACAGGTTGATCTAAACAAATCAATTTACGTCCAACCCATGCTTTATCGCCTGTATTTTTAATTTCCCACGTTTTCACAAACGTTTGATTTGCTTTGACTTCGCTGTTATCAGGAATCGTCACGTCGCGTAGAAATTCAAACGCATCGCCGTCTTTTATGCCGTAACGTGGTGTTTCAACTTGATCAAGTAAATGACGAAACAAGTGAATTGGGTGAACTTGCAATGTTTTTGCAAGTGAGATGACCGTTGATAATTTAGCTTGCTCTGTCGCACCACTAAATAAATCGTAAAGTGATTGGCGTGAAATGCCTGTTTGTTGTGCGAGTTTAGTAATACTGAGTCCTAATTCTTTTGCGCGAACTCGAATATATTTCGCAAATTCTTCTCTTTGCATGGTGATTATACCTATAAATTTAATGACAAATGGGAGGGCATAAGATGCAATAAATTTTCCATCATGTCAAAGTCGTCTGTCTTAATGTATTTTCTTTTTCAGCTGTAGAGGGCGATAACGGAATATAAAATTTAATGTAAAAAGTGCGGTTGTTATTCTATAATGATGTTTTATCTAGTAATTTTAAAATCATGAGAGTGAAATTATGTCAGCAGTGATGGAAGAAAAAACATTTCGAGGGATGCGCGAAGTGGCACTACTTAGCGTTATTGCGGGAGCTTTATTTTTTCTTATCTCACTGATAACGTTCAATAATGATGATGCAGGGTGGACACACAGCGGTTCAATAAAAGCTATTTCAAACGCAGGTGGCGTGTTTGGGGCATGGCTTTCTGATTTTATGCTCAGTTTTTTTGGGCTTTGCGCTTACACCTTTCCGTTAATTATTATTTGGCAAGGTTATTTAACCTACAGCAATCGTCGCCCTGAGCAATCAGGCATGATGCTTACGTTGCATTGGTTAGGGGCGATTGCAACCATTATTTCTGCTGACGCATTATTTAGTTTTTATTTTCAACACACAGGGCTTGAACTTCCACGCAATACAGGTGGCATTTTAGGACAAGAAGTGGGCGCAGCACTTGCCATCATTATTGGCAGCTCAGGCGCAACGTTATTTTTACTCGTCGTGTTATTTGCAGGTTTGCGTTTAGTCACAGAAATTTCCGTGCTTTCGGTACTCGACTTTATCGGCAAACACAGTTTTTCAATCGGCGGCGCGTTTTACCGCAATTTACTAGAGGCGTTGCACGCCAACGCACCAAAACCAGCCACAATGCAATTTGTTGCTGAAACCGAAAAGCCTGTAGCAAAAAGACAGCGAGCAAAAGTGAAACCTGTCGTTGAAGAAGAAACATTTTTTGATGAAGAAGATGACGATGACGCAGCATTTGACGAATTGTTAGCAGAGGACGAAGACGACGAAGAAAAAATTGAAGTCGTTGAAAAAAAAAGCGTGAAGAAATCCAAAGCGAAATCTGCGCCCGTGCCATTAGATTCAGTCGAAAGCAGCGATAAACCTGCCAAAACACCACTCAGTAAAAAGTTCGACAAACTCGTCGAAACCGTCAAGCACGTTAAAGACGAAATGCTTGAACAGGCTGAAAAAGCGGTTGAAAAAGTCGAGAAAAAAGCCGCTAAAAAACCTGCTGAAAAGAAACCAAAAGCCATCGTTTATCCCAAGAAAAACAAACTGCCTACGCTCGATTTGCTTGATGACCGCGACACCAAAGTGATTGGTTATTCGCAAAGTGATTTAGAAGAAATGTCACGTCTTGTGGAAGACATTTTGGCGGATTTTAATGTTTCTGTAACCGTGGTGGGTTTTCATCCAGGCCCTGTGATTACACGTTTTGAATTGCAACTTGCCGCAGGCGTAAAAGTCAGTCGCATTAGCAGTTTATCTAAAGATTTAGCGCGTTCATTGTCAGTGACAAGCGTGCGAATTGTCGAAATTATCCCAGGCAAACCCGTTGTTGGTTTGGAAATTCCAAATCGTGAGCGCGAAATGGTGACGTTGCGCGAATTACTTAAATCTGCACCGTTTGAAAAATCGAAATCGTTGCTCACGCTTGCAATGGGCAAAGACATTGCTGGCGTACCGATTTGCGCGGATTTAGGAAAAATGCCGCACGCGCTGGTTGCTGGGACAACAGGTTCAGGTAAATCGGTCGCCATTAACACGATGATTTTGAGTTTGCTTTATAAGGCAAATCCAGATCAGGTTCGTTTGATTATGATTGACCCAAAAATGCTTGAATTATCGGTTTATGAAGATATTCCGCATTTGCTTACGCCCGTTGTCACCGACATGAAAGAAGCGAGTAATGCGCTGCGTTGGGCGGTTGGTGAAATGGAACGTCGCTACAAATTGATGTCGAAAATGGGCGTGCGAAATCTCGCGGGCTTTAATCAAGTGATTGAAGATGCGGCGGCTCGGGGTGAAACCATTCGTGACCCGATGTTCCAAATGATAAATCCGCTTGAAGATGATGAGGATTTCCCGACGCTTTCGACGTTGCCAAGCATTGTGATTGTCATTGACGAATTAGCCGACATGATGATGATTGTTGGTAAAAAAGTCGAAGAACTCATTGCGCGTTTAGCGCAAAAGGCGCGGGCGGCAGGCATTCATTTAATTCTCGCAACGCAACGTCCCTCGGTCGATGTTTTAACGGGTTTGATTAAAGCCAACGTGCCAACGCGGATTTCGTTTCAAGTGTCATC
>JAQTXN010000194.1 GCA_028688755.1 Methylococcales bacterium | reverse complement strand
TACTAATTTTCCTTCAACCCTATTTTTCTCAATTGCCAACTCAACATGCGAAGCTAAAACAAATTCTGTTTTGGTATCATTTTTATTATATTGAGCAACGTCATCTTGCGTTTTAGTGGTGTAACAAGGCACAGCACTATCGATTGGCATGTGCAATGTATCGGCAATCGATGATAAGTAAGCGTTCATCATAATGTTGCCAAGCTCACACATTGCTTCACCTTCACATTCTTGCACGGTTTCAATATCGGCTTCTGCACCTAGCATTTTTTGCACAATCTGCAACACATTTTCTTGAGCAAATAACAATACTAATTCAGCACTTACAAGACCTGTAAAGGTTTGCGTTAAAACGCCAAATTTTTTGTCTTTTAACAATAATGTTTCAGGCGTGACGTTTTCAATTTTGATTGACTCAACCTTTAATACAGATGGTTGAATCGATTCGCCAATCATTTCGCTTAAACCTTGTACCGCGCGACTTGTAGCATTCTTGATGATTTCGCTTAACGCATCAAAATGACGTTCACTCAAGGCTTTCATGATTTAGCCTGCGAAGTATTCAAGTGCTTGAGCAATAGAGGCTTCATTAACAGGTTTTGATACTAAAATTGTTCCCATTGCGCGTGCTTCTTCTTGATAAGTTTCTTGCACGTTCGCAGAGAAAATGACGAGACGAATGTTTGGATATTTACCCAAAATAATTCTTGCTGCGTCAGTCCCTAAAATACCAGGCATATTGATGTCCATAGTGCAGTAATCAGGCTGTTCTGCATCAACTGCTGCAATAGCTTCTTCGCCCGTTGTCGCTTCAGTGATAATCCAATCAGGATGTTTTGCGCTGATGTGTTGACGAATAAACATTCTTGAGATTTTGCTGTCATCAACAACTAATACTTTTTTGGTCATAAATTACTCTCTTGTTATTAAAATAGTGATAGTTAAAAGCCGCGCGAATTATCACATAAGCGGTAATAATTGGTTAAAGATTTTTCCGTTAGTTACTAGAATCTGCTTAGGAAAAATGCCCGCGTTACCTTGGAAATCGGTCACTGTTGCGCCTGCTTCTTTTGCAATTAACGCCCCTGCTGCCACATCGTATAAATTCAATTCTTGTTCCCAAAACGCATCGAGTTGACCGTCCGCCACTAAGCAAATATCAACCGCCGCAGAACCTAAACGACGTTGCCCCGTGGTTAATTGAGCGATTCGACAAAAACGTTCTAAATTGTTTTGTTCTAAATACGAACGCAAACACGCAAAGCCCGTACCAATCATGGCATCGCCTAACTCATCGAGGTCGCTCACGCTAATTGGTTTGCCATTACGCCACGCGCCTTCATCTTTTGTCGCACAGTAATAATCGTCGAGAGCTGGTGCATACACTGCACCAAAAACAATTTCACCATCTATTTCAAGTGCAACGCTAATTGACCAATAATACTGTCCACGCGAAAACGAATGCGTGCCATCAATCGGGTCAACAATCCAGCGATTTGTTTGATTTTCGGATTGTCCACTTTCCTCGCCCCAAAATCCGTATTGCGGGTAGTTTTCAGAAAGTTTGGTTTGCAAGAATTTTTCAACGGCAACATCGGCAGCCGTCACAAAATCGCGCGGGCTTTTTTTATCAACGTTTAAATGTTTTAAATCCCGAAAATAGGTCAACGCAATGTCGCCAGCTTCTCGAATAATACGTTCTAATAAGGGTTGTGAAATCATAAATGCCGCCTTATGTGGTGAGTGTTTGCAATGCAATTATCGGAGTATGTCATCACAACTTTGAATGCCAAATTGAGAAAATCCATCATTAGCATCTAAAAAATTGTCCATTTTGAGATTAAACTTGTTCGAAAGTTCTGTTAGTTTATTTTCCAATTTCTTCTGTGCTGTAATATCAAACCGCACAGAGACATACTTTTTCACTTTGTTTGTTTGTTTGTCTAAAATCGGGATGATAGTGGAATTAACCCAATAAATTGAGCCATCTTTTTTTCGATTGCACACTTCACCAACCCAAATTTCGCCTTTTGAGATTTTCTCCCACATTTGGGCAAAATAACCTTTTTCATGTGTGCCAGAATTCACGATTCTGTGGTTATTTCCTAATAATTCATCGCTGCTATAGCCACTAATTTGGCAAAATTTGTCATTTACCATAGTGATATTTCCCGCCAAATCGGAAGTTGAAATAATCGCAGCCTCATTTAGCGCGTAAAAAAGCTCTTCGTAACTTGTTTGTTCAGATTTCATGTTTTTGCCTTTGTTTAAAAGTTAGATATAACGCGCAATCAAACCGTAACCATTACTGCTTTCTTTCATTTCAGGCAACGGGATTTTTACTTCATAACCACCGCCGCTCGCTTCAGTCATCTCTTTGCCCCACATATCTTCCATGCGTTCAATCACAAGGTCTTTATTGCCTTCAGGCAAAATCAATTCGATTTTATCGCCAACGGAAAACTTATTTTTCGCATCAATCGTCGCTAAACCTGTTTCTTTGTCGTAATCTCGAATTTCGCCGCAGAACTGTTGCTGATGACTTTTTGAATACCCCGTTAAATAATTTTGCTGTTCGTGGGTGTGATGACGTTGATAAAAACCGTCGGTGTAGCCACGATTCGCTAGATTTTCTAACACGCCTAACAATTGCGGATTAAATTCACGCCCTGCGAGTGCATCATCAATCGCTTGGCGATACGTTTGTGCGGTGCGAGCAACGTAATAATGCGATTTGGTGCGCCCTTCAATTTTTAAACTGTCCACGCCAATTTCAACTAAACGCTGAACGTGTTCGATGGCGCGTAAATCTTTGGAATTCATGATGTAAGTGCCGTTTTCGTCTTCCATCACAGGCAATAATTCACCTTTGCGACCTTCTTCTTCGAGGAAATAAACTTTGTCTGCAAGCGGATGACGCTCTGCGCCGCCACAACTGGCGTTGCTAATGTCGCTCATCGATAAAACCGAGCCGTTTTCGTCAGGCAAAATCAAATCACCTTCGGCATTTTCTTCGGCAGGTTTAGTGTCGTATTTCCAGCGACAAGAATTTGTGCAAGTGCCTTGATTTGGGTCACGATGATTGAAATAGCCAGAAAGTAAACAACGTCCCGAATAGGCAATGCACAACGCGCCATGTACAAAAACTTCGATTTCCATGTCTGGACATTGTTGGCGAATTTCAGCAATTTCATCGAGTGAGAGTTCACGCGATAAAATCACGCGCTCAACGCCCATTTTTTGCCAAAATTTCACCGCCGCGTAATTCACCGTATTCGCTTGAACGGATAAATGAATCGGCATTTCAGGATGTGTTTCACGCATCATCATAATCAAACCTGGGTCAGCCATAATCAGCGCATCAGGTTTCATCGCCACGACAGGTGCAATGTCTTTTAAAAACGTTTTCACTTTCGCGTTATGCGGAATCACGTTTGCCGCGATAAAAAACTTTTTGCCTAATGCGTGCGCTTCGTTAATACCGATTTGCAAATTATCGTGTAGAAAATCGTTGTTTCTAACGCGCAAACTGTAACGTGGCTGCCCTGCATAAACCGCATCTGCCCCAAAGGCAAACGCATAACGCATATTTTTAATGGTTCCCGCAGGCGAGAGTAATTCTATTTTTTTCATGTCAATTTAGGATGAGATTAAAAGTTGACTTATTTTATAGGTTTTATCTTAAATTGTTCTAATTTCATGCCAATAAATTCGTTAGCAATGATTGCAAAACGGCGGTTTGACGCGCTTGTTTTAAACGGTTTGCAATAACAATGCTTTTTAGCGCATTCAACGCAACAGAAAAATCATCGTTGACCACTAAATAATCGAATTCAGGATAATGGCTCATTTCGGTAACAGCATCTTTCATACGACGAGCAATAATTTGCGCGTCATCTTTGCCACGATTTTCAAGTCGCTGTTGCAACACTTCAATCGAAGGTGGCAAAATGAAAATCGACAATGCTT